>JBEKMW010000076.1:0-23433 GCA_049523455.1 Verrucomicrobiota bacterium | reverse complement strand
CCCGCCTTCCGGCATACTCTGCCCGGACTGGTCCCGTGCCCTCTTTATCCACTGGCTTTCCCAAAATCGCCGATCTCTCCGGTCCCTTCGCGCTATCCAGGGGGCATTCGGAACCGCCGCCGCGGCTCCAATAGCATTGACACACCGGAGCGCTTCGTATTAAATAGAAGTGATAAACTTGGTATTAATCTTAATTATCTAAATAATGAAAAAGATTAATTGTCCCCTTCAGGGCGCCCTTGCATCAGTTCACTTCCTCCTTTCCAGCCTAACGGTGTGGCTGTTACTGCTGCTGGCGGTTCCCGTCACGGCCTCGGCCCAGCAGCCGCCGGTCGTCACTTCGTTCAGTCCAACTTCCGGCAACGTGGGTGCGGTCGTGAACATCAGCGGCTTGAACTTTGATCCCACTCCCGGCAACAACATTGTGTATTTTGGCGCGGTGCGAGCGGTGGTCAGTGCGGCGAGCACAACGAACCTGGCCGTGACGGTGCCCGTGAGCGCGACGTACGGTCCCATTACCGAGACGGTTAACGGGCTGGTGGCTTATTCCAGTGCAGTTTTTGAACCGACGTTCGCCGGAAATGGTTCGAGCATTGGCCCATCCACTTTCGCCGCCCGCGTGGATATTCCCACCCCGGATCAGCCGATTTCCTGCGCGGTAGGGGATTTGAACGGCGACGGGGAAGTGGATGTGGTGACAGCCAACTATGGCGACGGCAGTATCTCGATCTTCCAAAACCTTGGCGCCGGCGAACCGCTGGGTACCAACAGCTTCGGCCCGGCGATTGATCTCCCGTGCGTTGGGGGTCCCCTTTCGGTAATCCTGGCCGACGTGGATGGTGATGGGAAACTGGACATTGTGGCGGCGGATACTGGAGCCAACCAGATTCTTATTTATCGAAATCTATCGGCGGGTGGTTTGTTAACGAGCAATTCATTTGCGGCTCCCGTCGCGCTCAACGTCGCACCGAATACCCGGTTCGTGCGGGTGGCGGCTCTCACCGGCGATGGGCGGCCGGACATTGTTTGTGCCAGCTCCGTCAGCAATATCGTTTCCATATTCAAGAACATCGGCACCGCCGGCAGTTTGACCACCAATTCGTTTGCCCCCCGGGTGGATTTGACGGGTGTGGGAAGCACCTACAACCTGATTGTGGCGGACCTGGATGGTGACGGCAAACCGGACTTGGCGGTGCTGGACAACACCACGGCCTTGCTCTCCGTCTTTCGCAATATCAGCACTCCGGGGGTGATTACCACCAACTCTTTCGCGCCGCGGGTGGACTTGCCGGCACTCCAATCCAACCAGGGGCTGGCGGCCGCCGACTTGGAAGGCGATGGCAAATTGGATTTGATAACCGGCTCCGCCGCTGGTTCAACCTACCTGTCGGTTTATCATAATCAGGCTACGCCCGGTTCATTGACGACCAGCTCGTTTGCCCCGGCCGTGAATTTTCCGATGCCCGGTTGGGTGCATGATTTGGCGGTGGGAGACCTGAATGGGGATGGCAAACCCGACCTCCTCTCGACGGAGCAATCCAGCGACTACCTGTCGGTGTTCCAGAATACGTACGGGTCAGGCAGCTTCACCAACACTTCGTTGGGCGCACGGGTGGACTTTGGAGTGGTGAACGATCCTTGGGGCGAATGTGTCGTGGATTTGGACGGAGACGGCCGCCCCGACGTCGTTTTTGTCAACCAATACGGCGACAATCTATCCATTTATCAGAATGTGACTCCGTTTGGCGGCCCGCCGGTCATTACCCAGCAGCCGACCAACCAAACTGTGCCTGTGGGCAACACCGCGACGTTCGCCGTAACGGCTTCCGGCTATCTGCCCTTGAATTATCAATGGAACTTCAATAGCACAAATCTATTGGGAGCGACGAATGCCACGCTGACTCTCACCAACGTGCAGCCCAGTCAAGCGGGCAACTACTCGGTGCTGGTGACCAACCTCTACGGTTCGCTCCTCAGTTCCAACGCGCTGTTGACGGTACTTTCGCCGACCAACGTACCGGTCATAATATCCTTTGCTCCCCCATTAGGGCAGACCGGAACGGTGGTGAGCATCAAGGGACTGAATTTCAGCCCGATTGCCAGCAACAACATCGTCTATTTCGGGGCGGTCCGAGCGGTAGTGAGTACGGCCAGCGCAACGAACTTGACGGTGGCCGTGCCCGTGGGAGCAACCTATGCCCCAATCACTGAGACCGTCAATGGGCTCACCGCGTATGCGGATTCCTCCTTCCTGCCTACCTTCCCTGGCAGCAGCCCCATCACCAGTGCTTCGTTGGGGCCGCCGATCAACTTGCCCACCGGCAATGGGCCAGGCCGGGTGATCGTCAGCGATCTGGACGGTGACGGCAAACCGGATTTGGTCATCGGCGACTCCTATAGTGGCACCATCACCATTTATCAGAACATCGGCACCAACGGCACGCTCTCGGCGGCCTCGTTCGGGCCACAGATTGTGCTGCCGGGGATCCTCGGAACCTATGACAACCCCTATGCGAACACAGTGGCGGACATTGATGGGGATGGCAGACCGGACATCATAGCGATCTATGCCGACAGTGATCTGGTGGCCATTTATCGCAACCTTAGTTCGCCCGGGATACTCACCTCCAACTCGTTTGCCGCTCCGGTGTACCTGCCGGCGGGCAATGGCATGCGTTGTGTGGCGGTGCAAGACTTGAACGGAGATGGCAAACCAGACATTGTGACGGCCGATTCCGGCGACAATACCATTTCGATTTTCCAGAACCAGAGCACGCCGGGCAACATCGCGTTCGCGCCCCGGGTGGATTTGGCGGCCGGCAATTCCCCGCAGGGTGTAGCCATTGGCGATCTGGATGGCGATGGCCAGCCGGATTTGGCGGTAGCCAATGCCAACGACGGCACCATTTCGGTGTTCCGCAACCTGGGCTTGGGCGGAACCATAACGACCAATTCCTTCGCGCCGCCAGTGGTTTTCCCGGCTCCGGCGTCCGATATTTCGGTGCTCATTGGAGACGTGGACGGGGACGGCAAACCGGATCTGGTGGTCGAGGGCGCGTCTGCTTCGGACGAAATGGCGGTCTTGCGGAACACCTCGACGGTCGGCAGCATCACCACGAATTCGTTTGCACCCGCGGTGGACTTCTCATTGACCTCATGGGGACATACCAGTGCTTTGGGCGATCTAAACGGCGATGGCAAGGCCGACATTGCCGTGGTCAGTGGAATCGAAAGTGTGCAGGACAGTCTGCTTTCGATTTTTCAAAATGAGAGCACTCCGGGCAGTTTTACGACCAATTCCTTGGGTAGTCCCGTGGGTTTTGCGACCGGTAGCAACCCTTGGGGCGTGACCTTTGGCGATTTAAATGGGGATGGCCGGCCCGATGTCATTTTGGTCAACCAGTACGGCCCCAGCGTCTCAATCTATCCAAATCTGACTCCCTTCGGCGGCCCGCCGGTCATCACCCAGCAGCCGACCAACCAAACGGTGCCCGTAGGTAACTCCGCGATGTTCGCCGTGACGGCTGCCGGCTCTCTGCCCTTGAATTATCAATGGAACTTCAATGGCACAAATCTCTTGGGTGCTACGAATGCCATGCTGGTCTTGACCAACGTGCAGTTCAACCAATCCGGCAATTACTCGGTGCTGGTGACCAACCTCTACGGTTCGCTCCTCAGTTCCAATGCGCTCTTGACGGTACTTTCGCCAGCCAACGTCCCGATTATAATGTCCTTCACTCCCCCGTTGGGGCAGACCGGTACGGTGGTGAACATCACGGGGCTGAATTTCAGCCCGATTGCCAGCAACAACATTGTTCGCTTTGGTGCGGTGCGGGCGGTGGTGAGCGCCGCCAACCCAACGAATTTGACCGTGACCGTCCCCGTGGGAGCAACCTATGCGCCAATCACGGAAACGGTCAATGGGCTGACTGCCTATGCGGATTCCTCCTTCCTGTCCACCTTCCCTGGCAGCGGCCCCGTCAGCAGCGCTTCGCTGGGGCCGCCGATCAATTTGCCCACCGGCAATGGACCCGGCCGCGTGATCGTCAGTGATCTGGACGGTGACGGCAAACCGGATTTGGTCATCGCCAACTCCTATAGTGGCACCATCACCATTTATCAGAACATCGGCACCAACGGCACGCTCTCGGCGGCCTCGTTCGGGCCGCAGATTGTGCTACCGGGGATATTGGGAACCTATGAAGATCCCTACACCATCGCCGTGGCGGACATTGATGGGGATGGCAGACCGGACATCATCGCGTCGTATGCCGACAGTGGATTCGTGGCCATTTATCGCAACCTCAGTTCGCCGGGAGTCCTAACGACCAACTCGTTTGCCGCCCCGGTTTACCTACAGGGCGGAGATTTCATGCTGGGCCTGGCGGTGCAGGACCTCAACGGCGATGGCAAACCAGACATCGTGACGGCGGACGCCCAAGACAATGCCATTTCGATATTCCAGAACCAGAGCACGCCGGGCAACATCGCCTTCGCGCCGCGGGTGAATTTGCCGGCTGGCCATTACCCGGTGGCAGTGGCCATCGGCGATTTGGATGGCGACGGCCAACCGGATTTGGCGGTGGCCAACAGCAGCGACGACACTGTTTCGGTGTACCGCAACCTGGGCCTGGGCGGCACCATCACCACCAATTCGTTCACGGCGCAGGTGGTTTTCCCGGTGCCGGCGTTTGATATTTCGGTGGTCATTGGAGATGTGGACGGGGACGGCAAAGCGGACTTGGTGTTGGTGGACAGTTCGGCTTCAGCGGGACTGGCGGTCTTGCGGAACACCTCGATGGTCGGAAGCATTGCCACCAATTCCTTTGCGCCGGCGGTGGCTTTCACGCTGAGCTCATCGGGGCATACCAGCGCCTTGGGCGACTTGAACGGCGATGGCAAGCCCGACATTGCCGTGGACGACGCCAGCCTGCTTTCGCTCTTTCAGAACCAGAGCACGCCGGGCGGTTTTACGACCAATTCTTTGGGCAATCGTGTGACTTTTGGGACGGGTAGCAATCCGTGGGGTGTGACCTTTGGTGATTTGAATGGAGATGGCCGGCCCGATGTTATCTTGGTCAACCAGTACGGCCCCAGCCTCTCGATCTATCCCAATCTAACCCCCTTCGGCAGGCGGCCGGTCATCAACCAACAGCCCGCCAGCCAAACCAATTTCGTCGGCATCACGGCTGCTTTCACGGTTGCTGCCACCGGTTCAACGACGTTCAGTTACCAATGGACCTTTGACGGGACGAACTTGCTGACTGCCACAAACATGTCGCTGACGTTGACGAACCTCCAGTTCTGGCAGGCCGGCACTTATGCCGTGCTGGTGACCAACCTCTACGGCGCGACCATGAGTTCCAACGCCCTGCTGGTCGTCAACCCCTACTTGCACTTTGTTTGGAACCCGATTCCCTCGCCGCGCTTTGCCGGCGCGCCGTTTGCCGTAACGGTGCAGGCGGAGAACCAAGCCAACGGATTGGCCACCGATTTCACCGGCACGGTTGTGCTGGTAACCACCAATGGCATGCCGGTCAATCCGGCAGTTTCGGGCAATTTCAGCCAGGGTGCCTGGGCCGGAACAGTCATCATCGCCCAGACCGGAACGAACCTGATGTTGGAAGCCAGCGACAGCTATGGGGAAAACGGCATGGCCAATCCTATTAATGTCGTGAGTTTGCCAATGTTGGCCACGACGTCTTCGGGCGGCACCCTGTATATCAGTTGGCCGGTAAACCCGTCGGGATTTGTACTGGAGACTTCGCCAAACCTGTCGCCGGGAAGCTGGGTGCCGGTCAGTGTGCCGCCGATTATAATTGAGGATCAATACTACTTGGAACCGATCACCATAACCGGCGCCAACGTCTTTTATCGCCTGCGTTTCACCGGCCCATAAGCAGAACCGATACGACGCGTGCCGAATCATTGAGTAGCGCGAGCTGATTTGAGATACGGATCTGGACGAACCAAACCTGCCAGTGCAGCTTTGGTGTCTTGGGCGCCTCAAAGCGGTTGCTCGCCCCCCAAAATCGAAAATTGCATTTGTGCTCCGTAGTAATGGCTCTAGACTTGGTAAAAATTTGTTCATGAATTTGCTCACGAAAGTCGCCGGCGCCTTGCGCGCTATCGCCAACCATCCGACCAACCGTAACCACCGAATAAAGTCCGTATTCAAATATGGCTTTGTTCAAATCGCTGCCCGCCTGGTGCCGGGGGACGTCTGCGTGGAATTTCCCAACCACACCCGGTTGCTGGTATCGCCTCACATGAAGGGTGCGGCGCATTACATCATGCCGCGGTTGTGCGAATTCGAGGAAATGGCGTTTGTCATGCATTATTTGCGGCCCGGAGATGTTTTTGCCGATGTCGGAGCAAATGTGGGGGCTTTCACCATCCTGGCCGCGGGGGTGGCTGGAGCCCGAGTGGTGGCATTTGAACCCAGTCCGGACACTTATGCCATGCTGGCGCGAAACATTTTACTCAACAACCTGCAAAATTGCGCCCGGCCGGTTCATGCGGTCGCCGCTCGCGCGGAAGGCCAGGTGCAGTTCAGCGTCGGTCTGGGAACAGAAAACCACGTGGCCGCTGGCACGGCGGAGGCAGGTTCAATTGCCGTACGAGCGACGACGCTGGACAAGGAATTGGCCGCCAACCCGCCGAATCTCTTAAAGGTGGATGTTGAAGGATTCGAAACCGAAGTATTCGCGGGTGCAACCAACACGCTCAGGTTTCCCGGCTTAAGCGCCATCCTCATGGAAAAGAATGATCTCGGCTCGCGCTACGGTTTCGATGAAGACCGCCTGCATCGCGAAATCCGGGACTGCGGGTTTGTCCCCTGCAAATATGAGCCGTTTGCCCGGCGGTTGATTTCAACCAGCGTGCAGGCGCCGAGCAACATCATCTACACCCGCGACGTGGCTGCCGCCAATGAACGATTGCGAACGGCGCCGCCGTTCACACTGGACGACTTGACTGTTTGAAAACATTGACTCCTAGCCACACGCTGTGCTAAACGACATCACTCCAACTGGGCGCGAATCGTCTGGAAATTGAAATTGGCCCATACCATCATGGCAACATACTATGCGTAGCCGAATCAGTCTCATTGCATTTTTACTCAAACAGGGTTTGGATCCCGCGCAAATTTTGACTCGACTGGCGCTGCGAAACGCCCTGGATGGCTGTGATAGTGTGCTGGATGTAGGCTGTGGAAAATCCGTGGATTTACGCTGGCTGGCGGTGCCGCACTCAACGGGAATCGAAGGCTACGCCCCGGATCTGGAGGAAGCCCGCCGGTTAAAAAGCCACGACGATTTTGTTCTGGGCGACGTGCGGAAGCTTGAAAATTATTTTCAACCAGGCCAGTTCGACGCGGTCATTGCCATGGATGTCATCGAACATCTCCCGAAGGAGGATGGCCTGCGATTAATCCAAGCCATGGAAAACATTGCCCTCCGCAGGGTGGTATTCTTCACACCCAGCGGCTTTCTGCCCCAACGCCACCTCGAAAAGGCCGACTTGCAGGAGCATCTATCCGGATGGGAGGCAGCGGAAATGAAGCAATTCGGTTATCAGGTCATCGGTATGCTCGGCCCCAAAACATTGCGAGGGGAATTCCACGTGCTTAAAGGGCGGCCCAAATTCCTTTGGGCCATCATCAGCCTGGTCGGACATTTTTTTTGGACCCGGTGGGTTCCTGGGAAAGCAGCCGCTATATTTTGTGTAAAGACCAAGCGCGGCACTTGATGGATGTCCCCGACGCCGTGGGTGTTGCCGGGATTCAGGTGCAGAAAGCATAAGTGGGCGGAACGACACTTGGTTGTCACATCCCTAATCTGTCACATAAATAATCTTGACTCATCGGGGGCTATTTGCTACGCAATTCGTAATCGAATTGGAATAGCATTTAATTTTTCGTAAAATGAAAAATATTCAAATATTCTTCCAAAGCATCCGTCTTTTATTTAACCTTCAGCGTTCCAGCCTGGTCGTGTGGCTGTTGCTGCTGCTGGCGGTTCCCGCCCCGGCCCCGGCGCAGCAGCGGCTAACCGGCCATGTGCCGGCCGTGGTCGCCGGCCTGCAGTCGCTGGGCCTGCTGCCGGCCACCAATCATCTGCAACTGGCCATCGGCTTGCCGGCGCGCCAGCCGGAAGCGCTCACCCAACTGCTGCGGGAAATCTACGATCCGGCCAGCCCCAACTATCATCATTACCTGACGCCCGAACAGTTTACCGAACAGTTTGGACCCGCTGAGGCCGATTACCAGGCGGTCATCGCCTTCGCCCGGCAAAACGGCCTGACGGTGACGGCCACCCATCCCAATCGCTTGTTGGTGGACGTCAATGGAACGGTGGCGGACATCCAAAAGGCCTTCCACGTGACCTTGCGTACTTACCAGCATCCGACCGAGAACCGGACCTTTTATGCGCCCGACACCGAACCGACGGTGGACCTGACAGTTCCGTTGTTACACATCAGCGGATTGGACGATTATGGGTTGCCGCGGCCCAACCTGGTGGCCCGCCCCCTGTCCAACGGCGCCAACGCTGCGCCCGACGCCGGTTCGGGTCCCGGCGGCACCTATATGGGCCAGGATTTCCGGGCGGCGTATGTGCCGGACAGTTCGCTCAACGGTTCGGGGCAGGTGGTGGGGCTGCTGCAATATGACGGTTATACGCCCAGTGACATTGCCTATTATGAAACGGCGGCCGGTTTGCCGGGCATCACGCTGTCCAACGTGTTGATTGACGGGGCCAGCGGGCTGCCCAGCGGCGACGGCGGTGAAGTGGAGGTGTCGCTGGACATTGAGATGGTCATATCCATGGCGACCAACGTTTCTCAGGTGACGGTGTATGAGGCAGCCAACCCCAGTCCGTTTGTGGATATTTTAAGCCGGATGGCCAGCGACAATGTGGCCAAACAGTTGAGCTGCTCGTGGTATATTTCCGGCGGGACGATGGAACCCGCCGCCGATGTGATTTTCCAGGAAATGGCGGTGCAGGGGCAATCGTTTTTCAGCGCATCGGGTGACGACGATGCTTATACCGGCCTGATTAACTTCCCCAGTGACACGCCGTACATCACGGAAGTGGGCGGGACGACGTTGACGACGAGTGGTCCGCGTGGCTCATGGGTATCGGAGACGGTATGGAATTGGGACAACGGGATCGGCAGCGGCGGAGGCATCAGCACGCAATATCCGATACCGTGGTGGCAGACGAACGCCAGCATGACGGCCAACCAAGGCTCGACGACCATGCGCAACGTGCCGGACGTGGCACTGACGGCGAACAACGTTTATGTGCGGGCGGACGGCTACGATTACAATGTGGGCGGCACCAGTTGTGCGTCGCCGTTGTGGGCGGGATTCATCGCGCTGGTCAACCAGCAGGCGGTGGGCACCGGAAAAGCGACCGTTGGGTTCATCAATCCGGCCGTGTACGCGATTGGCGCCAGCCCCAACTATGCCTCGGCCTTTCACGACATCACCACCGGCAACAACACCAGTTCGAGCAGTCCGACCAAATTCTACGCGGTGCCCGGCTATGACTTATGCACGGGCTGGGGCACGCCCGCCGGCCAGAGCCTGATCAACGCCTTGGCCAATCCGGAAGCATTGATTATCACGCCGGCGAGCGGATTTAGTTCCGTTGGCGGGGCAGGCGGACCATTCACCGTCACTTCCCAAAGCCTGACGCTGACCAATGCGGGAACCAACATCTTGACCTGGTCACTATCCAACACGTCGGCTTGGCTCAACGCCTCGCCCAGCAACGGGATGTTGAATCCGGGTGGTCCGGCAACGACGGTGGCGGTGAGTTTGAATTCGGGGGCCAGCAACCTGGTGGTGGGCAGCTACAGCGCGACCCTGTGGTTCACCAACTTGAATGACCGCATCGGCCAAAGCCGCCAATACAACCTGTCGGTGATCAGCCCCCCGACGATCACGATGCAGCCGACGAATGAAGCAGTGATCGAAGGGACGGCTGCTGGTTTCACTGTGAGTGCCACCGGCGGGCTGCCGCTGGTCTATCAATGGCAGGACAACGGCACCAATCTGACTGACGGCGGCGGCATCTCCGGCTCGGCGACCACGAATCTGGTGATCACCAGCGTTTCCATGAGCAATGTCGGTATTTATACCGTCATTGCAAGCAACGCCGCCGGCGTGGCGGTCAGTTCCAATGTATCTCTGACCATCATCCCATCGCCGCCGGTGATCGTTATGCAACCGACGAACCAAACGGTTTACCTGGGAATGACAGCACGCTTCTCCGTTGCGGTCGTTGGCACCACTCCGTATTCCTATCAATGGAGTTTCAATGAAACGAACCTTTTGAATGCGACGAATAATCTGCTGGTGTTGACCAACGCGCAGTTTGATCAAGCCGGCGACTACGCCGTCATGGTAACCAATATCCATGGTGCGACCAATAGCGCGACCGCGGTTTTGACGGTCAATCCGCCGCCGCCTTGTCTTCCGGTTCCCTCGGGGATCACGGCCTGGTGGCCAGCCGATGGCAATGCCAATGACATTATCGGTACCAACAACGGTGTTCCGGTGGGCAATCTCACCTATACCAACGGCGAGGTCGGGGAGGCATTCGTGTTCGACGGCAGCACCAGTTATATTCCGCTTCCCGCTTCGCCGAGCCTGAACATCGGCAGCGGCAGCGGCTTCACCATCGAGTGCTGGGTTAATCCCTCGCCCGCCAATGGCCCTGGCGACGGTGGGCCGTTGATTGAGTGGGATTCTGTGAGCACCGATGGCGCGGAGTTTTGGGTGCAAGGCGACTTCAGTCTGTTCACCAACGTCAAGGACACCTCGGGCAACGGTCATACCCTGACCACGGCTCCGGGCGTGGTGAGCGCGAACGTCTGGCAGCACGTGGCGCTGACGTATGACCAGGGCAGCGGCTGGCTCTTGATCTACACCAACGGGGCGGTGGCGGCATCGGAGAACATCGGCAGTTTCACGCCGCAGACGACGTATCCGGTGAATTTGGGGCGGCGGACGGGCCAGCCGATTGGCAACGGGGACACGTATGCGGGATTCATGGACGAGTTGAGCCTCTATAATCGCGCGTTGTCCTCGAATGAAATTGCCGCCATCTACAATGCTGGCAGCGCCGGCAAGTGTCCGCCCGCTCCGACCCCGCCCTTGATCACGACGCAGCCAGCCAATCAAACGGTGGCGGCAGGCGGGACTGCCAATTTCAGCGTGGTGGTTGCCGGCACACTGCCGTTGAGCTATCAATGGACCTTCAATGGAACCAACTTGATTGGCGCCACCAACAATTTGCTGGTCCTGAGCGACGTCCAATTCACCCAGGCC
The DNA here is from genome assembly GCA_049523455.1 of Verrucomicrobiota bacterium. GTDB lineage: Bacteria > Verrucomicrobiota > Verrucomicrobiia > Limisphaerales > UBA11358 > UBA11358. The sequence goes on along the minus strand of JBEKMW010000076.1, from coordinate 12,095 downwards.
GGACCCTATGCGGTCGCGGTCACCAATCTCTATGGGTCCATCAACAGTTCCAATGCATTATTGACCGTGATTCCGGCGCCGCCGTGTGATCCAGCGCCGGCGGGTATCGTGGCTTGGTGGCCGGCGGATGGCAATGCCGACGACATTATCGGTACCAACAATGGCTACCCCACTGGCGGCATCACCTACACCAACGGCGAAGTGGGGCAGGCCTTTGTCTTCAACGGCAGCACCAGTTACATCCCGATTCCGGCGTCTCCGAGTCTGAACATTGGCAGCGGCAGCGGCTTTACCATTGAATGCTGGATCCAACCCTGGGCCACCGCAGCCGCAGGTGGCCCGTTGATCGAGTGGGATTCGGCGAGCACCGACGGCACAGAGTTTTGGGTGCAAGGCAACAACAGCATTTTTGTGCTCGTCAAGGACACCTCGGGTAACGGCCATGAGATCACCACGGCTCCCGGAGTGGTCAGCACGAACACCTGGCAGCACGTGGCGCTGACGTATAATCAAAGCAGCGGAAGCTTGCTGATTTACACGAATGGGAGCGTGGCAGATTCCGCCAATTTCGGCAGCTTTACGCCGCAGACGACGTATGCGGTAAATCTGGGGCGGCGGACGGGTCAACCCATCGGGGACGGGGACACCTATAACGGCTTGATGGATGAATTGAGCCTCTACAATCGGGCGCTGTCCTCAAACGAAATCGCTGCCATTTACAATGCCGGCAGTGCGGGCAAGTGTCCGCCTGCGTCCGCGGCGCCCTACATAATAACCCAACCAACGAATCAAACGGTCGCGGCCGGCGGAACGGCAAGCTTCAGCGTGGCAGCCGGAGGCGCGCCGCCATTGGCTTATCAATGGACCTTCAATGGAACCAATTTGATTGGCGCCACCAACAATTTGCTGGTGCTGAGCGACGTCCAATTCACCCAGGCCGGACCCTACGCGATCGCGGTTACCAATCTCTATGGGTCCATCAACAGTTCCAATGCATTATTGACCGTGATTCCGGCGCCGCCGTGTGATCCAGCGCCGTCGGGGATCGTGGCTTGGTGGCCGGCGAATGGCAATGCCGACGACATTATCGGTACCAACAACGGCTATCCTACCGGCGGCCTCAGCTATACCAATGGCGAAGTCGGCCAGGCCTTTGTCTTCAACGGCATTACCAGCTACATTCCCATCCCTGCTTCACCGAGTCTGAACCTGGGGACCGGAAGCGGACTGACCATTGAATGCTGGATCGCACCTTGGGCGGCCCACAGCGGTGATGGCGGACCAATGATTGAGTGGGATTCGGCGAGCACCGACGGCGCGGAGTTCTGGGTGCAAGGCAACAACAGCCTTTTCACCAACATCAAGGACACTTCGGGCAATGGCCATGAGCTCGTAACGGCGGCGGGGGTGGTCCAGACCAACACCTGGCAACATGTGGCACTGACTTATGACGAGAGCAGCGGCTGGCTACGGTTCTACACCAATGGCGTCATGGCGGCTTCGGTCAATGTTGGCAGCTTTACGCCGCAGACGACGTATCCGGTGAATCTGGGGCGGCGGACCGGTCAACCCATCGGGAACGGGGACACCTATAACGGCTTGATGGACGAACTGAGCCTCTACAATCGGGCGTTGTCCTCGAATGAAATTGCCGCTATCTACAACGCCGGGAGCGCCGGCAAATGTCCTCCTAGTCCGCCGGCTCCACCAACGATTGAAACGCAGCCGACGAACCAGACGGTACTTGTCGGCGGGACTGTCAATTTCAAGGTGGTGGCTGGCGGCACGCTGCCGTTAGATTACCAATGGACCTTTGACGGTACGAACCTGTTTGCCGCCACGAACACCTTGCTGACATTGACCAACCTCCAGTTCTGGCAGGTTGGCACTTATGCCGTGCTGGTGACCAACCTCTACGGCGCCACCATGAGTTCCAACGCCCTGCTGGTCGTCAACCCCTACTTCCACTTTGTTTGGAACCCGATTCCCTCGCCGCGCTTTGCCGGCGCGCCGTTTGCCGTGACGGTTCAGGCGCAGAATCCCACCAACGGACTGGCCACCAACTTCACCGGCACGGTAGTGCTGGTAACCACCAATGGTGCGCCCGTCAGCCCGGGAATCTCGGGCAATTTCAGCCAAGGCGCCTGGGCCGGAACAGTCACCATCGCCCAGCCCGGGACGAATCTGATGTTGGAAGCCAGCGACAGCTACGGGGAAAACGGCTTGGCTAATCCGATCAATGTGGTCAGCCTGCCGGCGCTGGGCGCGGTGCCCTCCGGCGGCACCCTGTACATCAGTTGGCCAATGACCCCGTCGGGATTTGTTCTGGAGACTTCACCGAATCTGATGCCAGGAAGCTGGGTGCCGGTCAGTGCGCCGCCGGTTCCAATTGGGGATCAAAATCTTGAACCGATCACGATAACTGACACCAACGCCTTCTATCGGCTGCGCTTTACCGGCCCGTGAGCAGAGCCCGAATGGCGTGCGCCAATCGGAAAGTTTGAATTTGCCGGCGCACTCGGCCACACTGGAGCCATGCCGTTTGCTCCGGACCATCTGCCGCGCGTCAGTTTCATCATGCCCACGCTCAATGTGGGAGCGCTGCTCGACAACTGCCTCGCTTCCATTGCGCGCCAGTCGTGGCCGCGTGATCGTTATGAAATTGTCCTGGCCGACGCGCATTCGACCGATTCCACCCGCGACATCGCCAGAAAATACGGCGCGCGCGTCATTGACGACGACGGCAAGAACATGGAGGAAGGCAAACGCCTCGCGCTCCGCCATGCCACGGGCGAATACATCGTGTTTGTGGACGCCGACAACGAATTCACTCATCCCGATTATCTCGCGCTGGCCGTTCAGGCGCTCGCCGCGAATCCCCAGGCGCTCGGCGTGGAGAGTTATTATTTGCCGTCGCCCCGGATGACCTCATTCTGCGCCTACCTCACCCACCTCTTGCACATCAGCGACCCCATCGCGTGGTTGATGAGCACGAATCCGCAACTGGTCGCGCGCGAGGGCGAGGTGGAACGCTGGACCCTTCCCGCCGGTTCGTTTTCCTATCCGCTCGGCGCCAACGGCTTTGTTTTCCGCCGGGCCGACCTGGAATCGGTGCAGGCCGATGAGAAATTCCAGGACACGCACGTGGCGCTGTTTTTGATGAAGCATGGCCAGCGCGAGTGGTTGCGGATTCGCGGACGCGGCGTGCATCATTATTACATTCAAACGCTCCGGGGTTTCGTCCAAAAACGCCGGCGCGCCACGGTCCATTTCCTGCGCGTGCAGGAGGAAGTGCCGGTGAACTGGATGCGGGAAAAACCGCCGGTGCCGCTGTGGCTGGCCGTATTTTATTGCGTCACGCTGATCGGCCCGCTCTGGCACGCCGTGCGCGGCCTCGTGCGCGACCACGACGCGCGCTGGCTTTGGCATGTGCCGGCGTGCGTCGGCAGCGTGCTCGGCAACGCATGGGGTGTGCTCACCTATAAGCGCCGCGGCAAGGACAAAAATCTGATTGCCGAATTGCAGGTGAAACAGACGCTGAAGAAGTGACCAGTTTTGTGCGCGCCAAAATTCATTTCGTAACCAACGGGATCTTTTCGACGAGCTTTGCCGGCGGCGACATGGTGTTCTTCAATCTCGCCCGCGCCGCCGCGCGCGGCGGTTATGAGGTGAATTATTTTGGCGGCCACGCCTTTCAACAGATCGTTGCCGCGCAGAAACTCCCCGGCACCGTCACGCTGACAGACGACGGGCCGATGCCCGAGGGCGCCGGCGCCTTGCGCGGGCAGTTTTCCCTGTTGCGGGATTTTTACCGCCGGTATCGCCGCACGCTCCAGTTGCGGAGCGTTATCGGACCGGAAGATTACGTCTGTGCGGCGAATGATTACTGGTTTGACGTCATTCCCGTCGTGCGTTGCCCCGCGCAACGCAAGCTCATGATCCTGAACATGGAAGCGCCAACCTTCGGCCAGATCACCACGCGCAGCCGTCCGGACGTGGACGCGCTCCGGTTGGCGTCGCTGCATTATTGGGCGAGCCAGTCCTGGTCGTTGCGGCGTTTTGCCGGATGCCGGCGCCGGCACCTGCTTTATCTGCACCCGCACATGGAGCCCCGATTGGACCGGCTTGGCCTTGGCCCAAAAGACCGCACCTTGATTTCCTACGGACTTGATCCGGTTGCCGCCGATAACGTCCCGGCGCAAACCCGGATTTATGACGTCGTTTGGATCGGCCGGGTTCATCGGCAAAAGGGTGTCGGTGACTTGCTTGCCACGTTGGAGTTCCTGGCGCGACGACTGGAGAATTTTCGTGCGCTTTTCATCGGCAACGTGCAGCCGGCGCTTCAGCCGGAAATCGAAAAACGCCGTCTGGCAAAGCACGTGGAGTTTTCCGGGTTTGTCAGCGAACCGGAAAAAATCCGGCTGTTCAAGGCGAGCTGCGTGTTTCTGATGCCCAGCCAACACGAAGGCAGCCCCCGCGTAATCGGTGAGAGCATCGTGGCGCGCACGCCGGTGGTCGCCTACGATCTGCCCAATTACCGTCCCCTGTTTGCCGGATTGGTGCGTTGCGCACCGGCGTTTGATTTGGCGGCCTTTCAAAAACTCGCCGAGGCCGAAATCCTGAAAATGCGGGGGGGCGAAAATTACCTGGCGCACGCGGATTTGACGGATTTCAAGCGCGGGAATTCCTGGGAAACGGCACAGGAGAAATTTTTGGCCGCGCTGGAGCGATTGCATTAACACAATATGAGCAGCACAACGGCACACCCCATCAAAATCAGCGTGGTGGTTTTGAATTACAACGGCATGGCATGGCTGGCGCGCTGTTTTGAATCGCTGGAGCGGCAGACCATCTTCGGCGAAATTGAAGTCATCGTCACTGACAACGCCAGCCAGGACGGTTCCGACCGTTTTGCCGATGAATGGTTGAAGCATAGAAAATGCGGACAAGTCGTTCAGAACGGTTCAAACTTGTGGTATTGCGGAGCAAACAACAACGGCGCGGCAGTGGCATCCGGCCAATTTGTCCTTTTCTTAAACAACGATACCTGGCTGGAGCCGGATTGCCTGGAGAAGCTTTACGCCGGGGTTGAGGCCGCCGGGGCCGACGCAGCCACACCGTTGGTGTTGAATTACGACGACAATTTCTTTCAAAATTGTGGAACTCCTGGCCTGGACTTTTTCGGTTTGACCACGCACATGGCGCCGGTGGATCAAACCACGGAAATTTTTGCCGCGTGCGGTTGCAGCCTGTTGGTCCGAACAGAAATGTTCCGTATGATTGGGGGATTCCCGCCCGAGTTGATGATTTATGCGGACGAAACGGACCTGTGCTGGCGGATTTGGATTGCCGGTGGCAAGGTCGTCACCGTCCCGGCGGCGCGGCTCCATCATCGCGGCGCAGCCGTCGCAAATCCGGCAGGACAAACCAAGGCGGTCGAATCACGCACCAACGAAACCAAACGTTATCTCGCCAACCGGAATGGAATTCTGTTTCTGATGAAGAATGGCCAGCACCTCCTCCTGCTGCTTTTGATTCCGCACCTGATGCTCCTGCTGGCCGAGGCCTTGGCCAGCCTGGTGCTCGTGCGGCGCTGGAGTTATGTCCGCAAATCCTATCTCTCCGCCATGGCCGACGCCTTCCGGTTGCTGCCACACGTATCCCGCTGGCGGCGGCGGATCGCCGGTTTCCGCAAGCGCGGGGATTTCTGGATGCTCCGTTTTCTGCGGTGCCAGCCCAGCCGCTGGGTCGAGGTGCGAAACCTTTTTCAATCCGGCGTCCCCAAGGTGGACGCCAAATGAACGTCAGCCTTCCCGGCGCGTTTTGCGGAAGAATTTCCGGTTGCGCAAGGATTGGCGCCGGTAGAATTCCAGGCCGGTTCCGATGGCATGAACCAGCCGGGCCGCCGCCGCAAAGCGCGGCGGTTTCGTCGGCGCGACCGGGTCCTTTTTCGACGCCTGCCACATCACGGTGTAATCGCTTTGTTGCGGCGCCTGCGCGAAGATCTCCTGGATCCCGACCCGCCGGGCCTGCACCAACAGGTGCATGGGAGTAAAGGTGATCAACTCCACGCGCGATTGGATGACATTGGGATCGGCCACGTCATACCAGCGGCCATAAGGTCCGACCCGGTGGATCACCATGCGTTCCAGTTCGAAGCCGTTTTCCGCACTTAACGCGCGGTAAAAAAGTTCCGGACTGAATTGGTAGAAGCCGTGTCCGCAGAGATTGTTTACGCCGGTGTGAAGAAAGAGCCGCCCCCCCTCCCGCACCAGTTCCATGGCGTTGCGCAAACCGGTCGGAAAATTGAAGACGTGTTCCAGCGTGCCACCGTCCATGACGGCGTCAAATTGCGCCTTCCAGGCGGAAGGAACCGGCTGGTTCAAGTCGTGGACGAATTTGGCGCCCTCGAAACCGGAGTTGTCGAGCGAATCCACCTGAGCCGCGCCCAAGGCTTCAAAAAAAGGTTCGGCGTACGCGCATTCCGGGCCGGGCGTTTTGAATTTTTCCGCCGGAAAGCCGTTCCGTTCCAGCACGGCAACCATGGCCGCGGGGAAAACGTTCAGGCTCTGTCGTCCCAGCATCAGGGTGCGCCCAAAACTGGCGCCGCGTTTCCGCGCAGCGACCAGAAACTGGACGGCGTTGATATCAAGGCCCATGAAAAAAACTCAAGCGGGTTTGCGTTCCAGCGCTGCCCAGTGAGCCGGCAGATTTTTGCGGACTTCGATTCCCTCGAACGGCTTGCCTTGCCGCGAGCCGGTCTTTTTGGCCCAGGCCGCCATTTTGGCTACGCCCTCCGCGAGCGAAATGTTCTTGATCAGATCTGCGAAATGTCTCCGCACTTTCTCATGCGCTGAGTAGGCATGCAGCACTTCATTGCGGGCAGTCAGGTGCTGGATCACCGGCTTGGCGCCCATGGCCCCGGCCACCACCTGCGCCAGTTCCGCCACGGTATAGGCCTGGTCCGCGCCCACGTTGAACACCTGATTGTAACACGCCGTACGCCCGATGCTGGCCGCTATCACCGGCGCCACGTCGTCAATGTAGCTGAACGCGCGCGTTTGCCTGCCATCGCCGAAAATCGTCATGGGTTGGCCTTGCATGATCTGGTTCATGAAAATCCCAATGACGTTGCGGTAACGATCTCCCAGATTTTGAAATTCACCATAGACGTTGTGGGGACGGAAGATGACGTGGTTCAAACCGAACATTTCGTGCGCTTCACGAAGGTCGAGTTCGACCGCGTATTTGGCGATGCCATAGGGGTCCTCCGGTTGCGGCACCAGTTCTTCGGCCATCGGGAGTTGATTGCGGCCGTAAACCGCGATGGATGACGTGAACACCAGGCATTTTACGTTGTGGTTTACCGAGGCGTTGATGAGGTTGACGCTGCCCAGCAAGTTGTTCGTGTAGTTGAAATGCTTGATGAAATGACTTAGTCCCTCGGCGGCGTAGGCGGCCAGGTGGAAGACATAATCGAACCGGTTTCTGGCAAAGAGTTGTTGCACCAACTCCGCGTCAGTTACCGAACCTTCAATAAATTGCACCTCGTTGGGAACCTGGTCGCGGAACCCACCGCTCAAATCGTCCAACCCTGCCACGGAATGCCCTTGAGCCAGCAAATGCCGGCAAACGTGCGAGCCGATGAAGCCCGCGGCGCCAGTGACCAACACTCGTGAATTCACACGGAAAACTTACCGCCCGCGCGGCCTGACAGCGAGGTTTTTTCGAACGCATTCCCTGGCCGGTGGTCTTGACATTAAGACAACACATAGTTAACAATTTGCACTCCGGATTTGTGGGCCAGGCCCCCTTGCCGGCAAATGGCAACCAATAAGAATTCGGGCGGCCAGCGCCCTGTTACGAAGACCATCAAATCGGCCCCTCCGCTTGGAACATCCGGATGGGGGGTCGCCGCCTTATTGGCCATCATCCTGGCCTTGCTGTTCTGGCGGAGCTTTTTGCCCGGTTACGTCCATTTTTCCAACGATGGGCCGCTGGGCCAGCAAATGACCGCCTGGTCCCAAGTGCCCCAAGCCTTCACCGGGGCTTGGGATGACATGAACGACATAGGCTGGGCTGCCGGCGCCTATCCGTTGGGGATTGGAGCGCTGCTCCACTGGACGCTCGGCCCTTTGGGATATGCCAAATACCTGGCCCCGGTCGCGCTGTTCGTCCTGGGCATGGGCGCGTGGGCTTTCTTCCGGCAACTCAACCTCTCTCCGCTGGCGGCGCTGCTCGGAGCGCTGGCCACGGCCTTGAATTCCGCTTTGTTTGCGACCGCTTGTTGGGGGGTTGCCCCACAGGAAATCGCCATCGGCATGGACTTTTTCGCCATGGCCTTGGTCGTCTCCAATACGGTGGACACCCCGCTCTATCTTCGTTGCACCAGATTGGCCCTGGCCGGATTGGCGGTGGGCGTAAACATCATGGAAGCGTCCGATATTGGCGCCATTTTGAGCCTGTTGGTCGCGGCCTTTGTTTTCTTTAAAGCTCTGGCTGATGAAAGCGGGCCGGTGTTGGTTAAAGCGGCACGCGGAGTCGGGCGCGTGGCGGTGGTTGCCTTGTTCGCCGCGTTCCTGGCTGCCCAAACCGTCGTGACCCTGGTCGGCTCACAAATCCACGGCGTGGTGGGCATGGGACAGGACACCGAGTCCAAAGCACAACATTGGGATTGGGCCACGCAGTGGAGCTTGCCGAAGCTTGAGACCATCGGCCTCTTCGTGCCGGGTGTTTTCGGTTACAAATACGACACGCCGGAAAACATGATGGATTTCCTTCAGAACAGCTATGTGGGTGGCGTCTACTGGGGATTGGTGGGATGCGATCCTTCGTGGGACGACTATTTTGCCCATGGCGAACCTGGTCCACCTCCCCCTTCGAGCGTCACGCTTCGTTTTGCCGGCGGCCAGAACTACGCGGGCATTCTGGTGGCTTTGTTGGCGCTTTGGGCCATTGCCCAATCATTGCGCGGCCCAAACTCGGTGTTTCCCCTGGCTCACCGCCAGCTCATCTGGTTTTGGACCGCCGTATTGATCGTCTCGCTGCTGCTGGCATGGGGACGGTTTGCGCCCTTTTACCAATGGGTTTACCTGCTGCCGTATTTTTCCACCATCCGGAACCCGACCAAATTCCTCATCCCATTCACCTTTGCGATAGTAACCTTGTTTGCCTGCGCCGCGGATGCCTTGAGCCGCTGTCATTTGGCCGTTCCCGCCACGGGCCCTGTCGCGCTATCGAAGAAATTCAAAGACTGGTGGCGGAAGGCGGGCCGCTTCGATCGGTACTGGGTCTGGTTTTGCGCGGCGGCTTTTGTCGTCAGTGTAATCGCATGGTTGGTTTACGCCGCACGGCAGCCGGCACTCGTAAATTATCTGGAAAAGGCAGGATTTCCGGACGCCGAAATGGCCAAACAAATGGCCGCCTTCAGTGTCAGGCAGGTCGAGTGGTTCCTCCTGTTGTTCGCGCTGGCAATTGGCCTGGCCCTGGCGGTGTTGGCCGGCCTCTTTTCCGGACCGCGCGCCCGCTGGGGACGCCTTCTGCTGGGCGCTCTGCTCGTCGTGGATTTGGGCCGGGCAGACCTGCCCTATATCACCCACTGGGACTACATGCAGAAATACGACATTGACCCGGGCAATCCGCGCAACTCCACCGATCCCATCATCAATTTTCTGCGGGATAAACCTTACGAACATCGCGTGGCCAAGTTGCCGTTCACACAATCCCAGTCATTGTTCGATGAAGTATATGACATCGAATGGATGCAGCATCATTTCCCGTATTATAACATCCAATCGTTGGACATCGTCCAGCGTCCGCGGGTGTCGGCCGACTTGGCCGCTTACGCTCTGGCCCTGGCGCCGGCTCCAGGCAAGACCTATGAGACTGCGCGGCATTGGGAGTTGACCAACACCCGTTACTTGCTCGGACAGGCGGGTTATCTGGATGGGTTGAACCAACAATTGGATCCCCAACAACACCGTTTCCGCATTGTTCAACGCTTCAGTATCGCCCTCAAGCCCGGGATTGACCAATTCACCAAGCTGGAAGAACTCACCACGGCGCCCGATACCAACGGCGACTATGCCCTCTTCGAATTCACCGGCGCTTTGCCCCGCGCCAAGCTCTACGCCGACTGGCAGACCAACAGCGTGGCCGACCTCCAGCATTTCACCACCAACGGCCTGGACGAGCTGGACTGGACCATCCTCGACGACGCCGGAACCAATGATTTTCTTACTTTGAAGAAACTGGCATCCGCGTCCTTCGACCCGCAGCAGACTGTCCTCCTCTCGGCTCCCTTGCCGGAAGCAGAGCCCAACGCCACCACCAACCGGAATGCTGGGTCGGTTGAGTTCAAGAGCTACTCGCCCAAAACGATTGAGCTGGCCACGCAATCGTCGTCCCCGGCGGTCCTCCTGCTGAACGACAAATACGACGAGCATTGGCGGGTCACGGTGGATGGACAACCGGCGCCGCTATTGCGCTGCAACTTCATCATGCGCGGGGTTTATGTGCCGGCCGGCGCGCATACGGTGGTATTCCGCTTCGCCCTGTCGCATAAACCGCTTTACGTTACTCTGGCTGCCATGGTCGTGGGAGTTCTGCTCTGTGGCATTTTGCTGGCCTCCACTCGACGCGGCCGAAACGGTTTGGGACCTGAAAGATCTGACCGACCATGAAGAAAATTCTTGTAACCGGAGTTGCCGGTTTTATTGGCAGTCATTTAACCGACGCCGTTCTCGCGCGCGGCATGACGGTGGTGGGCATTGACAATCTCAAGCTGGGGCGGCGCGAATACCTCGCGCAGGCGCTCAAGCATCCGCGGTTCAAGTTCTTTGAAAACGATCTAAATGACCTTGCGGCCTGCCGCAATTTCATCGCCGCTGAATCCCAAGCCGCTCCGTTCGACACCGTCTGGCATCTGGCCGCCAATTCGGACATCCGTGCCGGCGTGACCGACCCGGACGTGGATCTGCGCGACACGTTTCTCACCACGCACAGCATTTTGAAGCTGATGCGCGAGTTCCGCATCCCGGCCATCGCCTTTTCCAGCACCTCGGCAATTTACGGGGTGCACGACCAATTGCTTACGGAGGACCTGGGACCGTTGTTCCCCATTTCCAACTACGGCGCGATGAAACTGGCCGCCGAGGCCGCCATCTCCGCGGCGTTGGAAGCGTATTTGGACCGCGCATGGATTTTCCGGTTCCCCAATGTCGTTGGCAGCCGCGCGACGCATGGAGCCATTTACGATTTCGCCCACAAGCTGAAACAGAATCCGGCGGAGCTCGAAGTGCTGGGCGACGGCTCCCAGGAGAAACCCTACTTCCACGTCGCTGATTTGATTGACGCGATGTTGTTCATCACAGCCAACGCGAAGGAAAAGCTGAATTACTTCAACATCGGCACCGTCGGCAGCGTTACCACCGTGCGCCACCTGGCCGAATCGGTGGTGAAGGAAATGTCGCCGGGGGCAAAAATACGGTACTCCGGCGGCAACCGCGGCTGGGTGGGCGATGTGCCCAAATTCAACTACTCCGTCGCCAAGCTGAAACAACTCGGCTGGTCGCCGCGGCTGACTTCCGATCAGGCGGTGGCCCGCGCCGTGGCGGAAATCGTGGCCGAGATCAAGCATTCGTGATGTCCCGCCAGCTCGTCATCGTTGCCGGCGGGGCGGGCACCCGGTTGCGCGCCCGGCTGGGCGACCTGCCCAAGCCGATGATTCCCATCGCCGGCAAACCCCTGCTCGAACATCTGGTGGCACTGGCCCGCCAGTATGGTTTTACTGACCTGATTTTCTTCGTGCATTACCGCGCCGATTTGATCGAGCAATATTTCGGCGACGGGAAAATGTTCGGCGTGCGCATCCGCTACCTGCTGGAACGTGAGCCGTTGGGCACGGCCGGCGCGGTGCGCGCCGGCCTCCACCTGCTGGCCGGCCGTTTCCTGGTGATGTACGGTGATACGATGGTGAACGTGGATTTGGACCGGCTTTGGGACGCGCACGCCAGGCACGGCGCGGCGGCCACGTTGCTGCTCCACCCAAATGACCATCCGCTGGATTCGGACCTGGTGGAAGTGAACGCAGATTC
>JBEKMW010000075.1:0-23579 GCA_049523455.1 Verrucomicrobiota bacterium | reverse complement strand
AGGCGGAAGGGCAGGTTGGTGTAACCCGCCAGCGGCGAGAGAAACAGGTTGGATTGAAGCGTCAGCGCACCGATTCGCATTGGCACAATTATAGCTGAATTAGCTCATTGCGAAAGGGGCAATGACATGGTATCATGGCCTACCTAAGTGGGGAAAATGATGTTCGACGAAGATCAAAACAGAAAAAACGGTGACGATCCTAAAAAGCCGCCGGGCGGTTTCAAAGTGCCGTCGGCGACGTGGCTTGCGTGGATTGCCATACTCGGCAGCCTTGGGGCGCTGATGCTGGTTCACAACCGCATGGGGGCGCCGGATTCGACGTTGAAGCAGGCCGATTTCTTTCAGAAATATGAGTCGAATCAAATCGCACAGGCGACCATCAATTACAATCTTCAATCGGGAAACCTGATTGAAATTGTCGGCACCTATTACAAAACCGAGAAGGACGGAACCATCGCGAAAGAAAACGGCAAGCCCGTTTTGATTCCTTTTACCACGAAAGCCCTGCTCACGGAAAAGATGAAAGACGTATTGTTGCCGCCAGCGGGCAAACTGGAAGTGAGCGAGACCAGCCCGATGTTATTGAACATGATCTGGACCGTGGCGCCGTTTTTACTGATACTGGTTTTGGTTTGGTTTTTCTTCATCCGCCAGATCAAAATGGCCGGCAAGGGCGCGTTGAGCTTCGGCAAAAGCAAGGCGCGGATGCTCGCGAAGGAACGGAACAAGACCATGTTCAAGGACGTGGCGGGCATTGAAGAGGCCATTGAGGAAGTTTCCGAGATTGTCGAATTTTTGAAGGACCCGAAAAAGTTCCAGCGGCTGGGCGGACGGATTCCCAAGGGCGTGCTGATGGTCGGGCCGCCCGGCACGGGCAAAACGCTGCTGGCCAAGGCCATTGCCGGCGAGGCCGACGCGGCGTTTTTCAGCATCAGCGGCTCGGACTTTGTGGAAATGTTTGTGGGCGTGGGCGCCAGCCGCGTCCGCGACATGTTCGAACAGGCGCGCCGCAACACGCCCTGCCTGGTATTCATTGACGAAATTGACGCCGTGGGCCGTTCGCGCGGCCACGGGTTGGGCGGCGGCAACGACGAACGCGAACAAACCCTCAATGCGCTGCTCGTGGAGATGGACGGCTTTGACACGCAGGAAGGCATCATCATTATCGCTGCCACCAACCGGCCGGACGTGTTGGACCCGGCGTTGATGCGGCCCGGACGCTTTGACCGGCAGGTCGTGGTAAACCTGCCCGACGTGCGGGGCCGGGAGGGGATTTTGAAAGTTCATGCCAAAAACGTGAAACTCGGGCCGGATACCGATTTGTCCATCATCGCGCGCGGCACGCCCGGCTATTCCGGCGCGGAACTGGCCAACCTGCTCAATGAAGCCGCGCTGCTCGCCGCGCGCTTGAACAAAAAAGCCGTCGGCATGAAGGAATTGGAGGAGGCCCGCGACAAGGTGCGCTGGGGCCGCGAGCGCCGCAGCATGGCGATGTCCGATGAGGAAAAGCGCGCCACCGCCTGGCACGAGGCCGGCCACGCGCTGGTCAACGTTTTGCTCAAGCACCTTCCTCCACTGCACAAAGTGACCATCATCCCGCGCGGTCGGGCGCTGGGCGTCACCATGTCCCTGCCCAAGGAGGACATGTTGAACATGCGCCGCAAGCAGGCCATTGACACCATCATCATGACCATGGCCGGGCGCATCGCGGAGGAATACGTGACCGATGACATTTCCAGCGGCGCGGCCATGGACATCCAGCAGGCCACGCAACTGGCCAAGTCCATGGTCATGCACTGGGGCATGAGCGAGAGGCTGGGCAACGTGTTATACGGTGACAGCCCGGAATATGTGTTCCTCGGGCGCGACATGATGCGGACGAAGGATTACAGCGAACAAACGGCGCAGGAGATTGACGCCGAGGTCAAACGCATCATTGAGGAAGCCTTTAACACGGCCAAGCAACTCATCGCCACCAACCGGGACAAGCTTGAAATCATTGCCACCGCCTTGCTCGAACACGAAACCCTGGACGGCGCGCAGGTGGAGGAAATCGTGCGGACGGGTATCTTCACTCCGCCGCCCACGCCACCGTCATCCACGGGACCGATGCTCGGAGCGCCGGCCGGCACGCCCTTGCCGGAGACCCCGCCCAAACCCGTGCCGCCCAAGTTGCCCGGACTGGGCACCCCGGCCCCGGCGCCGGTGTAAGTCAGGAAGATTTTTCCAGATTCTTCAGGTCCTCGGCCAGAAACCGGGTCACGTCCTTGAACCGCGCCGCGTTGTCGGGATTCATCGCCATGAGCGTCTGGTGCGCCTCCAGGCAGATGCGGGTGATTTCCTCGCAGGAGGGGTTGGCCGGCTCCGGAGTGGTGGCTTGAACTTCCCCCGGCAACTCCAAGGCGCCGGTGCTCATTTTAAAAAGACGCGCCGCTCCGAGGTTCTCCAGCAATTCCGCCACCCGCGCGTTGGCGTTGAGCAATTCCACTCCGGCGCCGGCGGGTGTGCCGTTTGCGCTGTTCATCTTTAGCCCGAACCCGGATAGCACGCCCAGAAATGTGCTGTCCATCAGCACGCACTCGGACAAATCAATGATGAACCGCCGGTACCCTTTTTGGGCCAGGCCATGCAGCAATGTTTTGAAGTCCGGGCTGCACGTGAAATTGGCGCGGCCCGCAATTCTCAAACAGGCAAAATCCTTGCCCACCAGCACCGACAATTTTCCTGACGATATTGCCATGTTATTCGGGTGATTGATTCCAGGTGTTCAAGCGGCGGCCGCCGGCGCGGCAATCTGTACCAAGGCCTGCTGCAAAACCAGCGTTTCGTCCAGCCCGCTGGACACCAGCCGTTGATTGCAGCGCAACAGCAGGTCCATGGCGCGGACCAGTTCGCCGACGGTGTATTTTCCCGCCTGCGGCAGTGCCTTGTAAAGCACATACGGATTGAACGAAAGCGGATTAAACCGCCGGTCCGCTGGCAGCTTTTCGGCCGGCACGCGCGCCAGTTGCGCCTTGAATCGGTTGTAATCCGCCTCCGGCTTGATCCAGCCTTCGCGCAACATTTCTTTCAACAACAGCATCGCACGCACTTTTGAAATCAGGCCATACAGCAGGCCGATTTCCGACCTTTGGGAGTCAAATTTGATTTCCCAAAGCTCTTCATCCAGGCAACGCAATAGCCGTGCCAAATTGCGCTCGCCCAGTGCGTCGCCCAGCGCAAAGGCCCGCGCTGTCTTGTTCCGCGTACATACCGCCGCCACGTCCGCAATTTCGATCTCTCGCCGGTCACCGGCATAGAGACACAACTTCTCGATTTCGCCCTCCAGCAGGCGCGGATGCGGACCGACCCGATTGACCAGTTCGGCCAGGGCTTCCTCGGAAATCTCCTTTTCCCGCTTGCGGAGCGCTGACCGGGCCTCCATTTCGGCCCGGTCGGCCCAATCCCGATCATCCGCCGACCATCCGGCAAAGCTTTCCACCGTGCCCAACTTGTCGAGTGTCTTGAAGAAAGACTTGCGCTTGTCCACTTTCCCGGCGCTGATGAGCAGGCGGAGGCCGCCGTTGCGGGGCCAGGAAAAGGATTTCAGTTCTTCCGCCAGGCTGGCGAGTGTTTCCGTGACGGCCTGGGCTGATGCGGCGCGTTCATCGCCCAGAAAATTGCAGTCCCGCAGCCAGACCACCTTGCCGGTTCCAAAAAATGGCAGCGTTTGCAAAGCCTCGCGCAGGTGCGCAATGGCGGCCAGCGCCTCGCCGCTGTTGGACACCGCGGCCTCAATTACTTCATGGTCCATGCCGCCGATTTCGGCGCTCCATTGGTGGAAAATCTCTCGGGCGCGCTGTTTGACGGCGAATTCGTCTTCGCCACAAATTAGGACGACCGGAGGAACTTTGGCCGCGGACATTTTATTCGGTTTCGCCGCCAGTCTCGTTGATGCGGTTGAGCACCTCGCTCATGT
Source organism: Verrucomicrobiota bacterium (assembly GCA_049523455.1). GTDB lineage: Bacteria > Verrucomicrobiota > Verrucomicrobiia > Limisphaerales > UBA11358 > UBA11358. Next base: position 19,621 of record JBEKMW010000075.1, on the reverse strand, counting down.
CCTCAACCTGCTCGAACAGCGCGTTGCTGACGAAGATCGGTTTCTTTTGCGCGGCGGCGATGGCCAGGCAGTCGCTGGGTCGGGCATCCAATTCGACGATTTTGCGCGCCACCTCGTTTTGCTGCTGTAAAATCAGCCGGGCGAAATACGTGGAATTCTTCAGGTCGGTGATGACAACGCGTTCCACGTTGATCCCAAAGCCCTGGAAAATGCGGTTGATGAGGTCGTGCGTCAGCGGGCGTTCCTTGGGCATCTGCTTCAGGAACATGCTGATGATGGCGCCCATTTGCGGCTCGACGTTGATGACGAAAACCTTCTGGTCGTTGCCAATGAATAGCGCGCACCCGCTGTTGGCCGGCAGGATGCCGCGAATCTGGACGGGCGTCACATCGTTCTTCATACCCGGAATTTAACGGGGAAGCGCGAAAAGGCAAGTCGTTGCTGTCTGGGGTAGCGGGCTATTTGGGTTTGGAGTTCCGCGTTTACGCGGTCCGCCTGAAGGCGGAACTCCAAACATTCTGCAGAATAGCCCACCACACCCTCCGATCCGGGCGCTTCATCACTTCTTCCCCTTCGCGGGGCGGGCATCGCCGCGGGCCGGGCGTCGGGGCGGCTGCTCAGACACGGCGTTGCCACCCAATGGTTGCGGCGCCTTGGCCGCCGGCGGCAATGAGTCAAACCACGCCACCATGATCCCCAAAAACCACGCGGTAACGAACGGAAACGAATAGCGGCCCACTTCGTCGCTGCTGCTGAAATCAATCAACCGGGCCAAATCACTTTGCATGAACGGCAGGCAGCAGATGGCCAGCGCAAGAAACGTGAACACGCCCAGGATGACGCCTGAGAGGCAGATCAGTGCCAGCCGGTTGCGTTTCCGCCACAAAGCGAGCGCCAGCAAAATAAGCACCAACCACGGCAGCACCGCCAGTTGTTCGTTCGCCAGGCTGTCCACGCCGGTCCAGTGCCCAATCCACTGCAGATGGTCGTTTTTATCGGGTTGCCAATGGAACCACCCGCTGTTGAAAAAACGGCCGCCGATATTGAGAAACCAGGCTTGCGGGAACCGGTGAAACGTGGCGCCCGGCGTTGCCAGGCCGTCCCGCCACCAGGCGGATTCAGGGTGCTGGACCGGTTTGTCCAGCCGGAACCACGCGTAGGGCAACAGGCAAATCACGCACGCCAGGGCGCTCCGCCATAACACCGGTTTCTTCAGCCACCCGCGCCACCAGCAAATCGGCAGCAGCACGCAGAACCAGGCCGCCAAATGTATCAGGCCTTCGAATTTGGTCATGGCCGCTCCCACGGCCGTGAGCATGCCGGCGGCCAGATACCATTCGTCAGCCAGCGAAATCGTCTTGACCAGCAGCATGGCCGTCAGGCTGACGAAAAAGAGCAGGGGAATCGTTCCGCCTTCCTGCCGGAGGAAATGCAGGCTCGCCGGCAGAAAGCAAAGGACTACCACGGTGAGGATCGGCAGCGGATGGGGCCGTTGCCACGTTCTGCCGAGTGAAAGAATCCCCACGGATAATCCGACGACCATCCAAAACGCCCAGACCTTGTTGACGAATTCATCCACGCCGCCCACCGCGCCGTAATTTAGCAGGTAAAGACAGGGCACCAGCATGGGATAATCCCAGTGGGCATAGGCGAGGCTGGTCTGATGCAACCAATAAAGCAGGTCGCGGCCTTGGTCCAGATAGAGCACCTTCGACTTGAAAACCCAAAACGCGTTTGCGTCAAATTCCAGCGTGCCTTCCAAGGTGGAGAGCCGGCCAAATACCCACCAGGAATACAACACCGGCAACAAGAGCAGCAGCCACAAGTATCCGGGCTCAAACCTGAATTGCTTCAGCGCCGCCACGGTTTTGGGCGCCAGGAGGAATATCTCCACCAGCCCCCACACCAGCCCCAGACAGGCCAGCGGCCCGGCCAGATTGATTCCCGCCAGCGCACCAAGCAAGGCGGCCTGGGTAAACACGAGCATCCCCACCCCCAGCCCCACCGCAAATTTCAATCCGGCGCCGAAGCGGGAATCGAATTCCTTGCCCAATAGCAGCCGAAGGATGCGCGTGCCGGATAGTGCGATTGCCGGCGGCAGGAGAAAGGCAATCAGTTCCTTCATTTCGGCCTGATTTTCTGGCTGAGCCGGATAAACTCGAAACCTTTGTCCCCGTAGCGGATGAGCAGGTCAAAACCGTTGGTCGCCAGTTCTTCCGGCGAATCGCAGGGCGTGCCGTCAAACCAGCCTTCGCCGTACGTCAGATTCGTGCCCAGGGAAATTTGGACGTCGCGGGGAAACAGGTAATTTCTCAAAAAATAGTAATAACCCAGCTTCGGACCATTGGTCTCGCCCACCATCCCGGAGAAAAACACGCGCGCATCTTCGGGCAGGGCCTTGTCCAACTGCCGGCCCAAAGCCGACAACTGAATGCAATACGAGTCCCTTTGTATGGGGTCCGTGATTTGCCTGAGTACCTCGGCCCGCTTATTCAACACCGAGAGCGAGCATTCCGGATTGGTTTTGGGATAACTCGATTGCGCAATGACCAAACCTGCGGCCATCGCGCCCACCAGCAACACCGCTGCCAGGATCAATCCCTTGGCTGCCGGCTTCATCTCGTTCTCGTTCGGCGTCATCCCAGGAAGTTGTACTTTAAGATGCACCACAGCGCATGAAAACCGTCCCGCCAGCCGATTTTTTTTCCTTCCGCGTAAGTGCGTCCGTGGTAGGAGATGGCGACTTCGTAAATGCGCACCTTGAGCCGCGCCACCCGGGCGGTGATTTCTGGCTCGAACCCAAAACGGCATTCCTCGATGCGAATCTTCTGGATGATTTCCCGCCGGAAGGCCTTGTAGCACGTCTCCATGTCGCTCAAATTCAAATCCGTTGCCATGTTGGACAGGGTGGTCAGTATCCTGTTCCCCACCGAATGCCAGTAATACAGGACGCGATGCGCTCCGGCGCCCAGAAAACGGGAACCAAAAACCACGTCCGCCTTGTCCGCCAGTATCGGCGCCAGGACTTTATGATACTCCGTCGGGTCATATTCCAGGTCGGCGTCTTGAACGATTACGATGGGCGCGGCGGCGTGGGTGAATCCCGTCCGCAAGGCCGCGCCTTTGCCTTGATTTTGAGCGTGCTGCACCAGCGTCACGCGGGAATCGCTCCGGGCCGCCGTTTTCAGTTTGTCTCCCGTGCCGTCGGTGGAGGCATCGTCCACAATCACCAACTGCGCCACGGGCCGCTGCTCGAGGACCGTTTTGATTACCTCCAGCACAGTGCCGGCCTCGTTGTAAACGGGCATGACTACCGAAAGACAGGGCTCGATGTCGGCGTTGCTCTTAATGTCGCTCATTCGCAGTCGTCAGCAGGCTTGGGCGGCCATTATCCAGATCACCCGCCAGAAGACAAGCTTCGTCATTGAATCCTGTCAAAATTGGGTCTGCACCGGCAACTGCGCGGCTTTCGAAATGTAAACGTCCTTGATGAAGGTCTTGAAATAGGCGTCTTTGCGCGGGGCGGCCAGCAGGCCTTCAAACCGGAAGCCCGGCACATCGTTGTAGCACACGGCCGGCGCGTTGCGGAATTTGATGTAGAGCTGGCGAAGTCCCGTCTTGTAGCCGATGGACTCGAACAGGTCCGATTCTACCGCCACCATTTTGATTGATTGCGTGTCAGCCGCCATAGTCTTCCTTTCTTCAGATTCAAAACTTCTATAGCGCCGGCATGGCGCTTTGTCCAGCCGAATTTACAGACGGTCAACGGGTTGGGCTGCAGGCGCATCCCGGTGCCGGCGCCGGGTTCGATGGCTCGTAATTCAGCCACGGCCCCAGCCATTTTTCGATTTCCGGCAGCGGCGTGCCTTTGCGGACTTGATAGTCCAGCATCTGATCGCGGCCCAGTTTGCCCACCGCGAAGTATTTTGACTGCGGATGCGCGAAATAGAGCCCGCTCACGCTGCTGCCGGGCCACATGGCGCAACTTTCGGTGAGTTGGATGCCGGCGTTTTTCTCAACGTCCAGCAGGGTCCAAAGCGTCCGCTTTTCGCTGTGGTCGGGACAGGCGGGATAACCGGCGGCGGGCCGGATGCCCCGGTATTTCTCGGCGATCAAATCCTCCTGGCTCAGATTTTCGCCGCGGCCGTACCCCCATTCGGTCCGGACACGCTGGTGCAGGTACTCGGCGAACGCTTCGGCCAGCCGGTCGGCCAGCGCTTCGGCCATGATGGCATTGTAATCATCGTGGTCGGCTTTGAACCGGTCCACCAGCTCCTTCAAACCATGCCCGCTGGTCACGGCAAACGCGCCCAAATAGTCATGTAGCGGCGCTCTGTGAGCGTCGCCTTTCTCTGCCACAAAGTCGGCGAGGCACCAGTTCGGCGTCCCGTCGTCCTTGGCGATTTGCTGGCGCAGGAAATGGAACGTCGCCAGAACCTCCGCCCGCGATTCGTCGATGTAAAGTTCCACGTCGTCGCCGATGCGGTTGGCCGGGAAGAACCCATAAACGCCGCGTGGTTCGAGCAGGTTTTCGCGAACGATTTGCTCCAGAAGCTTCTGCGCATCGGCAAAAAGCTTGCGCGCTTCCTCGCCATGTTTTTCGTGTTGCAGAATCTTCGGGTAAACCCCGCGCAGTTCCCAGGTATGAAAGAACGGCGTCCAGTCAATCAACGGGACCAGGTCAGTGAGGGAAACGGGTGGCGCGGGCGCCCCGCCTGTGGCTTTCGGCGCCCCCGCCGAAAGCATCGGGCGCGGAGCATTGGGCGCGCTCCCCAATACGCGCACGCCCATGAAGTTGGGGCGCGGCAAATCGTCGTACCTTAGCTTTGGGGCGTTGCTGCGGGCGGCTTCGAGAGTGACCAGTTTTGTGCGCGACCCGGCGTGTTGGGCGCGGACGCGGTCATATTCGTTGCGGACCTGGGCCGCAAACGCGCTTTTCTTTTTTGAGTTGACCAAATGGCTGACCACCGGCACGGCACGCGACGCGTCCAACACGTGGACCACCGGTTCGCTGTAACCGGGCGCAATCTTAACCGCCGTGTGGGCCTTGCTCGTGGTGGCGCCGCCGATGAGCAGCGGCAACTTCATGCCTTCGCGTTCCAGTTCGCGGGCCACGTGCGCCATTTCATCGAGCGACGGCGTGATCAAACCGCTCAGGCCGATGATGTCCACCTTTTGCTCGCGGGCCGTCTGCAACAGCTTCTCGCACGGCACCATCACGCCCAGGTCAATGACCTCGTAGTTGTTGCACCCCAGCACGACGCCGACAATGTTCTTGCCGATGTCATGCACGTCGCCTTTTACGGTGGCCAGCAGAACCTTGCCCGCGTGGCGATGCGTGCGGCCGCCGGCCTTCCTTTCCGCTTCCATAAACGGCAGCAGATACGCCACGGCTTTCTTCATCACGCGCGCCGATTTCACCACCTGCGGCAAAAACATCTTGCCGGCGCCGAACAAATCGCCCACCACGTTCATGCCGGCCATCAACGGCCCTTCAATGACCGCCAGCGGGCGGCCATATTTCCGGCGCGCTTCCTCAATGTCCTGGTCAATAAAATCCGCCATCCCCTTGACCAGCGCGTGATTGAGGCGTTCTTCCACCGTTCCCTTCCGCCACTCGGTGTCCCCCGCGGCGGCCGCCGGCGTGGCGGCGGACGATTTGAGCTGCTCGGCGAATTTCGTCAATCGCTCGGTCGCGTCGGGCCGCCGGTTGAGCAGCACGTCTTCGACCATTTCGAGCAAATCCTTCGGCACTTCCTGGTAAACGGCCAGCATGCCGGCGTTGACGATCCCCATGTCCAGCCCCGCGCGGATGGCGTGATACAGAAACGCGCTGTGCATCGCTTCGCGGACGGTGTTGTTGCCGCGGAACGAAAACGAAACGTTGCTGATACCGCCGCTCACCTTGGCCAGGGGAAGCTGGGCCTTGATCCACTTCGTCGCGCGGATGAAGTCCACCGCGTAATTCGCATGTTCCTCCATGCCGGTGCCCACCGTGAGCACGTTGGGGTCAAAAATGATGTCCTGCGCCGGAAAGCCCACCTGCCGCGTCAGCAAATCATAGGCGCGCCGGCACACTTCAGTGCGCCGCTCAAAAGTGTCCGCCTGGCCGCGTTCATCAAACGCCATCACCACCACCGCCGCGCCGTAACACCGCACCAGCCGGGCCTGCCGCAAAAACTTCGCTTCGCCTTCCTTGAGCGAAATGGAATTCACAATGCCCTTGCCTTGGAGGCATTTCAGACCCGCTTCAATCACCTCCCATTTCGACGAATCCACCATCACCGGCACCTTGCTAATCTCCGGTTCGGAGGCGACCAGGTTGAGGAAACGCGTCATCGCGGCAACACCGTCAATCATCCCTTCGTCCATGCACACGTCAATGACCTGCGCGCCGTTCTCGACCTGCTGCCGCGCCACTGCCAGCGCCGCCTCGAAATCGCCCGCCTTGATGAGTTGTGCGAATTTGGGCGACCCGGCCACGTTGGTGCGCTCGCCGATGTTCAGGAAATTCGAATCCGGTCGCACGGTCAGCGCATCCAGCCCACTCAACCGCAGAAACGGCGCGACAGCGGGAGGCACGCGGGGCGGCAGGTCCTTCACCGCCTCCGCAATCGCCCGGATGTGTGCGGGCGTCGTGCCGCAACAGCCGCCCACGATATTCAACCAGCCGTTTTCCACCCACTCGCGCAATTGCGGCGCGAGCGTCTCCGGCGTTTCGGGAAAGCCCGTCGGCAGCAGTGGATTGGGCAAACCGGCGTTCGGATAGGCGCTCACGTAAATGGGCGCGATGCCCGCCAGCTCTTGAATCAATGGCCGCAATTCCTTCGGCCCCAACGCGCAATTCATGCCCACGCTCAGCAGCGGCACGTGCGAAATCGAATTCCAAAACGCCTCCACCGTCTGTCCGGTCACCCCCCGATTGCTGTTCGCCTGGATGAAGGTCACGGATGCCAGGAGCGGAATCTCCGTAGGACAGGCGTCCCGCCTGTCCCCTTTATCTTGCGCGTGGGCAGGGCAGGGGAACGGCGCCAATCCACGCTCGTCCAGGATTTTTTGGATGGCAAAGAACGCCGCCTTCGCGTTCAGCGTGTCGAAAATCGTCTCCACCAGCAACAAATCCGCTCCGCCATCCAACAAGCCGCGGACCTGTTCGCTGTACGCCGCGACCAGTTCATCAAACGTCGCGCCGCGCGCGGCGGGATTGTTCACATCCGTCGCGATGGAGGACGTCTTGGTCGTCGGCCCGATGGCCCCCGCCACAAACGCAACGCGTCCGGGTTGAGCCGCCATCACCTGGTCGGCCGCGCGCCGGGCGCAGGCGGCGCCCGCTTTCGACAATTCATACGCCAGCGATTCCAGCCCGTAATCCCCCAGCGAAATGGCCTGCGAATTGAACGTGTTGGTCTCGATGATGTCCGCGCCCGCTTCGAGATATTCCCGGTGGATGTCTTCGATCACTTGGGGCTGCGTGATATTGAGCAAATCGTTGCAGCCTTTGAGGTCCTTGCCGCGCCAGTCCGCGAACCGCGCGCCGCGAAACGCTGTCTCATCCAGCTTGCGTTGCTGGATCATCGTGCCCATTGCGCCGTCCATAATGACGATGCGCTTGTGCAACAGGCTGGCCAGATGTTCGCTGCGGTCCGTCATCAATTTTCGTTAAAATAGAGGAAGTCCCAGCCCAACGCAAATTAAAAATCAACGTATCTTGATGCGTTGATATGACTTTTAAACCCGCAGACGTGTTTAGCTGAGGCCGCCTGAAGGCGGAACTCCGAACCAGAGGCACCGGTGTTCCAAGGGGGGCCGGAACAAAGGCAGAAGGCAGATGGTAGAAATGCTTTGTGGTCATGGAGCGAAAAAAGTGGTGTTACCTGGTGTTACTCGGCGTTACCGGATCCGGTTCCGACTCGCCAGTGGCGGGTTCTTCCAGCGGTATCTGTGTTCATCTGCGTTAATCTGCGGTTAAATCTTCACGATTTTTGCCCCGGCGCCTTCGCCGTTGCTTCGACGTTGGTGCCCGTGCGCTGGCATTGGTTTTGGTGACTGGTCGCGGTCATCTGCGGCGAGTAAATCACACATCAGCCGTTCGGAATAGGCGACGGTCGCTCTTTCGGTACGATTTTTCGGAAATGCGGAAAGCGGGAAAGCGGAAAGCGGAAATGTTCAGACAGGATTTACGGGATTTACAGGATTGGGGAACTTCCATCCTGTCCATCCTGTTAATCCTGTCAAAAACGTCTTCATGGCAGAAATGCCGATTGAGGTTTGGGACCGCGAAATACGTGACGGTTAAATCGTTAAATGGTGATTGGTTAAATGAGGCGGGAATTTGGCCGACCTCCGACCTCCGATCTCCGACCTCCTGCCGTTTTACTATTGCCTAAACCAGGTATCGGCATACGATGTTTTCGAATCTGATTGGATATCCGAATCTGACAGTGAAGAAGATTCCCAAGGCGGTGCTCTCGCGCTGCGAGTGGGGACATGACGATTATTGCGTTGCAGGTGGATAACCTGCCCCAAGCGCCACCCAAGCCGGGCCAGCAGGAATTGATTTAACCGGAGAGAACGCAAAGAAACATGGCCAAGGAACCAAAAAGTGAATCCGAGATTGTCCTCTATCAGACAGAGGATGGCCGCACCCGGCTGGAGGTAAAGCTGGAAAACGAATCGGTCTGGCTCACCCAGAACCAGATGGCGGAGTTGTTTCAGCGGGAACGCTCCGTCATCACCAAGCACATCCGCAACATTTTCGAGGAGGGAGAACTGGCGGAGGAGGCAGTATGTGCAAATTATGCACGAACTGCCGACGACGGGAAAACCTACCAAACGGTTCACTACAATCTCGACGTGATCATCTCCGTTGGCTACCGGGTAAAATCGCTGCGCGGCACGCAATTCCGCATCTGGGCGACGCAGCGGTTGCGGGAATTCATCGTGAAGGGGTTCACGCTGGACGATGAACGGTTGAAACAGGGCGGCGCTTATTTTGACGAGTTGCTGGCCCGCATCCGGGAAATCCGGGCGTCGGAAAAGAATTTTTACCAGAAGATCAAGGACATCTACGCGACCAGCACGGATCACGACGAGCATGCGGAAATCACGCAGGACTTTTTCGCCATGGCCCAAAACAAACTGCACTGGGCAATCCACGGTCACACGGCAGCAGAGGTGATTGCGGTGTGGGCAAATGCGGCCAGGCCGAACATGGGATTGACCACCTGGAGCGGCAGCAAGGTGCGCAAGCATGACATCCACGTCGCCAAGAATTGTTGGCAAGACGCGTTTGATGGGTGCGTTCATCAGCTACCCAAATCCTTGCCCGGCAGCATCTCCTTTGATAATGTCCAGCCATGCCGCGCTCGGAACAGACCGTCTCACAATCTGCTGGCATGACCGCCGCCGAATTCAAACGGAAATGGACGCGCTATCGGGGCAAGGAAACTTCCGCCTATCAGGAGCATTTCAATGACCTGTGCCGCCTGCTGAACCAGCCGACGCCCGTCCAAGCCGACCCGTCCGGCGCGGATTTTTTCTGTTTCCAAAAGCGGGTTATCAAAGACGCGGAACTGGTTGACCTTGAAACACCTGACGCCGGCGAGCCGGGCGAGCGCGGCTTTGCCGATGTTTGGAAAAAAGGCTGTTTCGGCTGGGAATACAAAGGCAAAAAGAAAAATCTCGACGAGGCTTACAAGCAATTGCTCCGTTACCGCGAGGCGTTGGAAAATCCGCCGTTGCTCGTGGTCTGCGATTTCGACCGCTACATCATCAAAACCAATTTCACCGGCACGGTTCAAGATACCCACGAATTCACCAACGACCACATTGACCGCCCGGAAAATCTCCGTATTCTCCGCGCTCTTTTTTCCGATCCTGAATATCTCAAACCGCAACGCACGACTGCACAAGTCACCAAAAACCTTGCGGCGCAAATCGCCGAAATCGCCAAATCCCTTCAAAGCCGCGAAGCCGGGGAATTAGCCGATGCCAGGACGCGCAAGGAAATGAATTTTGCGCAGAAGAAGAATCTCCGCATTGCCCGCTTTTTAAATCGCGTCGTCTTTTGCTTCTTTGCCGAGGACACCGGGCTTTTGCCGAAGAAGCTCTTTTCGGAAATTGCCAAGACCGGCATTGACGACCCGAAACTGTTTGCCGAAACGCTGGAAACACTTTTCGCGGTGATGGCCAGGGGCGGCACGTTTGGCAAAGACAAGATCCGCTATTTCAACGGCCACTTGTTTGAAGAATCCACCGTGTTTGAACTCACGGAAGATGAATTGCGCGCGCTGGCCACGGCGGGCGAAGCCGACTGGCAATTCATCGAGCCAAGCATCATGGGCACGCTGTTTGAACGCGCGCTGGACGAACGCCAACGCTCGCAGCTTGGCGCGCACTACACCAGTGAAGCGGACATCCGCACGCTGGTTGAACCCGTGCTCATGGCTCCGCTCCGGCGCGAATGGGCGGCGCTCAAAGGCGAACTGGCCGCTGCCTACCGGAAAGGCACAGGCACGCCCGCGCAGCGCGAAAGGCTGGTGAAATTCCAGAAACAGCTTTCGTCAATCAGTGTGCTCGATCCCGCGTGCGGCAGCGGCAACTTTCTTTACGTCTCGCTGCAATTGCTTCTTGGCCTGGAAAAAGAAGTCATCGCCTACGCCACGCAACTTGGCTTTGCGCTCAAACCGCAAGTGACCGTGCAACAACTTCGGGCCATTGAAATCAATCCCTACGCTTTCGAGTTGGCGCAAGTCTCCGTGCAAATCGGTTATCTGCAATGGCGGCGCGACAACGGCTTTGACAACGACCGCACGCCGGTTTTGCAAAATCTCGACGGTTTCCAAAACGAGGATGCCTTGCTGATGCCGCATTTCCGCAGCAAGGCCAGGACGTTGAAAGAAGCGCAGGTGGGCGAACACGCGGGCGACGACGCGCTGAAATTTTACACCGAACGCGAATGGCCGGAAGCCGATATCATTGTCAGCAATCCTCCGTTTCTTGGGGGCAGCAAACTTTGGGAAGAACTCGGACGCCACTACCAAAAGGAACTTTGGAAAATTTACGAAGGCCGCCTGCCGGGATTCGCGGACTTGTGCTGCTACTGGTTTGAAAAAGCGCGCCAGCAAATTGAAAACGGGAAATGCAAACGCGCAGGCTTACTAGCAACGCAAGGGATTCGCGGCGGCGCAAACCGTGAAGTCTTGGAAAGCATCAAAAACACCGGCGACATATTTTTCGCAGAAAGTTCCCGTGATTGGGTTTTGGCTGGCGCAAATGTTCACGTCAGCATGGTTGGCTTTGACGACGGAGCGGAGAAACAAAAAATGTTGGACGGCAATTCTGTCAAAACTATCAATGCAAATCTTTCGTTTGCGACTGACATAACTAAAGCAATTGAGCTTCATGTAAACGCTGCCAAATCTTACATGGGCAGTTCAAAAAAGGGTTCGTTCGACATTGTTGAATCGGAAGCGCTGGCGATGTTGCATTGCGTAAATCCGCACGGCAAACCCAACAGCGATGTTTTGCGCCCGTGGGCAAACGGTTTGGACATAATGCGCGAGCCGCAAGGAATGTGGATTATTGATTTTCCGCCGACGGTCACGGAGAACGAAGCGGCGCTTTACGAAAAACCATTTGAGCGAATTAAAATTCTGGTTAAACCAGAACGGGACAAGAACAAGCGAGACGCTTACCGGCGGCGGTGGTGGATTCATGCCGAGCCGAGACCTGAATTGCGTGATTTGTTGAACGGATGCGAGAGATTTGTCGGTACGCCGACGCTGTCGAAATATCGGTTGTTTGTTTGGTTGAAGCCATTCACATTGCCAGACCAACAGTTAATCGCTTTTCCTGTTTCCAGCGATTACGTTTTTGGAATATTACATTCACGCTTTCACGAAATCTGGTCATTAAAACAAGGCACGTTTTTGGAAACGCGCCCGCGCTACACGCCAACGACTTGTTTTGAAACATTTCCCTTCCCATTCTGTGACGATCTGGCTGAGCCGCTTGATAATCTCGAAGCCGAACTCGACGCCGCCAAGCATTACGCGCACATCGTCTTGCGCGAAGAACCGCCGCTGCGCACTCCAGCGGAACATCACGCCGCCATCGCCGCCGCCGCCAAAGAGTTGAACGAGTTGCGCGAACGCTGGCTCAATCCGCCGGAATGGACGGTGGAAAAGATTTTGGAGTTCCCAGGCAGCACCGACGGCCCGTGGCAACGCTACCTCGACCCCCAAACGGTTGACCCCGAAACCGGCATCGGCACGGTGCATTATCCGCGCCTTGAAGCGCGTGACGCTGATTGCGCTGCCAACCTCAAAAAGCGCACGCTCACGAATCTTTACAACGAACGCCCCGCCTGGCTCGATTTGGCGCACAAGAAACTGGATGCCGCTGTTGCCGCCGCTTATGGCTGGCCAGCAGATTTGACGGGTGAAGCCATTTTGGATAAATTGCTGGCCTTGAACTTTGAACGCGCAGCGGAAGAAGCCAAAGCGAGTAAAGCCGCAAAACGGAAGGCACAACGCGACAAACAGGCTGACGAATTGGTTTAGAGATGAATAATTGCCGCGCTGGCTGAAAAATGCCGCGACGCGGAATCTTGATTCAAAATGAAATCGAAATGTTCGAGATTTTGTGTCATCTGGATTGTTGCAATGGCCATTGGCGTTGTTCCGCAATCGGATGGAACTGAAATTGATGACGATGTACTTTTGACATCTGGCGATAGCACGTTTCAATTAAAAGCCGAAGCAGATACAAATGCCGCCTCTGCGATGTCCGATCAATCTGATCTTAAATATCCGAGAGCGTACCTGCGGCGGGCTGCTGCCAAAATGGCATTTAAGAATTACCAAGGCGCGCTATCTGATATATGCAAAGCCATCGAATTAGACCCGACATTCGTGCCAGCCTATAGCGAGCGCGCTCTCGCCGAGCATAGGCTTGGATATGAAGATGATGCTTACGCCGATTCTTCGGTGGCCATTAGACTAAATCCGAAATATGCCAGTGCTTATAACGTTCGTGGCATTGTGGAAATGGATTTTAACCCGGACTATAAGAGCGCCATGGCCGATTTCAATAAAGCCATAGAGCTGGCGCCAAGATTTCATGCAGCGTATAATAATCGCGCGTGGGTCAAGCGTCGCCTAAAGGATTATGACGGAGCGTTGCAAGACATTGACCAATCAATTAAAAGCGCTCCAGGCCAAGTGTGGGCTTACGCATTTCGAGGCTGCATGCGGAATGATTTACAACAATTTGAAGCTGCATTGGAAGATTTTCGCCAGGCCGTCAAACTCGATCCATCGGCGGAATTCTGCCAGATTCGTATTTGGTTGATACGTGTGCGGCTGAATGAACAGAATGAAGCGACCAGGGAGCTTGTCGGGCACGTGAAATCTCTGCCCCGGGCATATTTAAGCAGGTGGCCTGTTCCTGTCGAAGGCTTTCTGACCGGCACGACGGTCGAGGACGATGTTTTGCAAGCTTCAAAAATCCCGGTTACGAACACACGAACTCAATTGGAACACCTTTGTGATGCCAATTATTTCATAGGAATGAAACATCTTCTGGCCGGAGACAAAACCGGCGCGGCAAATTATCTGCAGAAGGCGGTTAACGCCATCCTTGTCGGCTATTCCAGCTACGAAAGTGCCGCAGCAGAATTGAATCTTCTTAAGAGCCAATAATGTTGCACAGGCAAAAAAGGCGTCAACGCATAACATTTCACTTTTCGCGTGATTGGCGGTTGACGCGGGCCGGCACCGCCAGCGGGGGCGCCACAGCTTTATCCATTTCAAAAGCCTTCCGCTGCAATCCGCCGGGGCACACCCGCAAGAGCCACGTGAGGTAGCGGGTGACGAGAAGGGTTTGACAGTTGGCTTCCGGCGCTTGTGTCCCACCCACCAAATAATGCTCTTGGCGTAGAATCAAAAAGGCCAGCCCAAGGCGGAATTTAAAAGTCGGAGACAGGCGCGACCCGTCCTCCGTAGCCGAGTACTGCGGAGGGTTCCCGACAAGACGCTCGCCCTCACCCCGGCCCACTCCCCCAGGAGAGGGGGAATTGCCCGCCATCATGCTGAATAAGCCGAGTTGTTTTGCCTTCCCCCGGAGACGCGCGCGGTGGAATAATGGACGTGATGTTACTGGCGATACCCAAATCCTTGCCCGGCAAAATCTCCTTTGATAATATCCGGCCATGCCGCGCTCGGAAAAGATTGTCTCAGAATCTGCTGGCATGACCGCCGCTGGTTTGGTTTCAGATTGGACTACCTTTGTCCATCCGCCGGGTTTATGGTTTAAGGAAAAAGATGGGACTTTCTGTGCATTTCAAATTGGCCGCCTCGGCGGATACGGACGCCGTGCGGGCGCGGGAACTGGTTCAGGCCATGCGGCGGCGGGCGCAGGGTTTTAAGCGGCGGGGGCGCGTGGACGACGTGTTGCCTATTGGCGATGACGCCGCGGCGTTGCGTTGGGCCATCGAATACCAATCCATTCCGGTCCCTGGAGAAAGGGGCTGTTATGAAGGCGTCGTGGTGCCAGCGGAAGCCGGGTACATTTTTCCAGTCGTGGTGGGCAAGGATTGCGAGCCGCTTTGGCTGGGACTGTGCCGTTATCCTAAAACGGTTTTGCTAGCCACCCGCCGTTGCCGCACGCATTTGCCGGGCTGGCGTTTGAGCGGTTTTTCCAAAACGCAATACGCGAGCCTGCATGGCTGGGAACATTTCCGCCGCTGCCACACCGCGGTGGTGGATTTGTTGCACGGGATGCGTGGGCTCGGGCTGGCTGTCGAGATCAATGATGAAGCCGATTACTGGCCGGGCCGCTCACTGGCCGTGCTGCGAAAAAATCTGGAACAGATGAACGGCGCGGTAGCGGCATTGGCCGGAGCGTTAAAGGACGGAGACGAAAATACGGACCACGGCGCACGGGTGGAATCGCCGATTTTTCATCACCCGCAGTTCGAGCGCCTGGAAGCGGAAGGCGCGGAAAAGATGAGTGACACTCTCCGAAACGCACGCGAAGAAACTTCACGTCTGCGCCCCTGACTCATGCCCGCCATTTTACATTTATTATGCCATTCGACCAGGCCGCATCTTGGAAATAAAACGCTGGCCATTGCAGCAGCCTGGAATCAAGAGCACGCGAACGTGTGCCAAAAATGAATTCAGCGTGAAAATGTTCCCAGCGGAACACCAATACAGACGAGCCGTGATTGCCAGCTATTATTTTTGGAAATGGGCGGATAATGATCTGCCCGGAAAGCCGGCGGAGGTTCACGCCGCGTTGCTGCGCGGTGAATTGCACCCGGCGTTGCAAACATTTAACGCACGACCTTTGTTAAGCCGACTGACTGAATTCGCGGAGATGCGACGCGAATGTGACGAAGAATGGGATTGGCAGGAACATCCGAGACGTTCGCCGGAAAATGCGCGATTTGTGTTTGTGACCTGTCCGGCAGTCAACGCCTCGGAAGCCACAGTGCGATGCTTTGCCGCTCAATTTTTACCATTGGACTTGAGCGGCTATGACGAACCCGGCGGGCATCTGATTCCGTGCCTGCCGCCCAAATTAAATGGTTTCATCCTCGGTCAGTTTCCCCACGAATCGGTCTATGATATCACGGCAGACGAATTGCCGGTTCTGCTCAGGCGCATCCGGCCTGGC
Organism: Verrucomicrobiota bacterium; assembly: GCA_049523455.1. Classification (GTDB taxonomy): domain Bacteria; phylum Verrucomicrobiota; class Verrucomicrobiia; order Limisphaerales; family UBA11358; genus UBA11358. The sequence goes on along the minus strand of JBEKMW010000075.1, from coordinate 3,940 downwards.
GGGCGCAATCCTTGGGGAGAATTATGGAACCGGAGACATTGTGCGGTCGTGGCAATTGCCGAGGGACGGCGTTATCGCGTGGAATGGCGCGAAGTCCATGAGATAAGTTCGCCCGGCAATTTTACGCAATGGCGTGCCCGCGACGCGAAACGACTGGCCGCGTTTGCGGGTCAGGACGATACCAAAGCCATGCCGACCGAAATAGATCCGGATTTTCTCACCTACGCCGACACGTTGAAAATTTTCCAGACTTTCACGCGCGGCGAAACACGTCCGGCTCAATATAACTGGCGCAAACTGGGGAAAAACCAATTGCCATGAACGCCACTTGCTATTTTTGGAAATGGGCGGACAACGATTTGCCCGGCAAGCCGCTGGAGGTTCACGCGGCCTTGTTGCGCGGTGAACTGCATCCGGCACTGCAGACTTTTGACGCCCGACCGGTGTTGGCGGCGATTGAGGCAATGGCCGGCGGTAGTCCGCCGGCCGAGCGGGACGAATGGGAATGGCTGGCGGAACCCGCCAACCAAAAGCACGCGGCCAGATTCATTCTTTTGAACTGTCCGCGCCCATCCGTGGCCAGAACCATGCACGAGCAACTTTCGCGGCAGCTTCTGCGTTTCGGTGTGACCTGTTTCGATGAAGGCTTTGGCATGATGGGCAACTGGTTTCCGCCCAAGCTGAATGAATTTCAAAGCGGACAGTGGCCGGGGGATATGCGTTACGACATCACTGCCGATGAATTACCGGTGCTCATTAAGCGCACCGACCCAAAATCTCCCAATCCATATTCAATTTTGACCGACCGGCGAACTCATTTTGTCCAGTGCCTGGCGAAAGGTCGTCGTTTTGTCGTTGAGTGGCGGGAAAATTATGATCGCGCTGATTTCGAAAAATTTGACCATTGGAAAGCGCAGGATAAAAAACGCTCCGCGGTTTTGAAAATGCCCTACACACCCACGGGCATCCCGGCCGCGCTTGACCTGGATTTCTTGACCTATGCTGACACGGTGAGAATTTTTGAAGCGTTCTTGCGTGGCGAGTCGCGTCCGGCGCAGTATCATTGGCGTAATATCAACGCGGAAATTTAGCATGAGCGAACATCCGATTGTCCATCCTGAAATTCAGCGGCTCACCGATGAAAATGACCTGTTGCGCGAGGAATATGCCAGCCTGTTGACGGAACTGGAAGATCTCATCCATACCGTCAAACCAAATTTAATGTCGCTGTATCAGACTAAAATCGGCCTGTGGGAATTGCGGTTGTTGCAAGCCCAATTCCAGGTGGCACGTCTGCGCCGGCAGATCGAAATGGCGCAGGCCAGCCTCAGCCGTGGCGAGCGGCCCGACCTCATCGCCATCGAATGTGCCTTGGAACAGGAATTTCTGGCCTGGGTTACGAAGCTGGAGGAAGCCGCCCAGCGCATCCAGTCTGCCGAAGAACGGTTGAAGCATCTGTTGTCGCCGGCGGATGACCGTGAGTTGAAGAAATTGTATTACGCGCTGGTGAAGCGGTTTCACCCCGACGTGAATCCAAACGTGACCGAAGATCAGCGGCGGCTTTGGTCACGGGCGCAGTCGGCCTACGAGGCGGGTGACCTGCCGGAACTGCGGGCGCTGGCCTTGCTCGCGGAAAAATCCGCCTCCGTCCCGCCCTCGAAGTCTCTGGACAGTTTGCGCCGGGATCAGAAAATCCTCGAAGAACAAATCGCCACCGCATTGAAAAGAGTCGAACAAGTCGAGAGCCAGCCGCCATTCACGTTGCGCCGGAAATTGGAAGATGAAGCATGGCTCACTACGCGGCGACAGGAAATAGACGCGCAGGCAGCCACCTTGGTTCAGCAGGGCGATGCTTTGAAAACCCATTGGGAAAAACTTTCGTCAGATACCGGGTATGGAACAACCTTTGGTCAAAATTGATCCCGCCATTCTGGCGTTGATGCACGGCTCCTTTGGGAAGGATGGCGCCTTGCAGCCGTTCGCCCGCGAAATCATGCTCATCGAGTGCCACATCGCCGGCACGAGCCACCGCGACGTGAAAGCCGCTGAACCGCAATTGCTGCCCGGCGTGATGTTGCCTCTCAAACGCGAGCCGGCCAACCCGCATGATCCGCTCGCCATCATGATTTTCACCGAGTCCGGTCATCATGTCGGCTATGTTCCGCGAGCCAAAAACGAGGCGCTGGCGTGGTTGATGGATGCCGGCAAACTGCTCTTCGGCAAGCTGGAATCAAAAACCTGGCAAGGTGACTGGCTGAAAGTCTCAGCGCATGTCTATATGCGCGATTTTTAATAGCTGGAAATACGATATTCACCGAACAAACTAGTGAAGCTTTGCAGCACCGCTGGCCGGAGTTAAATTGTTGGTGACTCAACACTGAAAACATCATCAGAATGAAATCAGAGAACGATGAAACGCCACCGCCGAGCGGGACTCATGCAGAATTCGTTTCGAAGTTTAAGCAAGACCCCAATTCATTCAGTGTCAGCGGGCAGTGAAAACCGGCCAGGGATGGGCACTTCAAACTAGGCCACTTTGAGGGATGCATTGCGTATTGGGCATTTGGGCCGAAGCCGACTTGGTGCTGGCCGACGAGTGGCGCGATGGTAATGTGCCGGCCAACCAGGAGCCGCTGCGATGTGCCCAAATGGCCTTTGCGGCGCTGCCCCACTCGCTCAAGCGACGTTACTTTCGAGGGGATTCGGCCTGCCATGAGCAAGCCTTGCTGCAGTGGTTGCGGGCGTCAGAACGAGCGCAGGAGCCGGGGGGAGCGATTGGATTTTGTGTCAGTGCCCGGATGAGCCAGGATTTGCACCAAGCGCTGTTGCGCGTGCCGGAAAAGCAATGGCGAAGCTTTGCGCAGGAGCTCGATGGCACGCAGCGGCAATGGGCGGAACTGGATTTTGTGCTTGGGGAGCGAGGCGAAAAGAAACAGAGCCAACCCCTACGCCATGTCGGGTTGCGCTTGCTCAAGCCGCAAGGGGCGCTGTTTGCGGATGGGAGTGACCGGCATCATCATGCCGTGGTGACGAATCTGGATTGGGCTGGAGATCGCCTGCTCAACTGGCACCGGGAAAAAGCGGGGACGGTGGAGCATGTGCATGATGAGATTAAGAACGGGCTGGGGGGCGGGCACGTGCCCAGCCAGCGCTTTGGGGCCAATGCGGCCTGGTTCAAGCTGACGCTGATGCTTTATAACATTGGCAGCGCGATCAAAGGGCTGTGCTTGGAAGGGGAAGAGCGGCTGGCGCGCTGGAAAAGGCTGCGCCTGCTGATCATCCACTTGTCGGGACGGCTCAACCGCAACGCTTGTGTATTACGTTTGAGATTCTGTGCCAGCCAAGAAGCCATCGCTCGCGTCCTGAAGGTTTGGGAAGTGTTTGATTTGCCGACCCAGGCTAGTCGGACGACTCCCTTTTCCAGTAGTTAGGCCTTGGGCTAAAGCGCCCCGCGCAACACCGCCCCAGAGGCGGAGAGGGGATCATTGTATAAAATGCGTGAGGAGGCGGTCGCGGATGTGTTCTTAAGGAGCGGAGCAGTTTCACTCGGAAAAATCAGGCTGAATTCGCGTTGCCATTTGTCCTGCGAGCCGGCGGTTGGCAACGATTTCTGGCTTACGCGTGGTTTTGGGTCCTGCCCGTCGGCTGGACGACCGGGGTGAGGTTCAATATCCTTGTCACAGCATTGGCCTTTTTGGGCACTTACACGGTGATATGATTACAACCAGAACAATGCCCGAAGTGGAATATAGCGATTCAGAGCTTGTGGCGCAGAGTCTGGCCGGCAACCGGAATGCCTTCGGCCAGATTGTCGTGCGGTATCAGACCCTGATTTCTTCCCTGGCCTACTGTGCCACCGGCAGTTTGACCCAAAGCGAAGATTTGTCACAGGAAACCTTTGTCACCGCGTGGCAGCAGCTTTCGGATTTGCGCGAGCCCG
>JBEKMW010000074.1:0-23711 GCA_049523455.1 Verrucomicrobiota bacterium | reverse complement strand
AGTGGTGACCAGACGATCCTACGGCTTCCGCACCTATGACGCGATGGAAATTGCCCTGTATCACACGTTAGGACGGCTCCCGGAGCCGGAAGAATCTACCCACAGATTTTGCTGACGAGGCCCATTTTCATTCAATACAGTTGCTGTGCTCCCCACAACAATTATCGCAAGAGCTACGGCAACGATCATTTTCGCTTTTGTCCAGGCCATAACCTTCAACGCTCCTTTCACGAGGGTCAGTGTTGATGCCGAAGCCGCCGCGCCTTTGGCCAGAGCCACGACAGTCACCCCTTTGGCCAGCACCATCGGCGCGGCTTGAATGGAATTGGCCGAAATCGCCCCGGCCAGGATGCCCGTGGTGGACGTGATGCCGCGGCTGGCGAAAAACTTTCGCAGCTTTTCCAGCGCGCGGTTCACGCGCTTGTGCGCGGCCCCTTCGGTCAGCTTCAGCGCAGCGGCGACTTCCCGGGCCGTCTTGTTTTCAAAAAACCGCAGCACCACCGCGTTGCGGTCGGTTTCGCCCAGCCGGCCCATCGCGTCGTCCAGCAACGGCGCGATTTGCTCCCACGCCGCCTCCTCCGGTTCATTCAACATGGATTGCACGCCCGCCTCCTGTTCGCGGCGCTGCCGGCGGACCTCGCCCTTCACCACGTTAGCCGCCGTCAGCCGTGCCGTTTGATACAGCCAGCCCGACAAGATGGCGCCGCGCCGCCAGCCGCCGGCCTTGCGCGCCAGGATGATGAAAACCGCCTGCGTGATTTCCTCGGCGCGATGCGGATTGCCGCTGAACCGCAAGGCCGTGGAATACACGAGGTTTACGTACCGCGCCACCAGCGTGGCAAAGGCCGCTTCGGAATTGCTCCCGGCAAATTCCTGGAGCAGTTGTTGGTCATCCAATTCGGGCATCCATACCATGATGTCCGCGAAAGCCGAAATTGGACAAAGATTTTTTTAATTCCGAAAAAGGAAGTTGGGGAGCACGCCCGCCTCGGGCTTTGCTGGATACGCCCTCGTATCCAGCCGTTTGGCGCACGAGTGGTCTCGGAACCGTGGAACTTTTCCGTGCGTCCGATGTTTTCCGCGGGGGCGCGGAAAACTGCGCCCGAGGCGGGCGCGCTCCCCGTTTCACGTTTCACGCTTCACGTTCCCCGCTTGACCTTTTCCCCCAAATAGGCATCCTATGCAACCGGATTCAAGGGGACCAGCCCGCAGTCCTTAGATTGCGCTTTCACGCGAAGTCAAGTTCGCGGCTGTCCCATTTGGCCGTTGAAATTATGCAGCACATTAGAAACATCGCCATCATCGCGCACGTGGATCACGGCAAGACGACGCTGGTGGATTGCCTGCTCAAGCAGTCGGGCACGTTCCGGGCCAACGAGGCCAAGGCCACCGAGGAACGCATCATGGATTCCATGGACCTCGAGCGCGAAAAGGGCATCACCATCCGCGCCAAAAACGCCGCCTTCAAATACAAGGAATATCACGTCAACATCGTGGACACTCCCGGCCACGCCGATTTCGGCGGCGAAGTCGAGCGTATCATGAACATGATTGACGGCGTCCTGTTGGTGGTGGACGCCGCCGACGGCCCGCAGGCGCAAACGCGTTTTGTGCTGCGCAAGGCCCTGGAAGCCGGCGCCAAACCCATCGTGGTCATCAACAAAATTGACCGTGAAAACGCCAAACCCAAAAAAGTGCTGGATGAAGTCTTCGATCTGTTCATGTCGCTCAACGCCACCGACGACCAACTGGATTTTCCGTTTGTCTTTTGCTCCGCCAAGGAAGGCTACGCCGTGACCACGCTCGACGACGGGAGCGCGGGCGCCTCGCCTGCCGTATCCGGCGCCTCGCCGGATACCTCGTCAACTTCCGGCGAAGCCGTCCATCAAAAAAAGGGCAGCGCCGGCGCAGCGCCCGCCGCTTCAAAAAAATCCGCCGCCAGTCCGCCGAAAGCCACGCGCACGCCGCGCCCGGCCCGCGAAAAAAACATGGAACCGCTGTTCGACGCCATCGTGAAACACATCCCGCCGCCCCGCGCCAAGGCGGGCGATGGTTTTCAGGTGCTCGTCGCCAACCTGGATTACAGCGATTACCTGGGCCGCATCGCCCTCGGCAAAATCATGGCCGGCAAGGTGAAGACGGGCGACCCCGCGGTGTGCCTGCACGGCCACGGCAAGGTGACCAGCGGAAAGATCACGACCATCTACCACTTTGAGGGCTTGAAGCGCATTGATATTCCGGAAGCGCACGCGGGCGACATCGTGGGCCTCACCGGATTTGAGGAGGTGTTCATCGGCGAGACCATTGCCGACAAGCCCGAGCGCGGCGCGCTGCCCTATATCCCGATTGATCCGCCCACCATCCAGATGGAATTCGCCGTCAACGACGGCCCGCTCGCCGGCGACGACGGCAAGCTCGTCACCGCCCGCCACATCTGGGAGCGCCTGCAAAAGGAAATCCGCACGAACGTCGCCTTGCGCATCAATCAAACCGACGATCCGAAAATTTTCGAGGTCGAAGGCCGCGGCGAAATGCAGATCGCCATCCTGGTGGAGCAGATGCGGCGCGAGGGCTACGAAGTTTTGGTTTCCCGGCCCGAAGTCCTCTACAAACGGGACGCCACCGGAAATTTGCTGGAGCCAATCGAAAAGTTGTATCTGGAAATCCCACAGGAATTCATGGGGGTCGTCATGGAAAACCTCTCCGGCCGCAAAGCCGAAATCACCAACATGAACCACCACGCCGATCAGGTGACCATCGAGGCCTTGATTCCCATGCGCGGATTGATCGGTTTTGAAACGGATCTGGTGAACCAGACCCGCGGCCTCGGCGTGATGAGCCATCTGTTCCATGAATACGGCCCCGACCGCGGCGAAATTGCCGCGCGCAAAAACGGCTCGCTGGTCAGCATGGAAAGCGGCCAGGCCATGGCTTACGCGCTCAACATGATCCAGGAACGCGGCCGCCTGATGGTCCAGCCGGGCGACGCCATTTACGCCGGCATGATCGTGGGTGAAAACGCGCGCGAAAATGACATCCCCGTGAACCCGTGCAAGGCCAAACGCCTCACCAACATGCGGTCAACGGGCGATGGCAAAGGCATCCAACTCAGCCCGCCCATGGAACTGTCGTTGGAGCGCGCCTTGGAATATATCGGGTCGGACGAATACGTCGAGGCCACGCCCAAGAATCTGCGGCTCCGCAAAAAAATCCTCGACGAGACCAAGCGCAAACGCGCCGAAAAATCCCGCGTGATAAAAATTCTGGCGGAATAGCCCTTAATTCCACAGGCGGCGATACTTTTTGTTCGTGCTCAAATCGGCCGGTCCGCTTGCCACGCCGAAGTAACGGGGCATCACTTTCAATTTTCCGCCACGCTGCAGCCGCCACGCCAGCGCCTGCCGTGCAATTTCGCCTTTCGTTAGCCCGGTCTGTTGCCCCTTTTTCACCCCGGCTTTCCCCCCGCGTATTCCATTCCCACCAGGCACACGTCGTCCCCGAATTCGTGGTCCACCGAAAACCCGCGGATGCCTTCCAGCAGCACGTCAAACATTTCACCCGTCGGTTTGGATAACAGGCTCCGCATGTCCAGTATCAATCGCTCCGGCGAATACAATTCCTCGTTCAGACCCTGCACTTCGTAAAGCCCGTCCGTGAACAACATCAGCAGGTCCCCCCGCTGTAGCGTGAACTCGGTGGTTTGATACGGCACATCCTCGAACAGGCCCAGCGCCGGTTCGCCGCGGCCCGAGGCATTGGTCAGCGGCTCAATGCGCCCCGCGGCCCGCCGCACCAGCAGCGGCTTGGGATGGCCCGCGTTGGCAAACCGTACCACCCCCGTGCGCCAGTTGGCCACGAGATAAATTGCCGTCGTAAGCATCGGCGAACCCGTCGCCCGCAAAATATTGCACAAGTCCGAATTGAGCTTGCGCAAAAACCGGCCCGCGTCGTTCGCCAGCAGGTTCAGCTCCTCCGCCAGCGCCCGGATCATCGCCGTCACCAGCGCGGCGCGCACGCCGTGGCCCGTCACATCGCAGATCAACACCGCCGCCTCGTCGTCCGACAGCGCGGATACGCTGAAAAAATCGCCGCTCACGTCCTCGGCCGGCTGGTAGCGGTGCACGAATTGAAACGCGCTCTGCTCCGGCGAAACGCCGTGCGGAAAGGACGGGTATTGCTGCGGCAGCAATGCCTGCTGCACCTCGCGCGCCATCTCGAGATTTCCCTCGAGCAACTGGTTCTTGGCACGCAGCTCCTCCCGGCTGCGGCTCAACTCGGCGGTCGCGCGGCGCACCTCGTCCTCGGCCAGCTTGCGCTCGGTAATGTCCTGGACCGTCCCTTCGTAGTAGAGCAATCGGCCCTGCGCGTCCCGCACCGCCCGGCAGTTTTCCGAAATCCAGATTATTGACCCGTCCTTGCGGTAAATCTTCGATTCAAAGCTTGTCAGTGTATCATGCTGCTGCATCAGCCGGATGAACGCCTCGCGCCGGCCAGACTCCACGTAGAGCCGGCTCGCGATGTCCTTGATGCTCGCCATCAACTCCACCGGCGAGTCGTAGCCATAGATCCCCGCCAGCGCCACGTTGGCCAGCAAATAATGCCCGTCCGGCGTGGTGCGGAAAATGCCCTCCACCAGATGGTCAAAGATTCCGTAGTAATTCTCCTTCTCCTCAGTCAACGCGAACCGTTCGTGCTGGCGCTCGATCGCGCAACGAATCACCCGCCGCAGTTCCGCGGCGTCCACTTGTTCCTGCGCCAGATAATCCTGCGCGCCCTGGCGAACCACTTCAACCGGCAGCGTCTCATCATTCGCCGGTCCAAAAACCACCACCGGCAACCGGGGAAATTTGGTCGTGAGCACCGTGATCTGGGACAAGCCCGCCGTATCCGCCGCCGCCAATTCCAGCAGCGCGGCGTCAAACGCCCGGCTGCCCAGCAGGTCCAAGCCCGCCTCCACGGCCGGTGCCGTCGCCACTTCGCACACGGCGTCGCCCGCACGAAGCATGTCGGCGACGGCGTGTGCAAACCGCCCGTCGCTGCCAATCAACAAAATCTTCAACCGCTCAGGCTCCATAATGTCATTGGCCCCGCTTGGCGGAAGCTAAACCACCTTGGGGCACTCGCTCTTGAGCATACAATTTCACGCCGCCAATTCAAGCGCTTGCCAAAGTTGAATTGGGGGAGCGCTGGTCGCGTCGAGGCGAGGCGAAGACGGATGCCCAACCAAAGCCCGTCAGGGCGAACGGGAATAGCCCACGGTGAAACCGTGGGTACGCGGTCAAAAACGAGATGAGTCCCGGAGGGACGACAGAAAACCACCAAAGAATCTCCCACCCGGATTCCCTCCGCCCTTGGCGTCTTTGCGTGGAAAAATCTGTGCCCATCTGGCTAAACCTGCAACCTGCAACCTGCAACGTGCAACCCTCTTTGCCTTCGCCAGCCGCCTTAACAATCTTGCCTCATGACGCTCGCTATTCCCCCACCAAATGCTCGATGTCCTCTCGCGTCACCGTGAACACATCCATATCCGACTTGACCGCGCCCAAGCTCACCAAACATTCTGTGAATAACTCCCGGGTTCGCAGTTCAAGGTCCTTGGCTTCCAGGTTCGTCATTACTTTGAGGATTCCCGTGCCCTTGCGCACGTGCGTTCTCTCGTCGGACCGGATAAAATCGGCCACATGCCGCAGGAGTTCATCATTCCGTTCCGCCGCCACGTCAATCAGGCTGTTAATGGTCTTGAGCACTCCCACCTCGCCAAAAAGATTGATTTCAGCCATGGCAAACGCCGGATCCATCGGCCCGCGGCAGGTGGAGCCGGTCAGACGATTCCGTAACTCAAACGGATCATAACCGGCCGCCAACAGCGTTCGGTGCCCAATCTCCGTGTGCCGTGCTTCATCCCACGTGATACGCGCCAGATTATACTCCGACTCGAAGTCTTTGAAGCGAATGTCCCAAATGAAAGTGCCGAAGGCTTCGATGGCGTCTATTTCATCCCGCTGCGTCCGGATAAAGCGCAACCTCAAATTCTCATACGAATCTTTGGCGAGCCGCTCCTGCCCTTCGGCCTTATCATAATCCCCGGTGTTCTTGAAAGTGTCAAAGCGAACATCCCGCAGCGGCACCGTGCCCCGGACAAATGGCTTGGTGTCTATCCGCAGAGGTTTCGGAGCCTCCGCGCGTGCATCGCTGCCGGTAATCCCGCCCATCGAAGCCAGCAGCCGCTGCAAATGCCACCGCCACACGGCCAGCCCGGATTCATCCACGCCTCCCGCGATAAATGCCGCAATTGCCTGGTCCGCCCATTCCAACATCGGCTCGTAATCGGTTAGCATTCGCTTCAGGCACCGGATGGTTGGAACATCCGTCACCGGATCGGTGTCGTCAATGTGGTGGCGGTACGTCGTCGCCAAGGCCCGCCCCACCACCTGATGGATTCCCACCAGCAATTCGGCCGTTGAGTGGGCGCTCAACAACTCATCAATCAGCCGGTCTATGCCAGCATCCCGAAAATTGTCCACGTCCTTAAGCCGCATCTCCTGTTCATGAAGTCGTTCCCGCAGGAAGCGCGCCGCGTCGGCATGATAAAAAATGTGCCTTCCTGTTTCCAATTTCACCTCGAATTCCGGAATCGAAAGCGTCCACGCTCCCAACCCCTGCATCAATCGCCGTTCGAAATAGAAGAAACGCCGCAAACGGCGCGCGTTCTCCTGCACCGTGTATTTGCCGCCCAACTGCCGTCCGTCCCGCGGAAAACGATAGGGAAAAGCCCTCCTGCGTTCCTCGGCGCCGGCCCGCTGCTCGGCGAACGAAACGGCCTCGATTGTTTGCGACGGGTTGGCGCCGTTCCCATTGGTATTCTCCTTTTTATCCGGGCTCATAAATTTATGTTTGGTTTATATTTTATGACAGCGAAGCCGGGATTCCACCGTGACCCGCCACGGGGTGACAACACGGAGGCGACCTCCCTTCACCGCTTTTTTGCAACATCGCTCCAAATCCCCGGCCGAGCAACCTAATTTTTAAAATGAGAAAAAGTTGGGGAAAAGGCTTGCACTCGCTTGGCGCGGGTGGAAAATCGCCGCCAACGCAATGCAACTATGACCGTCATTAACTCTTCCAGCACCCGGCGGACCTTTTTGAAATCGTCGTTTTTGACCGCCGCGGCTCTTGGCCTGCCGCGCTGGGCATGGTCCCAAATCGCAGCCACCAATGTCGTCGCCACCACGCCGTTGCATCTGCCACCCCTTACGAAACATGCGGTCGCCCCAGGCAAGAAACAACTGCCCGATTGGATGCGCGTGCCGCGCTGGTATACGCACGACCCGAATGCCCGCCGCGCTCCCGCCTCGGGGGAGACCCGGGAATTGATCCAGACGGTCGCCGCCAACGGCGGGGCATCCCTCAGACTGGGCAGCTTCCTCTACGGCGAGGCGTTCTATCAGAGCAACGTGGCGCCGCACACGCCGGGCTTGGGAGAGGTGGACGTTTTAAGCGAGGCGGTGGAGGAAGGCGCGCGCCTGGGCGTCAAGGTGGTGGCCTACATGAATCCCAACACCCTCCACCAACGCGACCCGCTCTTCGAGAGCTGCGTCATGCGCGATGCCGATGGTAACATCCCCGTGCAAGCCCCCTACAACGTCCGTGACGCGCGCTTTACCTGCATCACCAACCCGATTTACCGCAAGTTTCTCACCGACGTCCTCACCGAGATGTTCACCAAATACCAACCGGACGCACTTTACGTGGACGGCCTGTCTCCGCACCTGTGCTTCTGCGAGTACTGCCGCCGGAAATATCAGAAGCTGTATGGCCGGCCCATGCCGGTGGAAAAATTCAGGCAGATCCCGGCGACCTGGACGGTCTGGGCGGAACTGGACTCGGACCCGCAACCGGTGGGCGACGTCGAGAACGACCCGGACGCGCGGCGCCTCACCGACATGCTTTATCAATCGTTGGGTGAGGTGACGCACCTCTTCCGGCAAACGGTCAAAGCCGCCAAACCCGACGCCTTGACGATGTTCCACTCGCATCCCAAGCCCAATTGCGCGGACTGTTACGACGCAACGCTCACCGAAGTGTTCAGTCCCCGGCCTTGGGTGCATCTCGCCTGGCAGACGGGCGAGATGGCCGGTTACTCCAGCGTCTTTCATGTGCCGGCGCTGTTCAACATTTACAACTCGCGCCACCGAACGGCCCACTCGGCCCGGTGGCTGTCGTACCAGGTCCTCGCCAATGGCGCCTATCCCAACTTCTGGCAACCGCCGGGGATGAAGGAGGTCATGGACTTCATGAACCGCAATGCGGAGTACCTGGATTTTGCAACGACCTCGCCGACCAGGTTCCTGGCGCTGGCCCGCGATTTCCATCCCACCACCACTCAATCGTCCGCGCCGCTTCCACCGGGCGTCACCTACCGCCAGGACCGTTTTCTGGCGCCCTATGTCGGCGCTTATTCGGCGCTCATGCGCCCGGGCCTGCCCGTCGTCACCGTGCACCGTCCGCACTTCGAAGCTTCCTTGGAGGGCTTCCGCGTGCTCTGTCTGGCCAATGTCGCGTTGATGTCGGACTCGCAAGCGGCGGCCGTCCGGCGCTTTGTCCACCACGGCGGTGGTTTGATCGCCACCCACGAAACCTCGCTCTACGACGAAAAAGGCCGGCGTCGTGACGACTTTGCGCTCGCCGACTTGTTTGGCGTCCATTATCGCGCCGTGCTCCCCGCGGGACCGCGCGTCATCCACTTCGCCGAAAATCCGCTGGCCGAGGGCGTCAAGGACATCCCGCACCCTGAACCGCTGGTGGCGGTCAATTCTGGAGCGGGGTCCGTCGCCGCGTGGTTCCAGGCGGAGGCCACCGATTCCGCTGCCACCCCTGCCACCAACTCCATCCCCGCCTCCGTCGCCGCTCCGCCCCAGGCGGACCAAGCGTCTGCCCCGGCTATTCCCACCCCGGCGGCCGTCACCCATTCCTTCGGCCGGGGGCGTGTGGTGTATCTGCCGGGCCGGCTCGACGCCATGCAATGCGCCACTCTGAGTCCGGACACCGAACGGCTGTTCTTTAACGCCACCCAATGGCTGGTCAACGGCGAATTGCCGGTGCGCCTTCAAGCATCCGGGACCGTGGGAGTGTCACTCTACCAACAGTCGGGGCGTTACCTGGTTCATCTGCTCAACTACCAGCGCGATTCGCTCGACCACTCGGAGAATTACCAGGCGATTCAGGATTTGACCGTTCAGGTGCAGCTTCCGCCCGGCGGGCGCGCCACCGGTGTGCGCTCCCTCTGGACCGGCCAGCCGTTGCCCTGCGAACAGCGTGGCACGATCGCGCACATCAACCTGCCCACCTTGGACGAATACGAAGTACTCGCCGTTGATTGGCAGTCGCGCTGACAGTAGGACAGGCGTCCACCCTCCGCAGTAGTCTGCTACGGAGGACGGGTCGCGCCTGTCTCTGACTTTTAAATGTCCGCCTTGAGGCGGCGTTTCTTGATCCTATGCCCACAGCACTGTTTGGTGAGTGGGACACGGGAGTTGGGAAACGGGCGCAATGCCCGTCCTCCGCAGTAGCCATGCTACGGAGGGTGAAGAGATTTCCCCGATTAAATCGCGCATTGACCCGCTGAGCCCGGTAGGGACGCGCTGCCGCGCGTCCGGCTGGCGCTTCTCCCTCGTGCAGGGCCCACGGCGAGCGACTGTGTGAAAACCCGGCCATCTTATGAAACCTCTACATGGATGCATGGTCTTAATCAAGCATGAGTCATCCGACGGGCTTGGATCCTTGAATCATCCCCAAACAATGATGTTTCCAGAACGGCCGGAAGATTACATCACAGCGGAAAATCCTCTGCATTTGCCAGGAGGATATGCTGGCACTCAAGCGCAAGCCGGTGCGTACCAATTTGAAAGTTTAGGGAGTGAATGTTTGGCCTTCGTATTTGGCCTTAATCCGTGGAAGCTGTTGTCGAAGCAAATCGAAAAAGGCTCCCACCGTGGGCAGTAGTTCGCCTTTTGGACGGACGGCGAGCAGGTCGAGGGGAGGCGGGGATGGCCGGATCGGGATGAAGCAGACCCCGGGCTGATGGAAACAGCTAACGCAATGCGGGACCAGGGAGACGCCAACGCCGGCGGCCACCAACATCAGCACAGTCTGCATCATCGTGGGCTCGCTCACAATTCGAGGCAGAAATCCCGCCTTGACGCAAAGTTGGGTGAGTCCCTCCACCAGTTGCGCCCCCTCACTACGTTTAAAGAGCACCCAATCATCCTCCGCCAGCTTCTCCAAGCGAAGTGCGCGTTCAGCCGCGAGGGTGTGCCGGCTGGGGAGGACTGCCATGATACGGTCACGATAAACCTGAATTTTCTCAAAGTTATCTCCATGAGTCCTCGGCAAAGGACGGGTGAATCCCACGTCGATGCTGCCCTGCGCAAAAGCGTCCAATTGCTGGCCGGGAGTCAGTTCGGCCAGGTGGACTCGCACGGCGGGAAATCGCTCTTGGTAGATTTGGATCAGCTCGGGCAGGAACAGAGAAGAGGCCGAACTGAAACACCCGACCGACAACGTGCCGATTTCCCCTTTTGCCGCCCGCCGCGCGTTTGTGCGGGATGCCTCCGCACGGGCAAGAATATCCGTGGCATCGCGCAAGAAGGTATGTCCCGCAGCAGTCAGCTTGACGCTGCGTTTATTGCGAAGAAGCAGCCTGACCCCGAGTTCCTCCTCCAGCGTTTTGATCTGCTGGCTGATGGCAGGCTGGGCGACATGCAACCTTTCGGCCGCGCGTGTGAAACTTCCCAGTTCGGCAACCATGGCGAAATAACGCAGGTAACGCAGTTCCATAGGAATAAAAGAGTAATAGGTTTAACTTATTACTCAAGAAAGAAAGTGATATTAGAACGATTAATCAATTCGGGGCATAATGCTCTCATGAAAAGTGAACCGAAGCAAAAACAGCGGTTCCAGAAAAAGGCCTCGTTAAAGGCTTCCAGTGCCACCCAATTCGTGGCGGCGCGGAACCTTTTTTCAGAAATGCAGATTTCGGCGAAGGCGCTGAGGGTGCTCGATACGTTTATCACCAGTGTTACGCATGACACCGTGTCGCACCGGGTGCGCCGCGCGGGGCAGGAGGCTCCCGATTTCATCCTCCCTGACTCGGGCGGCAGGGAGGTTCGCCTTTATGGCGAACTGGAATTGGGTCCGGTTGTCCTTGTCTTCTTTCGTGGCGGCTGGTGTCCTTTTTGCACGACCTATCTTCGCGGGTTTCAACTCATTCTGCCTGGCTTGCAAACAGCGGGAATGCGGCTGCTCGCGGTTTCCCCGCAACTGCCGGATGGATCGCTGCTGACCCGGGAAGCAAACGGCCTGGAGTTTCCTTTGCTGAGCGACGTGGGCAACCGTGTCGCCCGGCGGTACGGGGTCGCCTGCCAGTTGCCGGAAAAACTGATAGGCCTTCATGGAAAGCTCGGGCTGTGTCTCGCGCTGGCTAATGGAATCGGCGGGTGCCGCGAGCTTCCGTTCCCCGCGACCTTCGTCATTGACACCGACCGGCGAATTCGTCGGTCTCTCGTTGACTTGGATTATGTCCGCCGTGCCGGGCCCAAGAAAGTCCTCCAGCAAGTCTCCCGCTTTCACGAAATCAATCCAAACCAATAACAAAACAAATCCATAAATATACATATGAAAACGCAACTCCTACTCACGCCAGTCACCGTTGGTGATTTGGAACTCTCACATCGCATCGTCATGGCACCGCTCACCCGAATGAGGGCAAAGATGCCCGGAAACGTGCCTTGGACGCTGAACGCCGAGTATTATCAACAACGTGCCAGCCGCGGCGGCTTGATTGTCACCGAAGCCACGCCCGTTTCGCCCTATGGACACGGGTATTATGCCACGCCGGGAATTCACACTCCGGAACAGGTCAACGGCTGGAAACTTGTCACCCAGGCCGTGCATGAGAATGGGGGCCACATCTTCTTGCAACTGTGGCACGTCGGCCGGCAGTCGCATCACGATCTTCAGCCAGGGAACGTCCCGCCAGTCGCTCCGTCGGCGATCAGCGCGGGAGGAACGGCGTTCACCATGGACGGTGAGAAACCAAACCCCGTGCCCCGTGCCCTGCGCCTCGAGGAGATTCCGGGCATTGTCGAGGAGTTCCGCAAGGGGGCGAAAAACGCCCTTGAGGCCGGCTTCGATGGCGTCGAAATCCATGGCGCCAATGGTTATCTTCTTGAACAATTCCTTAGCGACCATGCCAACCAGCGCACGGATGAATATGGCGGCTCCCTCCCGAACCGGGCTCGCTTCTTCCTTGAGGTGGTCCAAGCGGTCATCGACGTGTGGGGAAGCCGACGGGTCGGCGTGCGCATCTCGCCGAGCAACACCTTCGGTGGCATCGAGCACACCGATCGTTGGGCGACATTTTCCTACCTCGTCCAGGAACTGAGCCGGTTCAAGCTGGCATACATTCACATGGTCGAACCGCGTGTGGCCGGAAACGTGGATGTGACTCCCGAACACGACTTGGGCTCCAACCGCTTTCGCTCGTTGATTACGGGTGAAACCAAGCTGATTTCAGCCGGCGGCCATAACCGTGAAAGCGGAAACGAGGCGATCACCTCCGGCGCGGCCGACTTGGTGGCTTACGGCCGTCAATTCATCGCCAACCCGGATCTTCCTCGCCGGTTCGCCCTGAATGCCCCGCTTAACAACTACGACCGAACCACCTTCTATGGTGGGACGGAGGTGGGTTACACTGATTACCCGGCCCTTGCATCCGCAGCGGGCGCTCAGGAAGCACTTCATTCCAGAGACTCGTTTGCGATACACAGATTCCGCCCACGATCTGGTGAGGCCCAAGGGCAGGCAAAATCGTGGTCTGGCCACAAGCAAACATCAACAAAATAAGAATTAAGACTATGAACAATTCCCTATCTGTCCCGATCAAATTACCGTGCGGCGTCTCGCTCCCCAATCGTTTGGCAAAGGCTGCCATGAGCGAAGGTTTGTCGGACCTTCGCAATCATTCCACCCCACAACTTGACACCCTGTACCGGACCTGGTCGGCATCGGGTGCCGGAATGTTGCTCTCTGGTAACATACAGGTGGACCGTTGGCACCTTGAGCGCCCGCGCAACGTCGTTATCGACGACGAGAGTGGTTTTGACGCATTGAAGCGGTTGGCCAAGGCGGGAACAGGCAACGGCAACCATTTCTGGGCGCAACTCAGCCATACCGGGCGTCAAGTCCATAGCGCCTTGAACTGGGCGCCCAAAGCCCCATCAGCCGTGGAAGTCGATGTTATGCGCGGGTCTCGGCCTGACTTTTGCCAAACCGTGTCCGATGAGCGAGGCCGACATACATCATGCAATCCATCAATTCACGTATGCGGCAGGCCAGGTTCAAAAGGCGGGGTTTACCGGGATCCAACTCCACGGCGCCCACGGGTATCTAATATCACAATTTTTGAGCCCGCTAACTAATCGGCGCACTGATGCTTGGGGTGGAAATTTAGAGAACCGGGCGCGGTTCCTCATGGAGTTGATCCGTGGAATTCGAAAGGTCGTGGGTCCGACTTTTCCACTTTCGCTCAAGTTGAACTCTTCCGACTTTCAAAAGGGAGGGTTTACTCATGCCCAGTGTCTCGAATTGGTGGCGATGATCAATAATACGCCCTTGGACTTGATTGAACTTTCAGGGGGTTCGTTAGAGCAACCCAAAGTTGTGGGAATGACACTGAAAGACGAGGGCGAAGACAAGATCAAGGAAAGCACCAAGAAGCGCGAAGCTTACTTCATCGAGTTTGCAGGAGCGGTACGCAAAATTGCCCGCATGCCAGTCATGGTCACCGGTGGGTTCCGCTCGGTCGAAGGAATGCTTTTTGCCCTTGAGCATGGCGAGCTCGACGTAGTGGGGCTGGGCCGCCCGCTGCTGGTCGATCCTCAAACGCCAGCCAAGATTTTATCCGGAGAAATGAAGGTCGCCCCCACGATGGAAACCCAATTGGTTATGATGGAACAACTCAGTTGGTTTAATGTGCAGATAGAGCGCATCGCCGGCGGGTTGCAACCGGATTTGCGGATTGGTGGGCCGGAATCTTTGACATATTTTATGCCTCTGGAAAGCAAGAACTTCCGCGATCTGCTCTTGTACCGGCTGCGCACTGAATTCTCTCCGAGGTTGCTCCTGCACGTTTGTCGTCAATTACTTGGAGGCAAGAAATGAGCACGGTGATGGTCTGCTTCTAAAAAAGGGTCAGCCATAGAATGGTTCGTTTTGTCATAGGAGTTGCCGGATTTTTCAAACGCCGGAAAATGGGGTCAGGCCATGACTTTTCACTTTTCGCATGATTTTCAGTTGACGCGGGTCGGTAGGGCCATGCTGACATGCTAAAAAGCCGCAAAACTGTGGTCGGAGGTCGGAGGTCGGCCAAATCAAAAGCAGAAATTGGGAAAGCACCCGCCTGCGCTCGCGTCTTCGCTGCGCTTCGACGCGGCAGGTCCGCGGTCAAAACACATTCGCGACCCTCTTTGTTTGGTTACCTCGTTGTAAAAACCCCCTTCGCATATTTCGCCTATTTCGCGGTTCAATTCGCTTCCGCCTCATTTAACCAATTACCATTTAACGATTTAACCGTCACGTTTCATCCTGTTAATCCTGTTCATCCTGTCCAAACATTTGCCTTCGGCGAAGGAAGATCGCTTTCGCGGTTCGTTGCCCGCCTCATTTAACCAATTACCATTTAACGCTTTAACCCCCATTTCCGCTTTCCCGCTTTCCCGCTTCCCGCTTTGTTTTGGGATCACCTTTCACTCATTTAACCATTTAACTGATTTAACGTACCCAAAGAGCGACGGTCGCTTAACACCAGGTAAAAGCACTTTTTTTCGCTTCATGAACAGATTGAAACGCCAACGCCCAGCCGCTTGGGGCCACGCGCCCAAACCGTGCCCATTTTCCAGCCTGGGGGCTCGGTCAATAAAGTTGTGTTTGTCCCGAGGTACGGTAGAACGTCTGCGCCGAGTTTGGGTTATGGGTGAATTGCACCATTCCGGTGACCCCCGCCGTCACCGGCCCAGAAACGGTGGTCCAAGGTCCGTTAAGGGACGTGGCCGCTTGCAGGTAATAAGTCTGGTAGGGGAGGCCGCCGAACTGGATCGAATAGCTACCGTTGCCATTGGGAGTGATGGCGGCGCCGTGGTAAAGGAACGGCTCCCCTTGCGCGGGCCGCCACGTGACGCCCTGCGCCAGCACCGTGTAAATCGCCGCCGGCCACGCCTCGCTCTGGTAATCCGTAAACTCGCTCCATTGATAGTTCCCCAAGTCATCCACCCACTCGCGTTGGGGAGGCAGCGGCAGGGCAGGCGGGATTTGCTCGGGGACGGCGTTGTTGTTCTCACCCGGTCCATAGACGGTGATGCCGGGCTCGGGACCGCCCAAGCCCGCGGTGAATTCGGCATAAGCGGATTCGATCATGTGCGGATTGTGGGTGCGGTTGAAACCCATGCCGCTCATGTAGTCCTTGCCGAGGGGATTCAGCCCATGGTCGTAGTCCATGAGCACGCTCACCGCATTGATGTACTGCTGTTGCCCCGTCAACAGCCACGCCATCAGACACGGATAAGCAAATTCTCCCTGGGACGCGTAAGGTCCGTGAGCAAAGTTATTCTGTGTATAGGGATTCTGATTCGTGGGCCAGCCGAACGGGTAGGCATCGCCGCTAAGGTAGCCGATTTGATTGTTGGCCGCCGTGATGATGGCGTTCGTGAAATACGTGACCACTTTCGGGTCCCGCGCCCGGTTGGTTGTCAGAACATAGGACATGAAATCGCTGGCCATCCAGATTTGCCCGTTATTGACGGCAAACCCGCTGGCCTCGTCGTCCCAAGTGGTGGTAATGCCACTGGCCTGGGTGTACAGGCCCTCGATGTTGTTGCTGGCAGTCGTGTCCCCGTCCATCAAGAACTTCTGGATGTTGTAACAAAGTTGTTGCTGGAAGGTGGCTGAAGAACCGGCGGCGGCGTAGGCCGCGACCGCATCGTTGGAGTAAATCATGGCCAGCGCGGGATTGTAGGGTTGGATGAGCCGGGCATAGTTCATGAAGGCCCCGGCCGCCATGCTGCAGCACCAGCCGTTGTTCGTTTCGGTGGAATAAACCATAGTGTCCTGGTCGAAGTTGATGCCCCAATTCGGTTCGTTATCGGACGCCGTGCCAAAGCACACCGACCCGAGCGGTTCCTGGGTGGTGGATTGCAAGTTAGTATATAACTTCAGGCCCCAATTGATCTCATTGAGGATGTCGGGAATCCCGTTGTAGCCGCCGGTGATGTTGTAGTTGGCATCGAAGGTGGCCGGGATGTTAAACTCGTTGGTGGTGAAGGCTCCGGGGAACGCCTCATAGGTGGTCATCAGAACCATGGGCGTCTCCAGCGCGTAAGGGTTCTTCTGCGCGTCACCGGCATCGTGATAACCGCCGACGACAAGCAGGGGATAAGTCGTCGTGGTAACGTTGATGGAACTGGAGCTGGGATCATCCGGCGATTCGTTGTCGTAGATGTTGGTGTGGCACGGGGTTGGCCGGATATTGGCATACGCATAGGGTTGGACAATCGGGCAGCCGCAGCGCTGGTAATACAAGGCGCGGAACGCCACATAGGCGAGGCGCTGGGAGAAATTTCCGCCCACGCCAAAGGGATACGAACAGCCGTAGCCGCTCACCACAACCCGGTAGGGTCCGCCGGCCGGTACCCCCGACAGGTCTATGCGATAGACGTAATCGCCCGAGGACGTGTCCACTATGCCCGAGTTGAAGGCGGTCAGTGTGCCGGAAGCGACCTGCTGTCCCGTAAATGCGTTGATCACGGTGTAGTTGGGCAGTGGTCCGCTGATGGGTTGCGACCCGCCCGTTCCCAGCCAGATCGCGAAATCGGCAAAACGCTCCGTGGACAAGGCGCTGTAGGCATCCTGATTGACTTTGATGGACTCACAGAGAATATCGGAGTCCTGGAAGACAAAGCTGTTGGTGGAATAGGGCGTCACCAGGGTATAGGACGCGCCATTGAGCAACTCTGGCACTTGCAGGTAAATGTGGTATTCCACGGCATTCGCCTCGGTCACAAACTCACCGCTGATGGCCTTCACCGGCGTGCCGTTGAGCGTCCACTTGGACGGCTGGCTGGTGGTCACCAGGTTGGTGGGATAGACCATGCCGTAAACCGGGCCGGTGACGTTGGTGAAGACATAGAAGGCCACCAACTCGGTGGGTGAAGCCGTGCGGATTTCGGTGATGCCAAAGTTTGTCTGGGTGATGGGGCTCGTGATCGCCACCGTGCCGGTGGCGCCGGTGAGCGTGTAATTGGCCGCGGCCGTGCCGCCCAAGGTCAGCCCGCTGAATGAGGTGATCGCCTCCGCGCCCAAGTTGGTGCTGGCGATGGCCACGCTGCCCGAGAGCGTCACATAGTCGTTGCCCACCAGGTTCGCCACAAAAAGGTCCGACGCCGGCACGGTGGTGGTATTGCTCGGGCTAAAGGTCACGTAACCATCCACGACCACCGGCAACGGATTGACCGTCATCGTGGTGCTGGTATTGGTGGCGCCATTGAAACCGGGTTCGGCGGCGGACGTGTAGGTAACGGTATAAGGCGTCCCGCTGGCGGGGATTCCCACTGCGTCGTAACTGATGCTGAAATCCCCCGTGGTGTCATAGACGCCCCCCGATTGGGTAACGCCGTCCACGGACGCGCTGACCGGCGTGCCATTGGGCGGGGAGTTGGAGCTGGTGGCCACCGTGCCCGTCAAGAGCACGTTGGCCGTGCCATAGGTGAGGGTCTGGTTGTTCAAGTTCGAAAATTGCGGCGTGACTGTGTTCGTAGGCCCGGCCCCCGCCGCCGCGAAGATGGCCACCGCCATGTCAATATTGGTGGGACCGCCGCCACTGCCCTCGGTGAGCGTGAACGTCGTGCTGCCCACCGCCAGGTTGGTCGCATAACCCATCGCCTGCTGCTGATACGTGTTCAGATCCACGTAGTAGGAACTGCCGCTGCTCGCGGAAATCCCCAGGCTGTACGCGCCATTGGCGTCATAACCAATCATCGCCGCCCAGGAGCCCGCCAGGGTGCTGGCCGCGGAAGTCACCGAAAGACTGGTGCCTGCGCCAGTGGGCGAATTGGTGGCGTAAACCGCCGGCGGGGCGCTGGTGTTGACGCCGCTCAGGTCGTACAACTGAATGATCATGCCTTGAACCGTCACCCGCCGGTTGGTCCCGTTGGTGTCTATCAACGTAATCGTCCCCGTCCCAGCGTTCGGATTGTACAGATAATAAATGTCGCTGTCCGAGTAGGTCGCGGAATTGGGATTCACCGACACCGCCCGTGTGAGGTTTTGCACCGTGCCGGCGGTGGTGTTGCTCCAAGTGCCGAAGGAGGGCGACGAGTGGTTGCTCTCGGTATTGCGATCCCAAAGCGAAACCACCATCACGCTGGCGCCTGCCGTCACGGTAAAATTGGTGCTGACGGTGTAGCTGCCGCGGTTGGTGACGATCGCCAGGGAATTCAAGCTGCCGTCTTGCAGGGCAATTTGGGCCTGGGCGTGGCCGCAGCACAATAGTCCGGCGGCGATCCAGGGAAACATTGCGTTCGGGGAGATTTTCAATTTCATAATACCAGGTGTTGGTTGAGTGCCGCCTCGCTTTTGCCATCGTCGAACCGAACCGCAGGACAATTGGGGCCCACTGCTGCCGGACGACCCAACGCAAACGGCGAGAAAATCATCGCTGCCAGCGCGATTTTAATTCTCATAAGCAAAGCACGGATTTAATGGGACTACAGGTAATTATAGTCAAAACCTCCAGGGTTGGCTACTTCTTTTTTGAGGCAAGACGCCGGTTCGGGAGGTGCAACTTGACACCGCCCCCCGGGTAGGGCGGCGCTGCTGCGCCGCCGAGACGTCGGCGGTCAGTTTGACAGGGCGATGGCGGCAAAACCGCAGGTTTGCCCTACCTGGCGGGGGCCGTGTCAAGATGTGCCCGTTTCCAACTTGCTGGCCGCTCACAATTCGGAAGCACAATAAAGCCTCAAGTCCTGCCGATTGGAAATCGGCGATACAGCAGGCTGGAAGCCTGCGCTACGCCGGCAGACCCGCAACCCGCTTATACCAGCCGCGTGATTCATTGCAGACTTTGCAGACCGACAGCATTACCGGCACCTCCACCAGCACCCCAACCACGCACGCCAAGGCCGCACCTGAGCTGGGCCCGAACAGGGTGATCGCCACGGCCACCGCCAGTTCAAAGAAGTTGCTCGCACCGATGAGCGCGCCAGGCGCGGCGACGTTGTGCGGCACCTTGAATTTGCGCATCAGCAGGTAGGTAATGCTGGAGTTAAAATAAACCTGAATCAAAATCGGGATTGCCAGCAGGATCACCGCGAACCATTTGGTCGTCAGGTTTTCGGCTTGGAACGCGAAAATCAGCACCAGCGTCAGCAGCAGCGCCCACATCATCACCGGATGAAACTTCGGCAGGAACTTGTTCTCGAACCAGTCTTTGCCGTGCGACTTGAGCAACAACGTCCGCGTCAGCCACCCCGCCGTCAGCGGAATCACGATGAACACTACCACGGAAGTAATCAGCACTTTGGGAGGCACCACTACATTTGCCACACCGCACAGAAACATCACAATGGGCGCAAATGCGACCAGCATGATGAGGTCGTTCATCGCTACTTGAACCAGCGTATAAACCGGGTCGCCATCCGTGAGGTAAGACCAGACAAACACCATTGCCGTGCAAGGAGCGGCTGCCAAAATGATCAGGCCCGCCGTGTAGTTCTTCGCCGTCTCCGGGTCAATCCAGCGCGCAAACACATGCTGCATGAAGAACCAGCCCAACAGCGCCATGCTGAAGGGCTTCACCAGCCAGTTCACGAACAGCGTGACTATGAGCCCTTTGGGCCGCTTGGCCATCCCGCCGATGGCGCTGAAATCCACCTTGAGCATCATGGGGTAAATCATCAGCCACAGGAGCACCCCAATCGGCACGTTCACTTGCGAGCCTTGGCCAAATTGCAATTTGCTCAAGGCCGACGTTGGCCCCGGCCACAACTTCCCGAAGGCCACACCCACAGCCATGCAGGCCAGCACCCATGCGGTGAGATAGCGTTCAAAGAAAGCCAGACGTTTTGGAGCAGCAGATTCCATTGGTTTGTCAATTTTGTCTATGTTTCGCCTCGTCACGGCGGCCATCGGCGTAAGCCTCGAACACCATCTTTATCTGGTCGCGCACCTGCCGAAACACCGCCAGCTTTTCCTCGTCGGTGCCGGTGGCGTGGGCCGGGTCAACGAACCCCCAATGATGGCGATTTAATTGGCCGGGAAACATCGGGCAGGCTTGATCCGCATCGCCGCAAACCGTGATGACCGTTTCCACCGGTTGCTGCAAAAAATCATTCATGTGTTTGGAATGGTGCCCGGAAATATCAATCCCAATCTCCTTCATCACCCGGATGGCCAGCGGATGGACATAGCCCGCCGGCTTTGACCCGGCACTTTGGACATTCAGGGTGGCGCCCGCCGCTGCGCGCAGAATGCCTTCGGCGAGATGGCTGCGGCATGAATTGCCGGTACAAAGGATCAGGACGGTGGGTTTCGTCAGTGGCATTGGCGTCTGCATAATTCCACGGGGTCCAGTTTCAGTATTTTTTTAAGTTGCCGGTGGTCTTCCAAAATTTGCGGGCTGTCAGAAACCGACTTCTGAACCCACCTGAGCGCCTGGCGAACCATTGCGCGGGCCTTCTTATCCGGCAACTGGTAGTAAATCCAGCGGCCCTCTTTGCGCGATTCCACCAACCGGGCTTGCAAGAGAATGGACAGGTGCTTGGAAACCGTGGAGGGGACATAGCCGAACAATCCGGTGATCTGGCAGACACACAATTCCCCGTCGCGCAACGCCATGAGCATGCGCACGCGGTTTTCATCCGCCAACGCCTTGGAAATGGACATGAATTCGCGCATGTTCACTATTTCGTTATTAGGCGAAATATAGATATATCACCTTGCCGGATTCGTCAAGGGCCGAGGGCGAACTGGGAAACACGGTTACGATGGCAAGCTGGAAATGTAGGAATGAATCTCTTTCGTCCCTGCGGGACTTTTTATTTTAGCGGGACGGGCAGCCCAGCCATAAATGGCTGGGCTATTTTCAAGAGATGGCTTGGAGTCAGCGTTACCGGCCAATTTCCCCGGTCGCTCCGCGGCCGCCGAAGGGGCTCGGATTGAGCCACGATAAACGTCGCGCGGATTGGACAAAAGACCGGGAAAAAGACTTGCCACCCTGTGGGGCAGGAAGAGAATCACGAAACAGGCCGCGCTGGCCGTGGGCAAACAATCAAATGGGAAATCCCGGCCAACGCAGGCCGATCATATTGAACGATGTGGTATTCGGACGGACAGGTTAATAGCACGGCAAAACCATTATACGGATTCCTGCTGTTTCTGGTCGTGAGCCTGGCGGCGAGGGCGTTTTACATTTTCATGTTTTCGCCGATCTACTCGTTCGACCTCTCGAGTTGGAACCGGATCGCCGACATCCTGATGGCGGGAGGCAATCCTTATCATTTGACCGGTTGGTTGAATTGGCCGCCGATTTATATGGAGCTTCTCTTTGTCTTCAAAAAACTGTCGCTGGCCACGCATTTGCCTTTTAACCTGATAGTGCAGGGCTTTCTCATCGCGGTGGAAAGCGCGCTGGCCCTGCTATTATTTGCCAGCATCGTCCGATTCAGCCCCTCCGCCAATGCCACCAGGCTGTTGGCCATTGGCATCGCGCTGAATCCCGTCTCCATTCTCCAGGTATGCCAACATTGCAATTTTGACGTGTTGGCCGGTTTCTGGATTTTGCTGGCGGTGTACCTGCTCTTGCGCTTTCAAGAGCGGCATGAGTCCGGGTTTTGGCTGCTGGCTTGCTTTGCCTTGGGCATGGGAACCGTTACCAAGACCGTGCCGCTTTGTTTGGCGCCGCTGCTCTTGCTGTCTGTGAGAAAGCTGAAGTTAGCCGAGTGGTTCCTGGGCGCGGTCCTGTTGCTGGGTCCAGTCATTCTGGCCATGAGCATCCTCTATGTATTGGGGCCGGAGGACATCCAAACCAAAGTGTTCAACTACCGGGCGATTCCCGGCTGCTTTGGGTTGCACGGATTGCTTGCCTGGTGGGGCGCAACCCGTTGGTGCGCCGATTATCCCCGGATTTTCGAAATCATATATGGTTCCTGCTGGCTCTGCCTCGGAGCGTGGCTATGGTCGAGGGATTCACTGGACAACCGGCAGTTTGTCTCGGTTTCGGTGGTTCTGCTGCTGGCCATTCCCACCCTCGGGCCTGGCTACGGGCCGCAATACGTCTATTGGTTTTTGCCCCTGCTGGTGCTGATGTATGGACTGGCGGAGCGCCAGGTCAGAGTCTTTTTAATCATCCTGTTAGGTGTTGCCGCGGCCACTTACCTGGTGGAATACGCCCTGTTTTTTAATACCAACGGCTCCTATCTGCTGAACCTTGTCCAGACCGGCAAGCTGCTCAAATTTGCCTTGCGGGCTTCACCCCGGCGAATCAGACGTTGCTCCGTCTGTCGCTCTGGTTTTTCTACGTCCTTTCCGTGGGATATCTCTGCATGGTCATTGGAAAGGAGATGGTCCGGGATGTCGGAAATTTGTGGTCGCGGCGGTCTCTGTAGGTGAAGACAAGACGATCAAAATGGAAACCTGCTGGCGGTTCACCCCTGCCTCGGTTAAAAGTTGCATCGCCGGCCTTGGGCGGCCACCGCCTGCTCGCTTCTGGGTTTAATCCATGGGGTTTGGGGCTGCTCTTGGCCGCCCTCACCTTGCTCGCCTATTGGCCGGTCTGGCATGCCGGGTTCATTTGGGACGATGATGCCTATGTCACCGCCAATCCGCTGTTGACCGCCCCGGACGGCCTGCGCCGTATTTGGTTCACCCTGGATTCGCCCTCGCAATATTTTCCCCTCACCTACACCTGGCTGCGCTGCGAACGGGGCCTGTGGGGATTGCACCCGGCCGGTTACCACGGCATGAATCTCTTGCTCCACACGGCCAACGCCCTGTTGCTGTGGCGACTGTTGCAGCGTCTGGCCCTGCCGGGCGCCTGGCTGGCCGCGGCCCTCTTCGCCCTGCATCCGGTGCAGGTCGAATCGGTGGCCTGGGTGAGCGAACTCAAGAACGTGCTGATGCTGTTCTTCTATCTGCTGGCGGTGCGGACGTGGGTGGCATTCATCGAACAGCCGGCCGGGCGGGGCCAGTGGTATTACCTGGGGGCCTTGGGGCTGGCGGCGCTGGCCTTGTGCGCCAAGGCCACCGCCTGCACCCTGCCGGTGACCTTGCTCTTGATCCTGTGGCTCAAAAGAAAGCCGATTGGCTGGGTGCGGCTGGCGCAAACGGCGCCGTTTTTTGGGTTAAGCCTGGTCATGGGGCTGTTGACCATGTGGTGGGAACGGTACCATCAGGGCACCCAGGGGACCTTATTTGCCATGACCTGGCTGCAGCGCGTCTTGGTGGCCAGCCATGCGTTCTGGTTTTACCTGGGCAAGCTGGTCTGGCCGGTCAACCTGACGTTTAGTTATCCGCGCTGGACGATCAATCCCGCCGACGTTTCCTCGTATCTGTGGTTGGCCGCTGCCGCGGCGGCGTTGGTCGGGGTGGTTTATTTCACGCGCCGG
>JBEKMW010000073.1:0-23797 GCA_049523455.1 Verrucomicrobiota bacterium | reverse complement strand
AGTGGTGACCAGACGATCCTACGGCTTCCGCACCTATGACGCGATGGAAATTGCCCTGTATCACACGTTAGGACGGCTCCCGGAGCCGGAAGAATCTACCCACAGATTTTGCTGACGAGGCAGGTTTTGATACCTTTGAGAGAAGGGGTAGCTGGCGAGATAAATTCCCCAGAGGAAGAAACCCAAGGACAACATTCCGGCTCCCACGAAGGGCATCTTCCTTCGCGCCCGGTAAAAGCAAACGGAGGCAAACACGCTGCTGAGCCCGATCAGAATGAAAACGGGGAGTTGGACCTGCAGTCGGTCTGAAATCACTTCCGGGCTGACCACCGTCCAAACCAGCAGGAACAGCATGAACAGAGTCAGCAACACCTGCCGGACCGGCAGGCTGAGGAAGAGGGCGCTGCCCCACAGGAGAAAAACCGCGGAGATGGCCACACAACACTGTTGGAGTATGAAGAGGGTTTCACTGGAAACCGTGTCTTGCATGGTCAGCCCCAAAGTCAGCCACAGTGCATAAAACAACCAGGCCACGGTCCAAACGGTAAAGTACCCCCGGCGGGTGTAACGATTCAGATAATAAAAGAGCCCCACCAACACCCACACGCTCAGCAGCGACACAAACAGTGTCGCCTGCAGGTATTGTTCCGAAAAATTCAGATGTATGCTTTCCAATATCATCGGTTCAATTTCCAGCGCGCGCTGCCCTCTGGTGGAAAGAAATATTAGCAATTCCGATGCCGTTTTTCCTCCCTGGTTCCCGTTAATTTGTTACCAACAGGCGAGCGCGGGTGATTTGGCGAAGACACTGACACCACGAAATCTGGACATGGGGGGTGCGTTTTGAAAAGCTTTGCGCGCGTGAAACAATCGATCGTTACACTGGACATGGAAGGGGTGCTGACGCCGGAGATCTGGATAGCCGTGGCTGAGAAGACGAAGCTACCCGAACTGCGCCGGACCACGCGCGACGAGCCGGACTACGACAAGCTCATGCGCGGACGGCTGGCGATTCTGGACCAGCACGGCCTGAAGCTGTCCGACATTCAGAACGTCATCGGCACGCTACGGCCGCTGCCGGGCGCGAAGGAGTTTCTGGACGAACTGCGCTCGTTGGTGCAGGTCATCATCCTGTCGGACACGTTCGAGCAATTCGCCACCCCCCTGCTCCGCCAGCTTGGGTGGCCCACGTTGTTATGCCACCGGCTGGTGGTTGAGAACGACCGCGTGGTGAATTATCAATTACGGGTGCGCGAACAAAAACGCGAAGCGGTTTCGGCGTTCAAGCGGATGAATTATCACGTCATTTCCGCCGGGGACTCGTTTAATGACACGGCGATGCTGCTGGAGGCCAGCGTGGGATTCCTGTTCCACGCGCCGGACAACATTAAAAGGCAATTTTCGCAATTCAAGGCCGTGGACCGCTACGCGGATTTGATGGCGCTGATCAAAGGAGCCATGTAATGCCAACCCGGGGCGGCTCAATGCGATTGTTCAAGTTTGCAGGGATAACGGTGTACCTGCACTGGATGTGGTTTCTGCTTCTCTTCTATTCCATCCTGTACCGCACCCACGCCTATTCGTCGCTGGTATGGAATGCCTTGGAATTTCTGGCCTTGTTCGCGATCGTGCTGATCCACGAATTCGGCCACCAACTTGCTTGCCGGTCGGTCGGCGGACAAACACACGATATTGTCCTGTGGTTTCTCGGTGGTGTGGCCTACGTCACGCCGCCGCAACGGCCGGGCGCGCAGCTCTGGAGCATCGCCGCCGGCCCGCTGGTGAATGTGGTTCTGATCCCCATTCTGTGGGTGCTCGCGGCCATCAGTTCGCACCTTGGTTGGTATGACACGTATCCGGATGCATATACCCTGATTCACAACATATGGTGGATCAATGTCATCCTGCTGATTTTCAACATGTTGCCTATTTACCCCCTCGATGGCGGACAAATCCTGCGTTCTCTGCTGTGGTTTCTTTTTGGCCGCGCCAACAGCCTCCTGGCGGCCAGTATTATTGGTTTCATCGGGGTGGCTCTGTTGATCGCACTGGCTCTGTGGGTGAATTCCATATGGATTATCATCATGTCGGTGTTCATTCTATTGAACTGCTGGGGCGGGTTGAGGCAAGCCATTGCGCTGAGCCGCATTGCAAAGATGCCGCGGCGCGACGGCCTGGCCTGCCCGGTCTGCAAAACCGCACCGCCCGTGGGGCCTGTTTGGCGCTGCGGAAGGTGCCGCCAGCCCTTCGATATCTTTGCCACCTCGGGCACGTGCCCCAATTGCGGAACCGTGTTCAACGTGACGCAATGCCTGGATTGCGGCAGCGCGCGTCCGTTAAGTGAATGGATGGCGTCATCCGGTCCGCCGCCGATTATTGACGTCTGATTCGAGTGCGGAGTGTGATCAGTCTTCCGCTTTGAACGCGCGGGAAATCAGGTCACGCACGGCATGCTTTGGCTCCTTGCCCTCATAGAGCAGCGCGTAAACTTCGTCAATGATCGGCGTTGGCGTTTGCTTCTGGCGCGCCAGACGGTGCGCCGCGCGCGTGGTGGGGTACCCTTCAACCAGTTTGGGATGCCACGCCTGAATGGCTTTCATGGTTTCGCCGCGGCCCAGGCGCTCGCCCAAATCCCGATTCCGGCTTTGTTTGGAGAAACAGGTGAGCATCAGGTCGCCCAACCCGCTCAAGCCCGAAAAGGTGTCGGCCTGCGCGCCGCACGCGACTCCCAGCCGCCGAATTTCGGACAGTGCCCGAGTGACGAGGCCGGCCTTGGTGTTGTCACCATAGCCCAGGCCGTCACTCACGCCGGCGGCGATGGCGATGATGTTTTTTAACGCACCGCCGTATTCCACGCCCAGAACATCCGTGCTGCGGTAGATGCGAAATTCGGGCCGGTGAAAGAGGCCTTGCACGGTGCGGGCGGTGCCATCGCTTTCGCTGGCGCAAACGACGGTGGTGGGAATGCCCAACGCCACCTCGCGGGCGAAACTGGGACCGGAAAGGGCCGCGACGCGGTTCGCCGGGGCCAGTTCCAGCAGAATCCGGCTCATCGTTTCGCCCGTTTCATATTCGATGCCCTTGGTGACACTGACCAGGATGCCCGGACGGCCTTCCAACTTCATGGCCACTTCCCGAAATGCTTGGGAGGGAATGGCCATGATCAGGCACTCGGCGCCGCCCGCCGCCTTGTCGAAATCCTCTTCGACCTTCCAGTCGGTGGGCAGCTTGACGCCCGGCAGGCATCGCTCGCTGCGGCCCCGGCGCAGTTCGGCGAGGGTTTCGGCACTGATGTCCCAAAGCGTCACGGCGTTGCCGTTCTCGCGGAGCACCTTGGCCAGGGCGGTACCCCACGCGCCGGCGCCCAATACTGCGATTCTCATTTAGTCACCTCTTGGGTTGCGGATTTTCTGCCGAACCGCCGTTCCGTGCCATTAAGCAGCCGCTCGATGTTGCTTTTGTGTTTGAGAATGGCCAGCAGACCGAGCGCGGTCGTAACGATTCGCAAAGTCAAACTGTCTGCCGTCAGCCAGACGGTGGCCGGCAAAGCGACCGCCGCCGCCATCGAGGCCACTGAAACATAGCCGCTGAGGGCAAATACGATGATCCAAGCTGCCAGGGCCACGCCCGCCGCCAAGGGCGCGAGGGCGAAGAACACTCCGGCGCTGGTCGCAATGCCCTTGCCGCCTTTGAATCGCAGCCAGCAAGTGTAATTGTGGCCGAGCACCGCCGCGATGCCGGCGAGAATCCGGTATAATTCGGTATCGGCCACGGTCACGCCCAACAGCGCGAGCAGCGCATCGCACAACCACGAACAGGCCGCGTAGCCTTTCAGACCATCCACGACCAGCGCGAACGCGCCCGCCCCCTTGCCGAGCATGCGAAAAACGTTCGTTGCCCCGATGTTGCCGCTGCCGACGGTACGGATGTCAATGCCTTTGGCACGCCCGACCAGGTAGCCGGTCGGGATTGAACCAAGCAAATACGCCGCCACCACAATGACGACATAATTCAAAACTGGCACGCCGGGAGTTTATGAACCAGCGCTCAAAAGTTCAAAGTCCAAAAACAGGTCAGTATTGCGCCCAAGCGCTCCCTTTGGCGAAAAACTTTGGCGAAAAACTGTTGCCAAGAGAGGGGGAGTGTTCTAGTTTATCCCGGTACGTGCCGGGACCAAGAGAGACAACACTGACAAGTATCATCGGCGGTTTATAAAAGTGACGGTGGTGGTGTGGGAAATAAGTAACCAAACGGTTATCTGCAATAACCGATGAGGAGCGAAACCATGACATGTTTGGTCGTCAGTCAAGGCCCGCCAAAGCGGCGCCCGCCGCTTAGGCCAGGGAGGTAGATTCCATGAGCAAACCGGATTTTTTCATCATTGGTGCGCCGAAGTGCGGCACCACGGCTTTGGTTGCCTACCTGGCGGAGCATCCGGACATTTTCATGGCCCGGAAAGAAATGCATTTTTTTGGATCCGATCTGCGCTTTGGCCGCCAGTTTTACCGGCGGGATTGGGAGGCTTACCTGGCCGAATTTGGCGGGCGGCATGGTCAATGCCGCACCGGCGAATCTTCGGTCTGGTATCTTTACTCACATTTGGCCGCGGCCGAGATCCGGGAGTTCAATCCCGACGTGCGGATTGTGATCATGCTGCGTGAGCCGGTGGAGATGCTTTACTCGTTGTTCCAGCAGTTTCGCTGCGACGGCAACGAACCGCTGGCCACTTTTGCCGAAGCGCTGGAGGCTGAAGCCGATCGGCGCGCCGGTCGGCGGTTGGGCCGCTTGACCTATTTTGCTCAAGGACTGTGGTATCGCGAAGTCGCGCGCTATGCCGATCAAGTCCAGCGCTATTTTGACACCTTCGGGCGCGAGCGGGTGCGGGTGATTCTTTACGACGAATTTGCGGCGGATCCCGCGGCCATTTATCGCAGCGTATTGCAATTTCTCGAACTGAAGCCCCTGTCGGCGAAGACTGACTTTGCCGTGATTAACGGCAGCAAGACGTTGAAAAGCCCGGCCTTGCGGTCGTTTATGAATGATCCCTGGGTACGCGGAACGGCCATAGCCGCGGGCCGGCGGTTGCCCCGCTGGTGCCTGGCGGCGATGCAAACGGTTGAATCCATGGTGGGCCAATTCAATACGCGGCCGCTGAAACGGCCGCCGCTGGACGCGAAACTGCGGGAGCGACTCCAGGAGGAATTCGCGTCCGAGGTCAAGCGTCTCGGTAAAATGCTGGGACGCGACCTGTCGCATTGGAGCGACCAAGAGTCGGCGCAAGAGGAACGTGAGGCAGCGCTAAGCGTGAACCAATTAGCACGGGGTTGAGTATTGCTTGGGCATGCACAAGGTTGATTTCGGGTTCCGTGGACCAGCGCTGCAATGGCAAAAGCGCTGCCAGTCTGGGTTGCCGTTCAATGCCACAAGGAGATGAAAGGGTCGTCGTCATTGTTTCAAAAGCTCCCGGCCAAATTGCTGGTGCCGGGGTTGCTCTTGGGAGTTCTGGTGGTAATGCTGGGCGGTGTTTTTCTGCCGGGCCACACGCTGTTTGCCAACGATGGTCCGTTGGGCCGGCTGATGTCGCAAAGCCATCGCATGCCGGGGCGGATTCCGGGTTATTGGGATGACCTGAATGGCATTGGCCTGGGTGGCGGCGCCTTGGCGCCCGGAATCAGCGTGGCTCTGCAATGCCTGTTGCAACCGGTATGGTTTTCCAAATTGTACGCCTTCTTATCGTTGCTGATTTTGGGGCTGAGCGCGTGGTGTTTTTTTTCGCAGTGGCGTCTGGCGCGGCTGGCGTGCGTGCTAGGCAGTCTGGCGGCGATGTTGAATTCCAGTTTCTTTTCGGTGGCGTGCTGGGGGGTGAGTGCCCAAGTGTTGACGGTGGCCATGGTCTTCCTCGCTTTGGCGGCGTTGGCCAGACCAGGCTGGCGCCGGCTGATTTTGGCCGGATTGGCCACAGGCATGGGAGTGATCGAGGGCGCGGACGTGGGGGCCATCTTCAGTGTGTATGTGGCAGTGTTCATGATGTATCAGGCGTGGCTGGCCGACGGCCCACGGATCCGAACCCTGGCACTGGGCGTTGGAAGTCTGGCAATCGTGGCCATTTGCGCCGGCTTGGTGGCTTCGCAAGCGGTCTTCGGTTTGGTGGGCACAAACATCGAAGGCGTGGCGGGCACCGAGCAAAACGCCCAGACCAAGGCCCAGCGCTGGGGTTGGGCTACGGCTTGGAGTTTGCCCAAGAAGGAAACGTTGGCATTGTTCATCCCGGGATTATTCGGCTATCGCATGGACACGCCGAATGGGGGCGGGTATTGGGGCGCCGTCGGCCAATCTGTGGAATGGGAACGCTATTTGGAAGGAGGACAGCAAGGCCCGCCCCCGGAGAAGGGAAACGTTCGTTATACCGGCGGTGGTAATTATGCCGGGGTCCTCGTGATATTGCTGGGGATTTGGGCGGTGGCGGAATCGTGCCGCCGGAACGGTTCCGTTTTCAGCCAGGTTCAGCGCCGATGGCTTTGCTTCTGGCTGGGGGTTGCTGTAATTTCACTGCTCCTGGCATTTGGCCGTCATGCCCCATTTTATCGGTGGCTCTATGCCCTGCCCTATTCTTCAACCATTCGCAACCCGGTGAAATTTCTCGCCCCCATGAGCGTGGCGCTGGTGGTGCTGTTTGCTTACGGCGTGGACGGCTTGTGGCGCCGATACCTCCAACCCAGGGAAAATGGCGCCACCGCTGCCAGGAAAAAAGCGGCGCCGCCGCCGATTCGTTTTGGACGGTTTGAGAAGTGCTGGGTAGCGATGTGTGCACTGGCTTGGGGAATAAGTTTGCTGGAGTGGTGGATTTATGCCGGCTCGCGAGACACCTTGGAAAGCTATTTGCAGACGCTCCCCCTAAAACCGCCGGCCCACTTCTCTGCCAACATGTCATCCCTGGTCGCCAGCTTCAGCATCCGCCAAGTCGGATGGTTTGTAATATTATTTGCGTTGGCCGCGGGCTTGGTGGCGTGGATTCTGCGGGGCGGCTTTGCCGGAGCGCGGGCCAAATGGGGAGGCATTCTGCTCGGCACGCTGCTGGTGGTGGATTTAGGCTGGTCCAATCAACCTTGGGTTCATTATTGGAACTATGTGGAAAAGTATGCCACTAATCCGCTTCTGGATATTTTGCGGCAAAATCCCTATGAACATCGCGTAGCCATTCTCCCGCTGGTTGAGCCGCCGGCCTATGCCTTGTTGGAGCGGGTTTATCGTCTCGAATGGCTGCAGCAGCAGTTTCCCTATTACGACATTCAATCCTCCGACATTGTGGAAATGCCCCGGGTGAGTGAAGATTTTAAAGCGTTCCATCAAGCCTTGCAACCCACCAACGACGATCAGGCTCCCTTTCTCATGCGGCGCACTTGGGAACTGACCGACACGCGGTACCTTTTGGGCGCGGCCGGCTTTATCACTCCGCTGAACGAGAAGGCTGACCCCGAACAGCATCGCTTTCACATCGTCGCGCGCTTCGACATTCAGGCAAAGCCGGGAGCAACCCCCCCGCTGACATTGGATCAATATACGACGGTGCCGAATGAGGATGGCGGCTATGCGTTATTTGAATTCACCGGCGCATTGCCACGGGCCAAGTTGTATTTGAACTGGCTGACGATGAGCAACAACGCGGACGTGCTGCCGGTCCTGGTCAGCCCCTCTTTTCACCCGGCGCAAACGGTCATGGTCACGGGCATACTGCCGCCACCGGTGGCAACGAATGCCAGCGCGGCGGAAGCCGATCCGGTTCAATTCGTCCACTATGCCTCCAGAGACATGGTTCTCGCCTGCCACGCCACCGCTCCGACGGTGTTGCTGCTGAATTCTCGCTTCGACCCGTACTGGCATGTGCTTATAGATGGCAGCCCCGCGACGTTGTTGCGCTGCAACTTCATCATGCGCGGTGTGTATCTGGCGGGGGGGACGCACACGGTTGAGTTCAGGTATCAGCCGCCCACCGGTTTGCTCTACTTCAGCCTGGCGGCTATGGGCGTGCTGTTGCTCGTGGTGGGGATTTCACTCGGCTTCCAACAACCAGTCCGTCAATCGAACGATCCGCAATCCGGCGTGAAATTGGAGCATCAGGCCGGAGCCTCTGCGCCTCGCAAACTTAAGTGACGCTGCCGGCAAAGGCGGCCGGTCGCAACGTGAGGGCGAAGGCTGGGGTGGTCAACGGGATTTGAACCCGCGACAGCCAGATCCACAATCTGGGGCTCTAACCAGGCTGAGCTATGACCACCAGCCGGCTGCATAGACTAATTTTCCAAGCGCCGGGCGTCAAGCAGCGGAAATTCCTGGGAGTGGGTTATTTGGGTTTGGAGTTCCGCGTTTACGCGGTCCGCCTGAAGGCGGGACTCCGAACAAGAACCGGGCGCGGTCAGCCATCACCGCTTGCCGCGGGTCTGGATGTATCTGGGCCGAATGGGCGGCGGCAACGGAATTTTGGGCGGTATGGGTGCAGGTGGCGGTTTCGGCCACTGCTTGGCGGCCACTTCGGCGACTTGCCCGGCGAGCTTCTCCACCGATTGTGCGGCTGGAGCGACCTCACGCAGAACGGGTTGCGCCGACGCTCCGATTTGATCGGCTTTTTGAGACAGCCAATCCTCCGCTTTGGCGGCCATTTCGCCGATTTTGGCCTCGGGAAACTTCATTTCCCCGATCTTGAACTGGCCCAGCGAACCCAGCGCACCGGCGGCCTTCGTGGTGTCACTTTGGACAGGCGCGTCCTGCCAGGCTTCGTAACCGTTCACGACCCAGTCCAGTTTGCCGTTCTCAATGTCCAATAACAGACCGTGCACCGGGATTTTCGGCCCGACGAGGGGGCTATGCCGCACGATGTCCGCCGCCTTGATGACATTCTGCCGTTCGCTGCCGAACATGCCGAAAAAATCGTTCAGGTTATCCGGCAACAAATGCCGTTCCACGCCCATCTCCTTCAATTTGTCGAGCAAGACCATGGTCGTGGTTTTGCAAATCTGGCAATCGGTGTGGCCGATGATGGCGATTTCCTTGCCGCCCTTGACGGCGCAGGCCAGCGCCAGCGAGCGCATGGTGCTGGAGAGCGGATGGGTGATGATGTTGCCGGCGTTGCGGAGCCAGATAAATTGCTCCGCCGGCAAGGCAAGGGCATTGGGGAAATAGGCGTTCAACCGGGGGTCAATGCACGTGAGGGCAACGACCGGCAGTTCGTTTTCGAAATCCGCCGGGTGCAGGCCGGCGGTCGTGTCGCCGGCCACCGCCCGGTGGTTCGCATCAATGATGGCTTCAAACAAACGCATATTGGCTTGATTTACGATTTATGCAGTCGATGTTTCGCACGCATAGAGATTAAGGGAGCAAGAAACGGGCGCAATGTGCCACCAAATGAAAGCCAAAAATTGGTTGGTTCGTTTTCGGCCATAACATTCACGCGGGACTCACATAATGGTTTTCGTTTTCGGACGCCAAATGGCCGAGTTCTTTACGCATCTCGTCGGTCATGCTCAAACTGTTTTCCAGAAACACCAGGTCAGGAATCCAGCCCAAATCATTTCTTAATCTTGCGCCGTCCATTCCTGGATACGATTCGGTCAGGTCTTGGTAAGACACGGCTCTTCCTTGGCAAACCAACAGCGCCAAAATCCGGGCGCAGAGGGGAAGGTTGCGGCGAGTAGAGCGGCAGGCCTCGCGCACCAACGATGGTACTGCCAGCACCAGCCGCGGACCCGAGTAAAGCAATTCAGTGATAAAAGTGGCCGACGCCTGGGGATTGGCGAGCAATGCACCGAAGGCACCGAAAGTGCCGCCAACCCAAATCACGCCCCGAGGGGGAGTACGCGAAGTGGGCATGTCATAATCGCCCAAGTCCCAAGGGGAACGCCGGAGCCATTCAACAAATAATGCCACCAGAAACAACCCAACCAGGGTCAATCGCCACGTGTGACCGAGTTGGAATTTATGGTTAAAACAGATTTCGGTAAGCGCCGAAATGCCCAATGCCGCCACAGAGAGGATGCAGTAAGCCAGCCAGAAGGTTATGAAAAGAACGACGGCGCCAGCCACCAGAGCCAAGGCGGCGCCGAGCCAGCAACCAAAAATATGCCGGCGCAGCTTTTTCATTAACCAGTGTTGCATAAGTTCGGTGGTCATAATCCAGCGCGGCGGAAAATCCAACCAGACTAGGTCCGCTGCTTCCACGGCTGCAACGGCGACGGTTCAAATGCGGGCGGAAGCACCGGTTCCTTGGGCAACAAATACCACAGGGCCAGATACAAAAAGATGCCTGGAAATGCCGCGCTGAACAAGGTGCCCAAAACCCATACGAGCCACAGCCGGGAGGACGGCAGTTCAAAATGTTTGGCCAGACCGCCGCATACGCCGGCGATCACTTTATCATTTTGTGAACGCTTCATAGTCCTAATTCACTTACCTTTACTGGCGCCGGCACGCGGATCGAAAGCGCCAGAGGGCTGGCGCACTCCAGGACGCTTCGCGCAGTTCGTTAGTCACCGGCAAACGCTTCGCATCCTGGACTGCGCAGACATGTCTGCGCTTTGGAACGACGCGACATGTCGCCGCACTCCAAATCGCGGGCGCTTTGTGGACAGCCCGCGTATATCGTAAATCGTATATGGTAAATTATTTGCCTTTGTCGTCGTCGCCCTTCCCCATGGCCTTTCGCAAGGCGGGGACTTGTTCGAGCAACTTCTCGAACTTGACGCCGGTCAGGCTTTCGAGCACGGGCGGCAACTGGCTGATGATGGTGGTGACGTCGCCGGTCAGCTTGCTGGCGCCGCCACCGGGGCCGTTGCCGCTGTTGATGATGACCATCTTCTCGGTCTTCGCCAGCGGCTCGCTGATCTTGCCCGCCACTTCGGGCAGCACGCGCACAATCATTTCGATGACCGCCGCCTCGTTGTATTGCTTGAAGCTCTCGGCCTTGGCCTGCATCGCGGAGGCGGTGGCCTTGCCTTGAGCCTCGATGACGGTGGCTTGGGCCAGACCGCGCGCCTTGTTCGCCTCGGCCTCGGCGATACCAGTGGCCTTGGACACATCTGCGGCCGCAAAACCCGTTGCCTTGGTCGCCGAAGCGGAACCGGCCGCCTCGGTTTCTAGCTGGAATTTCTTCGCGTTGGCCAGCGTTTCGACGCGGTAACGCTCGGCGTCGGCGGGTTTCTGCACGGTGGCTTCCAATTCACGCTGTTTGCGCTGGATTTCCTGCTGTTGCAGTTCGATCTGCTTCTGTTTCTCAATGATGCTGACCTGCACTTCCTCGGCTTTGACCAATTGGCCGGTCTTGAACTTCTGCAAATCGTAGGCGAGATCGGCTTCGGCTTTCCTCTGGTTCACCGTGGCCTGATAACCGGCAACGTTGGTCTGATAATCGCGCTGGGCCTCGGCAATCTTTGAGTCGGCGGCAAATTGGGCCTCCTGCCCGGCCTGTTTCGCCTGGGCAGAACGGATCTGGGAATCGCGGTCCGCCTCGGCCTGGGCGATGATGGCATCGCGCTTGACCTGGGCGATGCGCGGTTTGCCGAGGGCGTCCAGATACCCCTGGCTGTCGCGGATGTCGCGGATGGTGAAGCTGACGATGCCCAGCCCCATGTTGGCCAAATCGCCCGCTGCCACTTCCTGCACCCGCTGGGCAAAGGCATCACGATTCTGGTAAATTTCCTCCACCGTCATCGTGCCGAGAATGGCGCGCAAATGGCCTTCCAGCGTCTGGGTGGCAATGTTGCGGATTTCGTCCGTGGCCTTGCCGAGAAATTGTTCCGACGAGGTACGAATGGATACATCGTCGCCCTTGACCTTGATTTGGGCCACGCCGTCCACCTTCACCGGCACGCCTTTGCTCGTGTAAACCTCCGGCGTTTGCACATCAATGGTCAGCAATTCGAGCGAGAGGATGTCCACCTTCTCGACCATCGGCCAAACGAACGTGCCGCCGCCTTTGACGATGCGGAAGCCCACCTTCGTTCCGTCCTCCATGCGATGCTTGACGCCGGAGACCACGAGCACCTGGTTCGGCCCCACTTTGGTGTAACGGCTGAGCACCATGAACACCAGCAGGAAGACGACGATGACCACCACGATGACCGCCGTGATGATGAAGCCGTTCTTGACGACGTCGATTTGGGCCAGCAGCGGAGCGAGGTTCGAGTGCATAATGATTGAGATGAGTTGAGGGTTGATGGTTTGGACAGTTAGATGGAGGTGACGTAAAACTGAGTGCCGACCACACGGACGATTTTTACGGTGCGGCCATTGTCCACCGCGATTCCACGTTCGCCACGGGCCGGGGCCGTATAACGCGTACCGCCCACCACGTAGGCGATTTCACCCATCCCGTTGGCCGGGATGGGGGTAATGACGTTGGCCTCCGCGCCGATCAAGCGGGCCACGTGCGATTCACTGGAGCTTTGCGTGTGGGAAAATACATAGCGGAAGAAGACCATCAACGCCCCGGCCACGATGAGGCCACCGAGAATCGAAAGCGGCGCGCTGATGAACACCGGGTCGGTGGCGGGAAACTGGCAAAAAACCACGCCGAAGGCCCCGAATGCGGTGATGAACGAGGCCAGGATCGTGGGGCTGAAGATGGAAATGCCGGGCGCATCGCTGGTGTCCGAACCGGCCTCGGCGTGGCCACCGCTGCCTTCCAGATGGCCGGAGTGTCCGAAGAAATGCCCGGCCAGAACCGTGAGCACTGAGAAGGTCAGGCCCGCCACCAAACAGATTAAATAAATAATCATAAGACCTCGCTGAGTTGCTGTTGGAGCGAGTAGAATCCCAATCCGCCGCCAAAGCAAGCAGAAACGGAAATCAGGATAGGGTTGGCGCTCATCATTCTGCCTGAATAAACAACATCACGCCCGGCCTGGCATCTACAATTTGGCGGCAAATTTGTAAGCGGTTGGTTTGGAGTTCCGCCTTCAGGCGGTCCGGGTGGTTGTGCGGAGCCTATCGCGTAAACGCGGAACGCCGAACCTGCTACATGTCCGGGCTATCCCAATCCTTGCCATAATCACGAATTGGGAAATCACGCCAGACGCGCCTGGCCGTCTCCGTTCCGGTTTGGGCGAGATATTCTGATGCACTGCTCCAAGGCCAGTCGGTCCATCTTTCAACGTATCCGTGCCGAACTGGATTATGATGAACGTAATTGAGGGTCGCCCAGAAATGGCGATCCGACCGCATGGCTCGTTCGACCGACCGAAAGAACACCTTCCGCCCGCGCGTGTTATCTGCACCGTTCCAGTTGTGTGAGGTGCGACCGTGAAATCGGCCCAACTCGTGGAGCAATTCCCTGATGTCCGGCGCTTCCACCAAAACGTGGTAATGATTCGGCAGGACACATCACGCGAACATCTGGCTGGCGCAAAGAGCAAATTGAGCCAGCAAATCGCGGCAAAAATCATCCATGCGTTCCAAGGTTCGACCAATCACAGGATGATGCTCAAAACATGCTGCGGAAATCAGGAAGCACAGGTGACCGAAATTGGGGCGATGCGGCGGCGAATGCCATGGATTGCCGCGCTCCTTCCGCCAGACAAGCAACTCTTCTCGTTGCTTGGGCGTAAGTTGACGCCAAAGGTATAGCGGCTGGGACATGAGTGGAGCTTAACGGAACCGCATAAATGCGGCACTCCAAACTTTGCATATCTGGAGTATCCATTCGACGCTGGGAGTTTAGCGTTTGCGCGGCAAATTTGCCAGACCGCCTGAAGGCGGAACTCCAAACCTCTTCCCGCTTGCCAAGGTGGCGGGGCTTTTCCATCGTTTAGTCATGCAATCGCACGAACTGCTCCGTGAGGTCTTCGACAAGATGACTCCCAAACAAGTCGCCGCCGACCTTGGCCTGTCGCTCTCCACGGTCTATAAATGGTCCGAACCGCCGGACCCGGCCTCCGGGAGCGGGGTCGTCAATCCACTCGACCGGATTGAGGCCCTGCTGCGCAGCACCAGGGACCATCGGTTGGTGCAATGGATTTGCCAGCGGTGCGGCGGCTTCTTCATTCAAAATCCCAAAAACGTGCAGCACCCGCACTATCTCATCCCCGCCACCAACCAGATTGTCCAGGAATTTGCCGACCTCTTGCACGCCATCGCCACGGCCACGGCGGATGACCACATTACCCAAGCCGAGGCCAAGCAAATTCGCGCTCGCTGGGAGGAGTTGAAGTCCGTGACCGAAGGTTTTGTGGCCTGCTGCGAGCAGGGAAATTTCAGCCATATCCGCAACCATCGGCACCACGGGGCCGCCACATCCATACAGGCACAGGGGTAACGTGCGGTTTGGCCGCAATGGCAGTGTTATTCCGCCGCCTTTTTCCTTGTGAAGGTATGAGTCGCGTGGCCGTAAAAGGCGTCGGCGCATTCCATGAGCGTCTCGGACAGAGTCGGATGCGGATGCACCGTCAAGGCGATATCCTCTGCCGTGGCGCCCATTTCGAGCGCCAATACGGCCTCGGAAATCAATTCGCCCGCGCCCGCGCCCACGATGCCCACGCCCAACACACGATCGCTATCGGGATCAATAATCATCTTGGTCATGCCGTCAGTACGATCAAACGACAAAGCCCGGCCTGAAGCGGCCCAAGGGAATTTCGCCACTTCATACTTGATACCGCGCTCCTTGGCCTCACCCTCGGTGAGACCGCACCAGGCCAATTCCGGATCGGTAAATACCACCGCGGGAATGACCACGTTTTCGAACGCGCTGTTTTCGCCCAGAATCACTTCCACCGCAATGCGCGCTTCCTTGTGGGCTTTGTGGGCCAGCAAGATGCCGCCGGCCACGTCGCCGATGGCGTAAATGTGTGGATCGCCGGTCTGCTGCCGATCGTTGACCTTCACGAAACCTTTTTCGTCCAGTTCCGCCCGGGTGTTTTCCAGGCCCAGATTGGCGCTGTTGGGCACACGGCCCACGGCCACCAGCACCCGATCGTAAAGTTCCGTGAGTTTCTGGCCGTTGTATTCCATCTCCACTTTGATCTGTTTGCCGGCGGTGGCCATTTTGGTGACTTTGGCCTTCAATCGGATTTCCTTGAACGACTTTTTCGCGTTCGCTACGACGGGCCGCGCGAGGTCGGGGTCGGCGCCGGTGAGGATGTTTTCGAGCGCCTCGACGAGCGTGATTTTGCTGCCCAACGCGGCATAGACGGTGCCGAGTTCCATGCCGATGTAGCCGCCACCCACGACCAGGAGGTTTGCCGGTATGTCCTCAATTTCGAGCGCTTCCGTGGAGGTCATGACACGCGGGTTGCCCAAATCGAACACTTTGGGCAAGGCCGGCAACGAGCCCGTCGCCAGGATGGCCTGCTCGAACTGGATGAATTGCTGGCCGTGCTCGGTTTCGAGGCGCAGGGTGTCCGAACTTTCGAAATAACCGCGTCCCTGGAGGACCTGGACGTTGCGCAACC
Source organism: Verrucomicrobiota bacterium (assembly GCA_049523455.1). Classification (GTDB taxonomy): domain Bacteria; phylum Verrucomicrobiota; class Verrucomicrobiia; order Limisphaerales; family UBA11358; genus UBA11358. The sequence continues at coordinate 8,363 of JBEKMW010000073.1, read as the reverse complement.
TGGCGAGTTGGGCGACGCCGCCGGCGAGCTTGTCCACGATGGTCTCCTTCCACGCCCGCAGTTTGGCCACGTCCACCGCCGGCGGGGCGAAGGTGATGCCACGATGTTCCGATTCGCGGGCGTTGACGATCTGGTGGGTGGCGTAAAGAAGCGCCTTGGACGGGATGCAGCCGCGGTTGAGGCAGACGCCGCCGAGCCGCTTTTCGCGTTCCACGAGGATGACCTTTTTACCAAGATCGGCGGCATAAAACGCCGCGGCGTAGCCGCCCGGCCCGGCGCCGACCACCAAAATGTCAGTTTTGATCCGATCCATGAAAAATGCGGTGTTGGAGTAATGGAGTGATTATAGTCTCACCTCTTGTGCCTTGAAATTTTCCAGAGCCGCCACCAAATCCACGATGAAGCGTGCGGCTGCCCCGCCGTCAATCACGCGATGGTCGTAGGACAGGCCCAGCGGAGTCATCAGCCGTGCCACGACCTGGCCGTCGCGGACCACGGGTTTCATTGCGCCGCGGCCGAGGCCAAGAATGGCCACTTGCGGCTTGTTGACGATGGGCGTGAAGTGACCGCCGCCAATGGCGCCCTGGTTCGAAATGGTAAACGTGCCGCCTTTGAGTTCGTCGGCGGTCACCTTGCGGTCGCGGGCCTTCTGCGCCAGTTGCTCCAACTCCTTCGCCAGGTCGAACAATGACTTCTTGTCCACGTCCCGAATGACCGGAACGATCAGGCCCTGCTCCGTATCCACGGCTATGCCGATGTGGAAATACTCCTTGAGCACGACTTCGTGGGCCACGGAGTCCAGGCTCGAATTGAAAATTGGATGTTTCTTCAGCGTCGCGGCGAGCGCCTTGAGCACGAGCGGCGTCAGCGTGAGCTTGGCGCCCTTTTTCTCGTAGGCCGCGGCGAATTTCTTGCGCAAGGCGTTCAACTGCGTGAAGTCGGCGGAATCGAACTGCGTGACGTGCGGGATGGCGTTCCAACTCTCCCACATCCGCCGCGCAATCACCTGACGCAACTGCGTCATCGGCTTCTTCGTCACCGGTCCCCACTGCGAGAAATCAATCTGCTCGGCGGCGGGCTGGGCGGGAGCGGCGGCTGGGGCGGCGGCCTTGGGTTTATGCGCCGCCTGTTGCAGCCGCGCGATGTAAGCGCGGATATCGCCCAGGACGATGCGTCCGCCGGCTTCGCTGCCGCGAATCCGGCTGAGATCCAGACCCACATCGCGCGCCAACTTACGAATGGATGGCGAGGCCACCGGCACGGCCACCGGCTGCGATTCATGCGCTTCGGCTTCGGGCGCGGCTGGTTCCGCCGGCTCCTCCGGTTCAGGCGCGGCTTTCGGCGCGGCAAGCTTGGCAGCGGGCGCCGGCGCTGACCCGCCACCGTCCACGGACAGCAGGCGCTGGCCGACGCTGACTTTGTCTCCGGCCTTCACGTAAATCTTCGTCACCACGCCCGCGGCGGTGGAGGGAACTGAGGCCACGGCCTTTTCATTCTCCAATTCCAAAATGGCCTGGTCCCTGGCCACCGTGTCGCCTTCGTTCACAAACACGCCGACCACGACGCCGGAATCTGCGCCTTCGCCCAACTTGGGAAGTTTGACATCCATAGTTACCAACGGAAAGACTGGCGAAAACTGGCGCTGTTTTCCAGCAATAATTTCAGAGCGGCATGTGGAACGTGTTTAGACCACGGATGGACACGGATTTTGTGGCGCGAAAAGTGCGAAGGGCGCGAAGGGAACAAAGAGCGACCGGAAACGACCCCCTGGCAGAAACATAGAGGCAGAAAAATATTTCTGCCTCCATTTTGCTGCCAACACCTTTGTTACTTGCTGACTCAAGGATGACGTGCGAGCAAGCCGCTCACCAGTCCGAAACCGAACGCTTGCCAAACCACGACAAGCAGTGCAGGTTAGGACTGTCAGTGGGGGTGCATTTCTCCCGCTAACATAATACAACCAAAGGAGGGTTATGAAAAAGGCTGAGTTGAAGAACTTTGGGAAACCGGACGAGGTCCGGGAATTCGCCAAAGGCAAGGTGAACGTGGTCAAGATTGGCGGAGCGACGGTCGGGCGCGCCACACTGGAGCCGGGTTGGCGTTGGGCGACTTCAGTCAAGCCCCTCGCGAAAACAGAGAGTTGCCAGGCGGCGCACTTCCAGTACCACGTGGCCGGCGTGCTGCGGGTTCGCATGGACGACGGCGCGGAGTTCGACTGCAAACCGGGCGATGTTTCCTTGTTGCCACCCGGCCACGACGCGTGGGTGGTCGGCAACGAGCCGGCGGTGGTGGTGGATTTTCAGGGTATGGTAGATTTTGCGAAGGCGCTTTGACGTGGCTGGATAAGGGCGGAATTCAGTTCGGAATGGCCGGCGCGGCGTTGGAATAGACTATGTGCAACCGGTGTGCCTCGAGCAGGAAGCAGGAGCGGATCGTCACGCAGGCCGGCCCGGGCGCGAGCTGAAACCCGCCAAGCCGCAAATTCGAAATTGTGAGATTTGTATTGCTTTGCCGCGCCAGTCCATTAATTCATTGGCGAAACCAAACCTATGGGTTCACTAAAAAAACGCCGCAAGGCAAAAATCAACCGGCACAAACGGCGCAAGAAGTTGCGCATGCATCGTCACAAGAAGCGCACTTGGCAGAAGTAAAGCGTCCACTGCCGCACTTTTCCGTTGTCTGCTCACGCGGCTGCCCGAAGCAGCCGGAGTGACTGGTTTTGTCCCGGCTTGGGGGTATAGTTTTCCATGGACCAGCAGTTCGACAAACATTATACACGCGACGAGGCGCGGGCATTGCTGCCGCAAATCCGCCAATGGCTGGAGCAATTGAGCCGGTTGCGCGAACAGTTGGACCAGTGCGACCAGCGGTTGAGCGGGCTCAGGGAACAAGGCAAGGACAGCGGGGGCGAAACCGTGAACCGCTGGATCCGCACGCTGGCGGATATGCAAGGCCTCCTGGTGGAGTTCCAGCGCCGGCGCATTTTCATCAAGGACCTGTCGCGCGGGCTGGTGGATTTCCCGGCGATCATTGGCGGGCGGGAGGTTTTTCTCTGCTGGGAACAGAAAGAGGAAGACCTCGAATTCTGGCACGAGCTCGACACCGGATTCAGCGGGCGCGAAAAACTGTGAGGAGCGCGGAACTGGAACCACGACCGGCCATTTTTCCCTTTGCGCGGCAGTTATTCCCGGATGGCGTTCACGCGACCGGTATGACGGGCATTGGCGCGGAACATGGGCCAGGAACTTTTGGCCGGCGCAGAAGGATGGCCGGGCGGAACAATGGCGTACAAGCTGTGTCCATCGCAGGCGTATATGGTGCCGTCGTCGGCAATCACCGGCGACGCGGTGAGATTCATCTCCGTATCCAGTTGCCAGCGTACCCCGCCATCCAGCAGGGCGAAAGCGTATAAATGACGCCAGGTCAGCGAAAAATACACGTCGCCGCCCGCCGCCACGGCAGGAGAGTCATCGTCAGGAATCGCCGCATACTGCATCCAGCGCCGCTTGCCATTGGGATCCACCGAAACGCCATGGCCATTCGGGCCGTCATTCGCGCCCAGATAGAGGTTGCCCTTTTCATCGAGCACCGGCGATGACTCCGTAGTGCCGCCGGTGTGCAACCGCCAGCGTTCCTTGCCATCCGCCGATACCGCATAAAGGTTGCCGTCGGTAGCCGTGAAATAGATCGTCCCGTCCGCCGCGATGGCCGGGGATGATATGATTTCGCCGCCGCTCAGGAAAGACCAGCGGACCATGCCATCCGGCTTCAGCGCGTACAACTTGCGGTCGTGCGAACCGAAGTAAATGGTCCCGTCAGCCGCGATGGCCGGTGACGAGACCACGGCGTTGCTGGTGGCGAAAACCCACTTGAGCGAACCGCCAGGGTTCAGCGCGTAAAAGTTTTTATCCCAGGAGCCAAAATAGATGGTTCCATCCGTGCCAATCGCCGGCGAGGAATCCACCCACGCGCCGGTGGGGAAGGTCCACTCGAGTTTTCCAGCGGCAGTGACGGCATAAAAGTTCCGGTCGCGCGAACCAAAATAAATGCTGCCGTCGTCGGCGACCGCGGGCGAAGACTTGACTTCGCGGCCGGCCTTGAACCGCCATTTGACCGAGCCCTTGGGCGTCAGCGCGAACACGTCGCCGTAAAATGTGGGCTGATACACAGTACCGTCCGGAGCGATGGCGGCGGTTGACAAAGCTTCCCGAATAGGCGCGGCGGGCGGCAGCGTGAATTTCCACAAAACGGTGGGCGTTTGCACCGTGGGGGTTTGTGCCGTGCCAGGGCGGCCGGCCGACGCGAAGGCCAGCGCAACCAGGAGCGTGAAACGAGAAACGTGAACCGTGGAACGCCGGACGGACGCAGCGGCTATGGCCAGGCGGGCAGGCATGGATTGAAACCGGCGCATGAACTTGCCGGCAGTTAATCTGTTATAACGCCAAAAAGCAAAAACAAAGTGGGGGTGAGGGAATGGAAGCCATCCCGCAGTCCCGGCGCCTCACTTGGTCAGGTAGTACTTCCCGGTGTATTCCTTGACCATGCGGTCAGTGGTGTATTGGGGCACGAGCGTGACCATGGCGCGGCGGATGCGTTGAATCCATTCGCGGGGAATGCCATTCTCGCAACGGCGGTAGAACATGGGGACCACCTCCTGGGCGAGCGTCTGAAACAGGTTGGCGCTATCCAGGGCATCCTGTTCCGCAATTTTGGCCGGGTACGAGTCGGCGCCGATGGCGAAGCCGTTGGTGCCATCGTAACCTTCGCGCCACCAGCCATCCAGGATGCTGAGATTGAGGCAGCCGTGGCAACCGGCCTTCATGCCGCTGGTGCCGGAGGCTTCGAGCGGCCGCCGCGGGTTGTTCAGCCACACGTCGCAGCCGGACACCATTTGCCGCGCCACGTGGACGTCATAATTTTCGATAAACACGAGACAGCCCGCCAACTCCGTGTGCTTGCTGAAGTGAATAATCTGCTGGATGATGCGCTTGCCTTCGTCGTCGCGTGGATGGGCCTTGCCGGCAAAAATGAATTGCACCGGCCGCTGCTGGTCGTGAACGAGCTTCACGATCTTGTCAAACTGCTGAAAGATGAGCGTGGCGCGCTTGTAGCTGGCGAAGCGGCGGGCAAAGCCGATGGTGAGGGCGTCGGGATTGAGCAAGTGGTCGAAGTGGATATAATCGCTTTGGCTGGCACGCTGGCTTTGGAGCAACAGGCGGCGGCGGACGAATTCAATCATCTCGCGCCGCAAGCGATAACGCAGGGCCCAGAGTTCCTCGTCCGAGACGAATTCAGGATTGGCCATCTTCTCCCAAAACTCGGTTGAGTGGATGGCGGCAGCCCAATCTTCGCCGAATCGTTCGCGGAAGAAGGCCGTCTCGCCATTGCGGCCGTCCGTCAATTTTTCCCGCCAGAAATGCCGGACGGTTCCCTTCATCCAGCCGAGCAGGTGGATTCCGTTGGTGATGTGGCCGATGGGCACGCCTTCCGGCGGCACGTCCGGGTAGAGGTCGCGCCACATTTGGCGGCTGACCTGGCCGTGCAGCTCGCTCACGGCGTTGGCGGCGCGGGAAAGTTTCAAGGCCAGCACCGTCATGCAAAACGGCTCGTGCGCGTCGTCCGGGCAAACGCGGCCCAGGGCCATGACCTCGGTGGCGACCGCCGGCCAACGGGAGAAATAGGCCTGAAACGCATAGTTCATCAGTTCGGGATTGAAACGGTCGTGTCCGGCTTCGACCGGTGTGTGCGTGGTGAAAATGCATTCACTGCGCGTCTCCGCCGCCGCGTCGGCAAAGGTCCGGCCTGCCACCATCTTTTCCCGGACCAGTTCCAGGGTGAGAAACGCGGCGTGACCTTCGTTCATGTGATAGACCGAGGGCTGTACGCCAAGGGCGCGAAGCAATCGGACCCCGCCGATGCCCAGCAGAATCTCCTGCATGATGCGGATGGTGCTGTCGCCGCCATAGACGCGGGAAGTGAGGTTGCGGCAATGTTCGGCGTTTTCCGGCAGGTTCGTGTCGAGCAAATAGACCGGTACCCGGCCCACGTTCACGCGCCAGGCCTGAAAGCGCACGTGGTCCATGCCAATGTCCAATTCGCCGAACAACCGTTGCCCATTGGCGTCGAGCACCGGCTCGAGTGGCACGGTTGCCGGGTTCACCAGCGAGTAGTATTCCGTTTGCCAGTCGTTGGCATCAATCGCCTGCTGAAAATAACCTTCGCGGTAAAACAGGCTCAGGCCGACCAGGCCCAGGCCCAGGTCGCTGGCCGACTTGGCGTGGTCACCGGACAAAATGCCCAGGCCGCCGGCGGAAATCGGCAATGATTCATGGAGCCCGAATTCGGCGGAGAAATAGGCGACGGGATGTTCGAGCAACTGCGGCGCATGCCGGCGTCCCCACGTATCCTTGGCCTGCAAATAGGCGTGGAAATCGCGGAGCACGGCGCGCGCGTGGCACTCAAAATCGGTCTCCTGCAGATGCACGCGCAGTTCGTAATCGGACACCTCGTGGAGGGTGGCTACGGCGTTATGGTAGAGGTTCTGCCACGCCCGCGGGGAAAGTTCCTGAAACAAGTCCTGCGCTTGCTGGTTCCAGCACCACCAAAGATTGCGTGACAACTGATGAAGCTGGGCGACCAACTCGTCCAGTTCGGCGACCGTCAACGGCTTCCTTATCATATGTGTTCACTGAATTCCCTAGTTGACCGGTTGGCAACTGGCACGGGCGCACACTAACGCGCGGTGCAAGCTTCGGCAAATAGAATATGCTCTCAAAAACTCGCCAGCGCGCGGTCTATCCGCTCCAGCACCTTCTCTTTCCCCAGCACTTCGAGCAGATGATACAGGCTGGGGCCGGCGGTGTTGCCGGTGACGGCGAGGCGGCAGGGATGAACCAGCACGCCCGCCTTTACGCCCAGTTCGGTGGCGGTGGCTTTGAGCGTGGTCTCCAGATGGGCGGCGTCGAACGCGGCCAGCCCGCCAAAGGCTTCGCGAAGTTTCTGCAGGCGCGGCTTGTTTTCGGGCACAAAATCCTTTTTCACGCCGTCGGCGTTGTAGGCGATTTTGTCGGTAAAATAGAAGCCGCCGTACGCGGCCAGTTCGCTGAAGAGTTTGAACTTGCCTTTGCAGGTGTCGAGCGCCGCTTTGACGTAGGCCAGCGGAAACTGGTTCGTGTTAAGCCCGGCCCGGGCGAGGGCGTGAACCGACAGTTCGTAAAAGCGGTCGCTGTCCAGTTCGCGGATGTATTCGCCATTGAGCCACAAGAGCTTTTCCGCGTCGAACCGCGCGTTGTGCCGGAGGATTTGCGGCAGGTCGAAGTTCTCGGTCACTTCGGCCACGGACATTTTCTCGCGGTTTTGTTTGGGCGACCAGCCGAGCAGGCAGAGATAATTCACTACGGCTTCCGGCAGGAACCCGCTCTCGATGTAACTGGCGAGCGACGCCCCCTGGTCGCGCTTGCTCATCTTGGAGCCGTCCGGGTTCAGGATGAGCGGGATGTGCGCGTAATGCGGCGGGTGCACGCCGAAAGCTTTGAAGAGGGCGATGTGCTTGGGCGTATTGCTTAAATGATCCTCACCGCGGATGACGTGCGTGACGCCCATTTCCAAATCGTCCACGACGTTGGTGAGATGAAACACCGGCTGGCCGTCCGAGCGCAGGATCACAAAATCCGGGTCTTCCTCCTCGCGGTCGGTGAGTTTGCGGACGACGTCGCCCACGACCAGGTCGTGAACCGTGATCGGCTCGCGGGTCATTTTGAATTTAACGGCGCCTTCGTGTTCATAGGCCAGCCCGTGCGAAAGCAGGGCCTCGACCCGCCGCTGGTAGTTCTCCTGGCGCTGGCTTTGAAAATAGGGGCTCCGGTCGCCTTTGGCCGGGCCGGTGGCGTCGCCGGTGAGCGGGCCCTCGTCCCAATCGAGCCCCAGCCAGCGCAGACCGTTGAGGATCACGTCCACCGCCGCCTGCGAATTGCGCGCGGCGTCGGTGTCCTCGATGCGCAGGATAAACGTGCCGCCGGTGTGGCGGGCATAAAGCCAGTTGAACAGGGCGGTGCGCGCCCCGCCGATGTGCAAAAAGCCGGTGGGCGAAGGCGCAAAGCGAACGCGCGTTTTCATATCGAATAAAATTCAAATCCCATGACCGCAGCTTACGCGGATTCGCGCGGAGGAAAAACAAAAAGTCGCGGCGGCATTTATGCCGCTTCATCGGCCAAAGCATTTCGTGGCCTGAAGCGGGCTGAAGCCTTGTCATTACCCACATCTTTTTCGCATTTGCATGAATCTTCCTTCTATGTGCCCCAATCAGCCCAAAAACCGGGGATTTTGGTCTCCGCCCACCACGGCGCACTGCGGCGCGAGCCCTC
>JBEKMW010000072.1:0-24298 GCA_049523455.1 Verrucomicrobiota bacterium | reverse complement strand
CGCCACTACCAACACGCTGGTCATCACCAATGCTGCGAGCACCAATACCGCCAATTATCAACTCGTCGTCACCAATATCGTTGGCTCGGTCACCAGTTCCGTGGCCTTGGTGGTGGTGACCAATTTCCCGGTGGTCATTACTCAGCAACCGGTCGGCCGGACCAATGGCGTGGGCGCCACCGTGTCCTTTACCGTCACCAATACGGGCACGCCGCCGATCTTCTATCACTGGCAATTGAATGGCGCGAATCTCACCAATGGCATCACCGGCAGCGGGTCCACTATCAGCGGCGTCACGAACAACGTGTTGACTATCACGACCATCCACACCAACGACATCGGATTTTATACCGTTGTCGTGTCAAATTCGGTCAATTCCGCCGTCAGCACCAGCGCGTTTCTGGAAGTAGCCGCCTTCCCGCAGATTTTCCTGCAACCGACGAACCAGACCGTGGGCGAGGGCACCACCGTGTACCTCGTCACCATCGCCGCGGGGGCTTCGCCTTTGTACGTCCAGTGGCAAATCCAGGCGACGAACCAAACCACTTGGGCGAACCTGGCAAACGGCGGTAACATCAGCGGGGTATCCAGCGATACGCTCGTCATCACCAACGCTGCCGTGACGAATACGGCGAACTACCAACTCGTCGTGACCAATATCCTCGGCGCGGTGACCAGTTCCGTGGCCCTGGTGATTGTGACGAATTCGGCCGTGGTCATTACCGAACAGCCGGTGGACCAGACGGTTGGCATCGGCCAGGTCGCAACGTTCACCGTCGGCGAATCCGGAACCCCGCCGGTGTCACTGCTATGGCTGAAAAACGGAAATCGCCTGGCCAACGGCGCCACCGGCAGCGGTTCGATTATCAGTGGCGCAACCAACCTGATACTTACCGCCAGTACCAACCTCACGTTGACCATCAGCAATGCCCAGGTCAGCGACGAAGCAACTTATTCGGTGGTCCTTACGAATGCAGTGGGTTCGGTAACCAGCTCCAATGCCACCCTCACGGTCGCCGGTGTCCCCGTGATTTACCTGGAGCCGACGAACCAGACGGTGGTATCGGGCACCTTTGTCAGTCTGGTGGTTGGCGCTGCGGGCAAGGGTACCTTGTCGTATCAGTGGCAAGAAGCGCCCCTGGGCCAATCTAATTTCATGAATGTGGCAATGAGTGCGCTCATCAGTGATGTGACCAATCCCGTCCTCAATATTGCCGGCGCCACGACCACCAACAGCGGAAACTACCAGGTGATTGTTTCGGATTATCTCGGTTCGGTCACGAGTTCTGTGGCGGTCATAACGGTGACCAATGTTCCGATTTTAATTACCGTGCAACCGACGAGCCAGACCAATGGCGTGGGTTCGACGGTCCAACTGCTGGTCCAGGGGTTGGGAACGGAGCCGTATTTCCAATGGCTTAGAAATGGGACCAACCTCGTGGATGGCACGAACGCCAGCGGTTCCATTATCAGCGGCTCGACGAGTGACCCCCTGGTCATCAACAATGCCCAGACCAATGACAGCGGGATCTATGCCGTGGTCGTATCGAATACGATCAGCATGGAAACCAGCTCCAACGCCATTTTGTTGATTACCGCCGCCCCAATTATTACGGTGCAACCGGAAAGCCAGACGAACGGGGGAGGAGGCATCGTGGACTTCAATGTCACCGCCGTGGGCGAGACGAATTTGGTTTATCAATGGGAATTCGACGGCACCAACCTGACCGACGGCAGTCGCATCAGCGGTTCCGCCACTCCGTCGCTTACCATTACCAACCTGCAGGCGGGTGATGCCGGGGGCTACTTGGTGGTCGTTACCAACCTCTTTGGATCCGCCACCAGCACGGTCGCCACCCTCACCGTGGCCTTGGCGCCCGTGATTCTCGTGGAGCCCACCAACCAGACCGTGGGGCTGGGGGCCACCGTGGACTTTTCGGTCACCGCTGTCGGCGAGGCGCCGTTGACCTATCAGTGGCAATTGAACGGAACCAGCTTGACCGATGGCGGGAGTATTAGCGGTTCGACCAACGACACCCTCACTATTGCCGACACACTCACAAACGATAACGGCGGCAGTTATTCAGTGATCGTCACCAACGTCTTCGGGGCGGTAACCAGCTCCCCGCCGGCCGTCCTGACGGTTCTGGCCACCCCTCAGTTTGTCAGCATTACGGCCCAGGGCAGCACCATCTTCAACCTGAGCGGCGTCGGCGGCACCAACGGCGGCCTCTATTACATCCTCACTTCCTCCAATCTCGCGATCCCGCTCAGTGCATGGACGCTCGAGGGAAGCAACACTTTTGGCAGGCAGGGCCAGTTTAATTTCAGTTTTACCAATACCTTCCCACAGCAGTTTTTTAGCCTGCAACTCACGAATTAAAAACCGCAAGCCAGAGCCATCTGATTTGCTTTCAAAGCGCGACTAACGGTGTGGAGTGCGGCGGCACGACGCCGCTTTCTTCGACGCGACATGTCGTGTCGAAACAAAGCGCAGACATGTCTGCGCACTCCAAGTTAAGACACGGTGCGCCCCGCCAGTTTATGGTGCTTTGAATGCAAAAGCGTATTAGGTGACAAGGCTTGCCGGTCAACGGCGCTGCTGGGGGTTGAAACGAACCCGCCTTCCCGGCCAGTTTTGAGTTGGCGTTTGTCACAATTTTTGGTTTCCTTTCGCCATGAAGTTTTTGAAAACGATTGTATTCACCAGTTTGCTGCTGGCCGTCCTGAATGTTCCGGCCCTGGCGCAACCCAAGATCGCCACCGTGGACATGCGCAAGCTCTTCAATAATTATTGGAAAACCAAGCAAGCCTCCACCGCCCTCGATTCCCTCCGAACCGAAATGGCCAAGGAGGAAAAGGACATGACCGACAACTACCAGAAAGGGGAGAGCGATTATAAACAGCTTCTGGAACAGGCCAGTGACCAGGCCATCTCCGCTGAAGAACGCGACAAGCGCAAGCAGGTGGCCGCCGCCAAATTGCAGGAATTGAACGGTTCCCTCTCCGAGATTAAGGAGTTCGACCGCTCGGCCACGGCCCGGGTGTCTGACGAAGGCCAGCGGATGAAACAGCAGCTCTTGGGCGATATTCAAAAAGCCGTGGCCGATAAAGCCAAGGCCGGCGGCTACACCCTGGTGGTCAGCTCCGCCGACACCGACGCCATTATCTACAGCACCACCGACAACGACCTCACTGACGCTGTGCTCAAACAGCTCAACGCCGGTGCGCCGATTGACGTGACGCAGCCGACTCCGGCCTTCTCACCGTTGTTGGGGACCACCAACGTTCCGGCTGTGTCGCCTTAACTGGCGCTGAGCCGCTGAACTGGTTTCTCGAATAATAACCGGTGGGATTCTTCCAGAATCGCCGGAATGCGCCCGGCGAAGGGACTGAGCCGCAGCGTACTCTGCAAATCGAATTCACGCACCCGGGCCGCGTTCTGGCCCGGAAACCAGTGCTCAGCCTGGCCCAGCAGATTGTAGCGCATCCTGCCCCATGCCACCAAATCGAGCGATTTCGCGTAGGTCCAAAGCCGCAAAATCTCCGAAATGTTGATCTGGCCCGGCACCTCGTCAAAATCCGGCAAGCCCTCGGACCACCGGGCACACCAGTCCGCGCCCAGCACCCGCTCCATCTCGGCGCGCAGCCGTTTTTCCACCGGGCCGACGGTTTCCGCCAATTGGTCGTAATACCGCAGCGCTTCGATGTGTTCGTCGAAATCACCCGGCCGCGCCACGCCACAACTCAGCGTGTGGACTTCCGGTCGCGCGAGGCAGTAAAGATCGTTGAATTCCATGGGCGTCAGCGGCCGGCAGAGCCGGGCTAATTTCTCCGTCGGCTCGTAAAGTTTGCCGCCTTTGTCGTTCGGGCTGATGATGAATATCCCCATGTCCAGCCGCCGCGCGGCGACGATCGCCGGCCAATTCAAATCGTTGACAAAATACCAATGGACGTTGCAGTAATCGAATTCGCTGCTGTTTACCGCTGCCAGGATCACTTCCGTCGTCCCGTGCGTCGAAAAGCCGACAAACCGCACGCGCCCTTCCTTTTGCAGCCGGCGCGCCATGTCCAGACAGCCGTTCTTCCGCAAGGACCAGTCGAGCAACTCGCGGTTGTTGATGCCGTGCAACGAAAGCAAATCCACGTGGTCGAGTTTCAAATACTTCATCGAGGTCTCGAACGTCTGGAGAAATTCCTGCGGCGCGGCGCGCGGCGTAACCTTGGTTTGGACGATGATTTTTTCGCGCGGCAATTTCGGGAGCACCTGCCCCAGTTGCATTTCGGACGTGCCGTAGCCCCGCGCCGTCTCGATATGATTGATGCCCAGCTCCAGCGCGCGATGGATGCAGGCTTCGAGATTTTCCTGGCTGCCGCGCGGAATTTCGTTCGGGTTTGCGTCGTGCCATTGAAACTGGTAGCGCATTCCCCCGCAGGAAATTACCGGCATGGCCAGTTCCGTCCGCCCAAAACGGCGATATTTCATGGGCGCGAACAGTAAATAACCCTTCCCATGCTGGCAAGCAGACTCAAAGCAGGGTGGCGGGCTGCTTTGCAGAATGTTTGGGGTTCCGCCTTCAGGCGGACCGCGTAAACGCGGAACTCCAAACCAAAATAGCCTGATACCCAAAGCGCTCCCGGAGCGCGCGTTGTCTTAACTCGCAGTACGCCGGAGCCTCAAGCTTCCGCGGGGAGAGAATTCCCCGAAGAATTCGCGCATTAAACCCCTGAACCTGCCGATGCCCCGGCGAGCCTCCGAATATGAATGTTGCCCGCTTGCTACCTGCCAAGCCGAAGCTTCCGAGCAAAGGCTGGTTCCCTCTCCGCTCCCATTCTGATGGGAGGGGAGAGGGTCAGGGTGAGTTGAGGGTTCTTTGCTTTCATTGGATGTTGGATGTTCGATGTTGGATGTTCCAATTCATGGAGAGCCTCCTTTCGCTTTTGCACATGCATTGGGACCATGAACCTGATAGTGGTCGGTTCATGGAGAGGACGACCCGCGCCCGCTCAAGCCAGGGGTTCGGAAACCCGCTGAATTTTCAATGCCACGCCGCTGGCATCGTCAATTTCTATCACCGCGCCGTGGAGCGTGACGCGGTTTTTTGCCACTTCAAACCGCTGCGGCATGGCGGAGAGAAAGCGTTTGATGACCGGCTCAATCTCGCGGCCCAGCACGCTTTCGTGCGGACCGGTGAAGCCGGCGTCAGTCAGGAACGCGGTGCCACCGGGGAAAATCTGTTCGTCTGCCGTTTGTACATGTGTGTGTGTGCCCACCACCGCGCTCACCTGCCCGTCAAGGTACCGCGCAAAGGCGATCTTTTCCGAGGTCGCCTCGGCGTGAAAATCCACAAAAATGATCTTCGTCCGTGCGCGCAATTTGGTAACTTCGTCGAGCGCCGCGGGAAATGGATTGTCCAACGCCGGTTGCATGAAAGTACGCCCCTGCACGTTCAATACCCCAATCCCAAACCCGGTGGGCCGATGGTCCTCGCGCGCCGGTGGGTCAGCCATCCCACCCCAACGTTTCACAGGAAAGATTCCACTGCCGCTGCCCGGTGTGCCCGGCGGGTAATTGAGCGGGCGCAGGAAGCGCTTTTCGTTCGCCAGTAATTCCAGGACTTCCTTCTGGTCCCACAAATGGTCGCCGCTGGTGATGACGTCCACGCCTGCCTCGAAGATTTCTCCGGCGGTTTTCGGCGTGATGCCGGAGCCACCCGCGGAGTTCTCGCCGTTGGCGATGACAAAATCGAGTGCGTGCCGTTCACGCAGTAGGGGCAGGAGTTGCGCCACGGCGCGCCGTCCGGGTTGGCCGACAATGTCGCCGATGAAGAGCAGTTTCATAGCCTTGATTTACCATGAATAGCCTTGATTTACCATGAAAAGGACGAACGACAGGAAGCAAATCTGCCGCCTGTGCCGTCTCCCCCGCGAATATCAGAGCGCAGCGAAAAGGCCAATCACCAACGCCATCAACCAGAGGCACAGCACGGCGCGGGTGGGGCTCATGCCGGCGCGCACGAGCCGGTGCGAGAGGTGGTTGGTGTCGCCCAGCCAAAACGGCTTGCGGCGGAGGGTTCGCAGCACGACCACTTGCACGAGATCGAGCAGCGGCACGGCCAGCACCAGCAACGGCGACAGCACGGCCAGCGGATGTGGATATTTCTTGGTGTAGAAGTGCGGCAGAATGGCCATCACCGCCAGCAGGTAGCCGACCAGATGGCTGCCGGAATCGCCCAGGAACGCCCGGGCGTGGGGAAAATTATACGGCAAAAACCCGAGCAGCGCGCCACACATCAAAAACCCCGTCAGCGCCACCAGATACTGGCCCTGGGACGCCGCAATCAGGGTGAACAGCGCCGCGCCAATCGCGCCCAATCCCGCGCACAGGCCGTTCATGTTGTCCATGAAGTTGAACGCGTTAATCACCGTGAGCAGCCAGAGGATGGTGATGGCGTAACTGAACGCCAGGCTGTGGACAAACAGCGCAATCCGGGCGCCGGACAAGGCCACCAACAGTGCCACGGTGAACTGCCCGGCGAATTTGGGGAGCGGTTTCAACTCGCGTTTGTCGTCCAAGCACCCCAGCGCGGTGATGGCGATGGCTCCCAGGGCGATGCCGGCCAATTCCCACGCGCGGTGGTTGAAACCATAAGCGATGGGCGGCAACACATGCGGGTCTTGCACGGTGGAGGCGGCATAAAGCAAGCCGGCCGCCAGGGGTGCCAAGACGCCGGTGAGCACCGCCAGGCCACCGGCCAGCGGCATGGGCACGTCATGTATTTTGCGATCGCCCGGATCATCCACCAGGTTCACCCGCAAACACCATTGGCGCCAGCCAGGCATCGTCAGCAGCGTCGTCAAAAACGCGCCCACGAACGCGGCCAGGAAATAATTGAACGGAAAAGCCATGGCTGGGAAATGACTGATGACTAAGTCCTAATGACTGGAGAATTTCCGAATGACAAATGACGAACGGCGTTTCCGCGGTCGTTGGCGCTGGGTGATGCTTTAGTCATCGGTCATTATGGCTTGCTCGTCTCATCTTGGTTTCGTCTCCGGCCAGCGGCCAGTTTTAAATACAGAGCGTAAATGGCGTCCACCATTTGTTCGACGGAAAAGTTTTCGCGGACGAGCCGCTGTCCGGCGCCGCCAAGTCGCTCGCGCAACGCGGCGTTGCCCGCCAGTTGCCGCAACCGCGCGCTCAAGCCCGCCAAATCGCCCGGCTCGATTAAAAATCCGGTTTCGCCTTCGCGGCACACTTCGGGCGCGCCGTCGCAATCGTAAGCCACCACCGGCTTGGCGGCGGCCAGCGCCTGCGGCAGCGCGCGCGGCAGGCCCTCGCGCTGCGACAGGTGGACGAGCGCGTCCATGATGCCAACGTAGCGCGGTACCTCGGCGGGCGAAACCAGGCCGGCAAAGATGAATCGTTTCTCCATGCCGCGCGCCTGCGCGAGCTTCTCAAATCGGCCGCGCCATTCGCCGTCGCCCACCAGGAGAAATTTGATCGCCGGACATTGGCGGACGAGTTCCGGCGCCACGGCGAACAAATCGTCGTGGCCCTTGAGCTTGAACAGCCGCGCGATTTTACCTACGACGAAATCGCCGGGCGCCAAACCGAGTCGGCCGCGGAATGCGGGATCGTTTTTCGCGGCCAGAAACGGTTCGAGCGCAAAACCGCTGAAGATTTTTGTGTACTGCTGCGTGCTGCCAATGCCGGCAGCCAGGTATTGTTCCCGCATCGCATCGGCGACGGTGATGAAATGGGTGGTCGAGCGGGCGGCGTACTTCTCGGCTGCGCGAAAAACAAGATTGGGAACTGCCCCTTGGAATTTGCCAAACGACGGGCCGTGAATGGTGTGTATGACTGTGGGTACGCCGGCCCGCCGGGCGGCGAGCCGCCCCAGGATGCCCGCCTTACCGCTGTGGGTATGGACCAGGTCGGGCTTTTGCTCGCGGAAGACTTTTCCCAACCGGATCAAGGCGAGCCAATCGTTCCACGGATGCACGGCGCGCACGAGTTCGGGAACCAGGGTCAGCAGTCCGGGAACACCATGCGCCTCGTTGGCGAGCGAGCCTTCCGGTCCGGTGGTCGGTCCGGAAATCAAATGAACTTCCACGCCGGGTTTCTGGCGCAGGCCCAGGACGGTAGCCAGCGTATTTTCCTGCGCGCCGCCGACGACGAGCCGGGTAATGACATGAGTGACGCGCATGGCGCGTTATTTGCCTTTGGCTTGGGCGAGCTTTTCGAGGACAGCCCGTGCTTCCGTACTGTTGGTGTTCGCGCTGGCCAGATAGATTTTATAGTTCTTCACCGCTTCGTTGGTGTTCTGCTGGCGCCAGGCTATTTCGCCAAGGTAATAGCCGATCACCGCTTGCAATTGGTTGGTCGCGCCCGGTTGCAGGCGCTGCAAATCGGCACGGGCCAGATCGAGCTGCCCGGTTTGAAAGTAAGCGAACGCGCGATTTAACAGCCCCTCCACGTTGTTGGTCTGGACCGCGACCGCATGGTTCAGAGTTTCAATGGCTGGAGCATATTCGTGAAGTTGAATCAGCAGGTTGCCGCGGCCCACGAGCCAGCCCGGGTCGTCGGGCGTCTTCTTCAGCTTGCGGTCTATAATCTCCAGGGCGTTGGTGAGATAGCCATACGCGGTGCAAGCCTGGACCGCGGCGAGCAGCAATCGGTTGTCGTCCGGGCGGCGGTTCATCAACTCCTGGGCGTTGGACAACAAGCCTCGCGTGATGTAGGCCTGGACCACTGCAATCAGCAGGTCGTTGTTGGTTGGGTGGCTCTCGATTTCCGCCTGGAGCAGATGTTCGGCGGCCGCGAAATTGGTCTTCTGAAAATAAGCCCCGGCGGCGAGAATGTTAAGATCAATTGATTCGGACTCGGTGAGCAGGAATTTCTCCGGCTGGGTCAGGGGTGCTTGCAGCACTTCGAGGGCGCGGTCGGGCAGATGGCATTGCAATTCAACCCGCGCCAGTAAACGGCGGGCGGGCACATAATCGGGGTCAACCTGGCACACCCGGTGGAATTCCGCCATGGCTTGGCGCACATAGGCGTTTTGCGCATAGAGCAGGCCGATGGCGAAACAAAAACTTGGCTCGTCAAACGGTCCGTTCGCACCCAGGACTTCCAGCCAGTCGTGGTAATTTCCAAAACGATCGGGAGTCGCCGAAGCCGGATCCACCGGCACGGTCCCACCGGCACGCAACGCCGCGTTGAATTGCAGGTTAATTTGGGCGACCACATTGTCCGGATTCAGCTTTCGTGCCGTGATGAAACAGGCGGAGGCCTCGGGCAATTTCCCGGCGCGTTGCAATTGGACCCCCCAGAAATCCAGGCTTCGCGAGCAATACGGGCCGAGCAGAAATGCCACAGGATTCCGTTCACGCGGGACGTGCAACCGCCTCAGCACCTGCTGGCCCAGGCTTTCGGGCGCGTTGGGATCGGTTGGCGCCAAGGTTCGCTCCATCGCAGCCAGCAGACCGGTCTCCGCGTTTGACCAGAAGTTCTGGTTTTCGGCAATCACCTTTTCATCCGGCGCTGGCGGCAGCAGGGTGTCGGGCGACAAGGGTTTCAGACGATAAACCAAACCATGCGGCTCCTGGTAAAACTGCTCGAAGTAGAGGCCAAAACTCGGATGGAGATAGTAAAGGTCGTTGGTTTTGGAGAGCACATTCAAAAAGCCCAGGATACCCAATGGATTCAGCCAGCCGGTTTGGTCGGCTGGAACCAGGTCAGGCCATCGTTCAGGAAACTGGCGGTGGAGGAACCGGTGGTAGCCGGGCCAGATCAGCGACTTGGTGGCCACCGGCACAAATTCCTTTGAGCGGCTGTCCCGCGCCAGGGCCGCCTGCACCATGAACAGGTGCAATGGAATGTCCTGGTTCGGGTCATCACTGTCGCACAACAAAATGCCTCCGCTGGGAGGCAGGACACTGTCCACCAGAGCCCCGTATTGCCCAATAGTGTCGGCATTGAATTCCCGGATGATCGGCAGGTTGCGATAAACCAGGCCCACAACGGCAATGGTGGCCAGGACAACTATTCCCATCAATCCGCACAGATTCAGAAATTGTTCCGATGGTGAAGGCGGGTACGAAGGCGATTTTGACCGGCTGGAGAGCGCTTTCCCAAAAATCAACAGAAAGGATCCACTGTAATAACCCACGCACAGCGCGCCCAGGTAATAAAACGTCAAAAACGGCAGCCCCAACCCTTTCTGACGCGGACTGAACGAGGGATCGTAGGCAATCCACAGGCAAATAATCAGCAGAAAGGCGTACATCAAATAGACCATGACTTTTGCCAGGCTTGAGCCCATTCGGCTGCTGTCACCAAAGGTCGAGGACCAGCGGATGGCCATGATGAACACCGCCGCCGGCAAAATGAGCAGTGACAGCTCCGTCAAATCGCGCGGGAACGCAAAAAAGACATATTTTTGGGAAATCAGATTCAATTTCAGCATCTGCCAAAAAGTGAGCGGCGTCTTGGGTGAAAGAACCGAGAGCAGCGGCAGCAGCAAATAAAACAGCATTCCCGCCAATCCACATAAGACCATCCACTTGAGAAATCGGAAGTCGAAAAAGTCAAATCCACGGATCCAAATGAGGGTGGCGATAAACAATGGAAGAAAGCCGATCAGCGCCCAGTCTTCCGTCATGCCGGCGCCCCAGACGAACGCCGCCAAATAGAGGCGGCCCTCGCGTCCGTCGAGCCGGAATTCCAGGAGCGACCAAATCACGAAGACGAACAACAGCAAATCAAACGCTTCGCCCGCGAAATTCGTCGCGTGTTCCCAAAACGTCAGTTGCAGCCCGCAAACCGCCACGGCCAGAACTGGCGGCAGCCACGCGGAGCCGGTGGTCAGAAACGAGAAGTCACTGCGTTCGCGCCGGCGTTCCCCCTCCGTCCGATCGTGCGGCAGCACCGCCACCGAGCGTGCCAGCAGGCCGAGCGTGGCCGCCCCGCATACGGCTGAAAACACATTGAGCGCCAGGGGAACCTGTGCCGCCGGCAGCCAGCGAAACGGATACGTCACCAGAAACAAAAGCGGGTTCGTGCTTTCTGATTGCCACGTCCAGCCGGAGATTTTGGCCACCGGGCCGAGGTTCATTAGCGAAACCCAGTGATTCAACGTCAGCAAGTACACCGCCAGCGCCGCCGCGGCCAGCAGCCAGGGCAGCAGACGAGGAACAAAATTCTCCCGCGGGTCGGCGTCTGTTTCAGTCGTCATTGGGTCGTTCCAGTTGAAACCATGTTGGGCCGGTTGGCAAGACTACTTTCACCCACACGCACGTCCGCCACGCATTCCACGTGTTGGGTTTGCGGGAACATGTCCAGCGGCGTTACCCGCACCAGGGTAAAGACACCCTCGGCGCACAATATGTTCAAGTCCCGCGCCATGGTGGCCGGATGGCAGGAGACGTAAACCACTTGCGCCGGCTGGAGTTCCCGCAGTACTTGCAGGGTTTGCGGCCGGCAGCCCTTGCGCGGCGGGTCCAGCAGCACGGCGGTTTTCGACCTGACAGATGATTGCAGCAGCTTCGGCAAAATGGCCTCGACCGGACCGGCAATAAACTCTCCATTGGCGATTTGCCGTGCCGCCGCGTTGCGCCGCGCGGACTCGATGGCCCGGCGGTCGTATTCGACGCCCACCAAGGAATCCACCAGGCCCGCCAGTTCGATGCCGAAAAAGCCCACCCCGCAGTACAGATCCAGCAGCCGCCGGGCGCCACCGGCCCGGAGGCATCCGCCCACGGTTTCCAACAATCGCGGCAACAGGAAAAAATTGTTCTGGAAAAACGAATCGGGCGGCACTTCCCAGCCTTCGGGGGGAATGCGCAGCACCACCTTGAGACCCCCCTTGGGCGGGGGATGCTGCCGCACGCGCTGGATTTCCCGGTTGAGCGCCGGCTCGGCGATTTGGCATTCTTCGATGTCTTCCACCAGTCCACCATCCCAGCGGACGAAACCGATGTTCAATTTCTGCGCCGGCTTGTTCCATTGGCTGCGAATCATGATGCGGTTACGGTAGCCGTACGGTTGCGGACAGGGCACCACCGGCGCCACCACGTCGCGGGGAAACCCGCCCAAACGCTCGAACAGGTCGGCGATTTGCTTTTGCTTGAACCGCAACTGTGCCGGGTAGTCGGCGTGTTGGTACTGGCAGCCGCCGCACGCGCCAAAATAACGACAGGCAGGCGCCACGCGTTCCGGCGACGGTTTCACGACGCGCAATAAGCGCGCGCGCGCGAAATTCTTCTTCACCTCCCAGATTTCCACTTCGACCACTTCGCCGACGAGCACGAACGGGACAAATACCACGAAGCCGGCTTCCAGGTATCGGCCCACGCCTTCGCCCCCGAACGCCAGATCGTCGATCGTCAGCGTCAGTTGGTCGCCGATTTTGAGAGGCACCCGGGCAGGTTAAAAGGCCGGGGCGTCGTAAAAAAGTCTTTTCAACTGACGGGTTTGCTCTTTTCCGCGATGGCTTCGGAGAACACGGCCAGCACTTGGGCGCGTGAAACGGAGCCCACGAGCCGGTTTTCCTGCGGGCTGTTGACGACCGGCACATTCCGCAATTCGCTATCCAGCACCACGGGGAGCGCATCCAGCAGCCGCTGTCCGGGCACCAGGCACTTGGGCGGCGCCCGCATCACGTCGTAGGCGATGACGCCGCCGATGTCCTGGTTGTCATTCAGGTACTCCTTCAAGTCCTGCAGCGCCACCACGCCGATGAGCCTTTGCCCGGCGTCCACGATGGGCAGGAAATTGTTGGAGCTGGCCAGAAAACGGTCGGCGATCTGCCGGAGTGACGCGATCTCGCGCAACGGCGTGACGGGCGGGCGCATCAGGTCGCCCACCGTCTGCTCCATTACCGCGCCGGTGTGTTCACTTTCCGGCAGGAGCGACAAGCCTTTCAACCGCATGTGCTCGGTATAAACGGATTCGCCGTGCAACTGGCGGGCCACCAGCACCGATACCACGCAAGCGAGCATCAACGCCGGCATCAGCGAGTAGTCCAGCGAAATTTCAAACGCCATGATCATGGCCAGGAGCGGCGACTTGGTGGTGCCCGCCAGCACCGCCCCCATGCCGACCAGCGCAAAGGCGCCCACCGGCAGGCCCGCCGCGTGGCCGGTGAGATGCAGCGAAGCGCCGCACACGGCCCCCGCCACCGCCCCCAGGAACAGCGTTGGGGTGAACACGCCGCCCACGGTGCCGGCGCCCACCGTCACCATGGTCGCCAGCAGTTTGGCGAAAAAGAGGCCGGACAATTCCGGCAACGGATTGCTGGCGTTGACGAATTGTCCGCCCAATATCGCGTTGGTCACATAATAACCGTTGCCGCAGACACCCGGATAAAACACCGCGATCACGCCCACCACCAGCCCGGCCAGCGCCAGCTTCAGGTAAATCGGCCAGTCGAGCTGGTTGAAACGCTCCCGGCTGAAGCGCAAAAATTCCAGAAACAGCGCGCTCACGCCGCCGCAAATCACGCCCATCAAAATGAACCACGGTAATTGTCCGGGCGTGGCGTCGGGAAACGTCGGCACCTGATACCATGGCTGGATGCCGAAGAAAGAGCGGGAGACCGTCGTGGCCACCACCGACGAGCAGACCAGCGGCGCGAACAGGTTCATGGAAAAATTACCGAGCACAATCAACGCCGCAAAGACGGCACCGGTAATCGGGGCATTGTAAGCGGCCGCAATGCCCGCCGCCGCCCCGCAGCCCACCAGCAGCCGCAGCCGATACGGCGGCCATTTGGCCACCTGGCCGAGTTTTGAGGCCAGGGTCGCCGACAACTGCGTGATGCCGCCTTCCCGTCCGATGGACGCTCCGGTGGCGATGCTCACCAGCGCCGACGCGGTCTTTACCGATTCGGTGCGAAACGGCAGCCGCCCGTCACCCGCCACCACCACTTCCAGCAAGTCGCTCGAGCCTTGTCGTCCCACCACCCGGAAGCCCAGGTACAAAATCAGCCCCGCTGCCAGTCCGCCCAGCCCGGGCACCAGCAGCCGCTCCCAATCCGGCAGCTTCTCAGCCACTTCCACCGGGTCGCCCGGTTGGATCAGATGGACGGCGTAAAAAAAGAAGAGGTTGACCAGACCGCCGATGACGCCGACGATTCCGGCCAGCACCAGGTGAAAGAACTCCTCCCGGAAGACAAACTTTTCGCGCCAGCGCAGCGCCCGTTGCCAGTGACTGCGGAAGAAATCGCGCGCTCCGGCGACCACCCTGTTTTTCAGCCGCCACTCCACGCCGCCAATTTATCAACAAATGCCGCCTTTGACGAGGGCGCATTTCCGGGGAACATTACCCCTTAATCCGCACCTTTGATGGTGACCGCATTGGCTTCTCCGGCGCGGATCGTCACGCTCTACAATGGCTGGCTGGACGATTCTTCTTTGAACCGCACCATCCGGTTCCGTTGATGATCGCCCGGCGGTACCTGGGCAAATAAGAACCGCCACTCGTCGGTGATTAGATTGTTGCCAACTTTTGGGGATTCGGTTCTCATGTCCTGTCACGACTTTGTGGACAACCAGGACCGCCCCCTTCAGGGGAAATGTCGGCTCATTAGCCATGTGACCACAAAATCCAGGCCGGTTACTGAATTACCGGGGAATGGACGGGGAATCAAAGCACCTTGTAAATCTGGTGAAAGCTGATGCCGGCAAAAACGTAATGTCTGGCTTGGCAGCCTTCGGATTGCTCTTCTGCGGCGGGGCCCAAGCCCAAATTTTCGTGCAAGATGGTTCGCTGAACACCGCCGTCACGAGCGCCAATTCCACTTCGGTCAGCACGAGTTTTACGGTTTCCGCGGGAGCCCAGGTGCTGGTGGTTTCCCTGATGGATAGAAACAATTCATTAACCGCGCCCACCAACGGCGCGTCGCCCTCAAGCCTGCTGTGGGGAACTCAAGCCATTTCCCGGATTGTCTCGCAAAATAACCTGACCAGCCATTACGCCGATAGTGACATTTTTTACCTGTGGGACCCTACGCCGGGCACGCAAACCATTACGGCCACGGACACGACCGGGCAGACGCCTTCCGCCATGACGATGCAGGTGTTCACCTTGAGCGGCGTCAACACCAACGTGGCCCCGGTCACCTACGGGATCGGCAACACGGATGTTGACAACATCCCCGGCAATGCCATCAGCGTAACTTTGGCGGACAGTACGCCGGGCGGCGCATGGGCGGTGGTAAACGCCAGCGGCGGTGACGAAGGGGTGGGTTTAGCGGTCAGTTCGTCAACTGGTGTGACAAATTGGGTCCATATTGCCAACGTCCAGAGTCAGGTCATGGGCGCTGTGGAGAATCTTTCCGGCGGGGTGTCCACCATTACGGCCTACGACCCAACCCACAATTCCACGCAAATCGGGTTTGCGGTGGCGGTCTTTGCTCCGGGCGCCAGCACGCCGGCGCCGACCAACGTGGTGGCAACGGGGCAACTGAATCAGGTGGCGTTGTCATGGCAGGATGCCTCGGGGGGCGCCGCTACGAACTATATCGTCCTGCGTTCGACGGCGAGCGGCGGCGGTTACAGCGCCATGGCCACCAATAACGGCAATACTGCAACCAATTACACCGACGCGAGCGTGGCGGACTATGTGACCTATTATTACGTGGTGGAGGCGGCGGGGCCCATCGGTTTGAGCCCCTTTTCGTCACCGGCCAGCGCTTTTGCAGTGGGTGTGGAACCGGTCCCAACGGGCTTGAGCGCGACGCCGCTTAATACCCAGGTGGCGTTGGCTTGGAATGCGACACCCGGCGCGACCGGCTATAACATTCTGCGCACGTCCAACAGCCCCAGCGGTTTCACCACCATCGGCAGTTCGGCGGCAACCACTTACACGGACACCGGCCTGAGCAACGGCATGACTTATTACTATGAGGTAAATGCAACGAACAGTTTCGGCACCGGCCCCAATTCGGCCTACGTCAGCGCCATCCCGGCGATCCAGACGAACGTGCCACCGGCGTATCCCTTGAGGCCCAGCGCAAACGGCCGATATGTGGTGGACGCCAACAACGCGCCGTTCCTGATGATCGGCGATTCGCCGCATACGCTGATGGTGAACTTGGACGAGGCAGATGCGGCGGCCTATCTCGTCAACCGGGGCTCCAACGGTTTCAACAGCCTGTGGGCCAATTTGCTTTGTGACGATTACGATGGCGGTCCGGGCAGTGAAGGCAATGCCAATTACGGCCAGGACATCTACGGCGATAATCCCTTCACCAATTTGTTGGAGGGCGGTTATTACGATCTGACCACGCCCAATCCGGCCTACTGGTCGAATGTAGATTACGTTGTCCACGCCGCGGCCACCAACGGGCTGCAAATTTTGAGCCTGCCGCTCGATGAAGGCGGGTGGACGCAAACCTCCCTGGCCAACGGCTCGAACCGGTGTTATGCCTACGGCCAGTTTCTCGGTAGCCGCTATGCCAGCACTCCCAACATCTTCTGGAACCTGGGCAATGATTTTGACGACTGGTACATCACGACCAATGAGTCCGTGATCCTCGCCATCGCCTGGGGCATTTTGAGCCAGGACACCAACCATCCCATGACCATTGAGTTAAACCCTGACGTCAGCCAGTCATTGGATGACCCGAATTGGTGGCCGCTGGTGACCGTCAACGCGGTTTACACGTACTATCCGACCTACGCCGAGAGTTATGCGGCCTGGAACCAGACCAACGTGCCGGCGCTGTTGCTGGAGGCGAACTATGAATTCGCGGATAACACCGGCGGCCAGCCGCCGTCGCCCTGGGTCCAGAGAGTGCAGGAGTACTGGTCGTTGCTGGCCGGTTGCCTGGCGGGGCACATATACGGGAATCATTACACCTATAAGCCGTTTACTCCGGCGTACTACAACACGCCCGGCATGACCCAACTCATGTATTTCAAGCAATTCTTCGCGAGCCGGCCGTGGTATCATCTGGTTCCCGACCAGAACCATTATCTGGTGACCGCGGGCTATGGCATATTCAATTCGACTTCCACCATGCTTACGGCCAACAATTACGTGACGGCGGCGATGACGCCGGACGGCACGTTGGGTGTAGCCTATGCTCCCACCAACGCCACGCTGACGGTGGCGATGACCAATTTTATCGGGCCGGTGACGGCGAGCTGGTTCGACCCCTCAGCCAACACTTACCTGACAATTCCCGGCTCGCCGTTCAGCAATACCATCACCACGAACCTGACGACGCCGGGAACCAATGCCGCCGGGGACACCGACTGGGTGCTGCTGCTTCAGGTGCCGGCCCCGCCGCTGGTGCCGCCGCAGATCACCGGAGCGGCATTCAACGGCAGCAATTTCGTCGTCAGCTTCAGCACGGTTTCGGGACAGAACTATGCATTGCAAAACAGCACGGTCCTGGGGAACGGTTCGTGGTCGTTGGCGTCAACGAACATCCCCGGCACCGGTGGAATCGTTCAAGCGACCGACACCAACACCGCGAGCCAATCCCGGCGGTTTTACCGCGTGCAAACCGGGAGGTGAGGCTCCGTCGGGCGTGGTGGCTGCGGTAGCGGACGACGGTGTCGTTGCGATGGGTCAGCGAGCGTCGGGGGATGGGGCACCATACGTGGGCAGCGTAAGAGCGGTGTAAATATCCCTCTGCGCAACGGCTTACGTTCCGGCCAGCCGCTATGGCTTGGGGGCGCAACGGAAATGCGGCTTGAGTTTATCGGCCAGATCCGCCGGCAGACGCTTCGGTTTTTCGTCCAGGCCGGTGCAGGCGTGAAGGGTTTCCGCCTCGAGTATCAAGGCGCCGGTCTGGTTCAAAACCCGATGGCCAAAGTTGAGCCGCACGCTGCCGATGAGCATCGGCCACACTTCCACCGTCAGCAGGTCATCGTAGCGCGCAGGCAATTTATAGCGCAGCCGGGCTTCAATGACGGGGAAGATCACGCCGCGTTCCTGCCACTCCAGCACGGTGCCGCCGAGTGACCGGATGAATTCGCCGCGCGCGGCTTCGAGCACCTCGAGGTACCGCGAGTGATAAACGTGATTGCCCGCCGTGCAGTCGGCGTAGATGACGCGGTAGGTGTATCGAAAGGGCGAAGTCATAAGGGAACAGGAGCCGGATCAATGGGCTGGCAGAGATGCATCGAGTGAGGGTTCTTTGGTTAACGTCAGGAAGACGTCCTCCAACGGGCCGGACGTGCCGCTTTGGCGGCGAAGCTCATCGCGGGTGCCCACGGCAACCAGCTTCCCGCCGTTGAGGATGCCAATGCGGTTGGCCATTTCCTCCGCTACGCTCAGTTCGTGAGTCGAGAGCAGCACGGTCATGCCCTGGAGCGAGCGTTCCTTGAAGACATCTTTCAATACGCGGGCATGTTGCGGATCCAAGCCCACCATTGGCTCGTCAATCACCAGCACTTCCGGGTCGTGCAAGAGCGCGGATACAATGGCCACGCGCTGGCGCGTGCCGTGGGAGAGGCTCTCGATGGGTTGATCGGCGAATTCGTCCAGGTGAAAACGCGCCGCCAATTCCCGCGCGTTGGATTCGATGGCGGCATCGTCCATCCGAAACAGGCGGCCGATAAAGCGGAAAAATTCCCGCGGCGTCAGCTTTTCGTAAAGGAAGGGAAAATCGGGAACATAGGCCAGGCGGCGGCGGGCCTCGAGAGGTTCGGTTTGCACGTCGAAACCGCAAACGCGCGCGCAGCCGGACGTGGGTTTCATGAGGCCGGCCAGGATTTTCAGCGTGGTGGTCTTGCCCGCCGCGTTGGGTCCCAGCATGGCAAAGAACTCGCCGCGGGGGATGGTGAGCGAGAGATCGTTGACGGCGACGAGGTCCCCAAATTTTTTACCAAGGTGGATGAGTTCGATCATTGCCGGGTCCATTCATCCAGCACCGCCGAAATGCCACCGGGAAGATCCACGCGAAAAATTTCGCCCACGGGACTGGTATAAATTACGATGGGATGATCAAAGAGGCGCGTTTCCAGCCGGTAGGCGCCGACGACTTGATGGGCGATCGTCACGCGCTGCCGGCGCGCCTCCCAGTGGAGCATGTCGGCCGCCGATGGCCACGGCGCCATGGGCAAGGCCAAGGATCCCGGCATGACATCGTCAAAGCTTCCGCCAAATTGGCTCAGCAACGCGTTGGGATTCTGCAAGTCGGCAAAGCTCACGACGCGCTCGAAATTCACGTCCTTGCTGGAGATTTTGAAGCGCACGGTTTGCTTGGCGGCGGTGGATTGAATCTCGGCCGTCCCGGCCGGCGTGGACAACTTCAAGGATAATTCCCGCCAGGAACGGGCGGACGAGAATTGGACATATCCATTAAAGCGCAACCGGTTGGTGAAATCGCCCAGAATTACGTTGCCATCGAAGTGGAGTTTGTATCCGTTCTTGGGAACCAAGCCCTCGGGCGGTGGCTGGTCTTCGTCCAACTTGGCCATCGCCTGTTCCACACTCGTCGAGAACTCGCAATAGCCGGCCCGCTGCCGGTTTTGATAAATGGTCAACGATGAAGGGTCCGGAGCGGTCAGGATCTTCTGCCAAACCAACTCGGGCGGTACGGACATTTCGCCGGGCGACGTGCCGTATTCCAGGCGCCACAACAGCACGTTCATCACGACCCAGAAGGCCAGAATCAACAAAAATGCCAGGCGTGGGATCATGTCATCTCAGGGTGGCGGAATATTCAGCACCTGGCCGGCACGGATGCGGGCCGGATCCATGGTGGGGTTGGCCGTTTCGAGGGCGCTCAGTTTCAGGCCGTACTTGCGTGCGATGCCCATCGCCGTTTCGCCGGACTCCACGGTATGCGTCCGCGGCCGGACCGTCAGCGGCGGGGATTTGACCGGCCGGACCGGGTTGGACGCGGGTTGATCGGATCCGGCTGCCATTGCCACCGATGGCTCAGCGTGCGGCTGCGGTTGGGGCGGGAGATTGTTCGGCGCGGGCGCCAGATTGGTCCGTGCCGCCATGGCGGCCAACTGGCTCGTGTAATAGACGTTCCACTGTTTGACGACGTCATTCAAGTGGTCCACCTGTGCCTGCAACTGGCGGTTCTGTTCCAACAGTTTCTCCAACTGCTGTTGCGCCGCCGGTGCGCTGGGCAACGGAAGGACGTCGGCGGCCAGTTGTTGTTTGCAGCGGTTAATGCGCTGCTTGATGACTTCCGCATTGTCGGCCTGCGGATCCAATTGCAAATACTCGCGATAATGATAAATGGCGGCGGCCGGGTCGGAGGCCTTTTCGTCGTACAGCCAGCCCAGCTCAAAATGGGCCGCGGCCGAGTGGGGGTCGGCCTCGAGCGATTGCTCAAAAGCTTCGATGGCGCCCGGGTAATCCATGGCATTCACTTTGGCCTTGCCCAGCACAAAATGCGGCTCCTTTTCCTCATCCGACTGGCTCTGGCCGGTCGGCGAGCAGCCCGCCAGTATTACCGCGGCCGCCGCGACACCCACGCATAATGCAAGGCGAACACGAGACGACATGCCCTCGAAACTAAACGAACTGTGCAGCGCGTGCAATGGCGGGTTGCGGCACACAACCCGGCGGCGCGGCGTCCTGCTTAGAAACAAAGGAACACGTAGAGCGAGAACGAGACGGCGGCCAGTCCGGCGGCGGCCGCGAGCGACCAGAGCAAATTCATCTTCTGGGAGGCGATGGAGAACGTGGCAATGATCACCGCCATCTGCGCGGCCAGCATGCCATAGAAGAACCTGACGCTGCGTTCGTGGTGGCGCTCCGCGGAGACATTGCCCTTGCGCACCTGTAATTCATAGATGCCGGCCACGGCCAGGTTCAATTTCGATTCCGCGTCGTAGCGCGCCACGGTGTAACGCAGCCGGGCCGCGCAGAAACTGCGGAACACATCTCTGTCACCACTGCGCAACGTTTTGTCCAATGCATCAATGGTTTGGTTGATGGTTTTCGTCGCGTTGTCAAAATCCAGCGCCGCTTGTCTTGCCGCGTTGAGCGCATCCGACAAAACCGCATCCTTCACTTTGGCCAGGTCGGCGCTGATCTCGGTTTCCGGCGCGGAATTTTCCACCGCGGCCAGCGCCGTGTTGACGCTCTCAACGTATTTCGCCGGAACCGCGGCGGGGAGCTGGTTTTGGGTGAGCGCCGCCACCGTGGCCGCGTCGGCGTTCGCCAAAGCGGATGCCGCCAGCGGTTCCACCGCGCTGGTGGCGGCGAGCAAATCCAGCGTGTTGTCGGCGACGGCACTGCGCAGTTTCTTGGCCTGGTAATAGCCCCACTGATCGCCGGCCTTGGATTGGAGTTGCGCGGCGAAGGCACGGTCGTACTGCGCCTTGGTCATCTCGCTGGATGCCAGGCCGGCGAGCATCGTGGCGATGACCGTCATGATAATCGGCGTGGCGATGAGGATTTTGCCCCATTTGGATTGCATCAGGTCTCGTTTCAGTTCTTCCGGAATTTGGATTTTAGCAGCCATATTCTTTAACTCCTTGTTTCACAGCTTGCACCAGACAACCTGCTTCGGCAGCCGGCGAACCATGCCGCCGGGGCCCCCCTGCCTTGCCACCCCATCCCCCGCCGGATTAGAGCGAATCTCATTTACCCGATGGCGCGTTGGTGGAACTGACCGCAGGCGGCGAATTGGTGGGCGGCATGTAATCCCATGCATAAGCGCCCAAAACCGCGGTGCTCCGCACTTTCGGAGGCAGGAACTTGTCCAATTTTCCAAAATACCAACCGAGGGCAATCGCGAGGATGATCAGGAGCGCGATATACCAGCCCCACGGCCTTTTCTTTTCCGCAAACGGATCAGCCAGGTCGCGTTGCGAACCGGGCGGCAGCGTGGCGACTTTGGTGAGGCTCGCGCCGAACGGAATATTGATCTTGGCCTGGGTGTTGAGCGCCCAGCCGTTGGCGTCGAGAATGGGACCGAGATTGCGTTTGCGCAATTTGAACCACGCCATGATGACCGAGGGCAGGGAAATGACCAGCATGAGACCAAGAATCGCCACGGGGATCTCCCACGCAGGCAGGCCAAACAGCTTCGTGAAAATAACGCCCAACGCCCCCATCAACGTGGTGAGCACCAAACCGATGGCCGCGAGCGTGCCGATGTCAATCTTGTTCGGAGCCGGCGGCGCCGAGGCCGCGCTGGACGTGGCCGCCGATTGCAAATCCGCGGTGACCGCGGCATCCGCGTTGGCGGCGCGTTTGGCCACCTGTTGTTCCACGAAGCGGATCACCCGCTTGTAAGGAGACCAGAAGGCCTGCCGGATACTGATCGGATTGGGGACGATGCTGGTGATCGTCGCGTCATAATCGTTGCCTTTGCGGTCGTAAAAAATCCCGTTGCGACCGACCATCAGGTTGTCATCGTCGCCCTGGGAAAAGACGGCCAGGATGTTCAGTTTTTCACCCGTGGCGTTGCGCACGCAATCCACGTAGGCGAGATACGCGCCGGCCAGGCCGGCCATGGCCGCGTGCCGGCCCGCGTCGGCGACCGTCATGCACAGATCGCAACTGCGCTGATCCAGGTAGAGCCGGCCGGACTGAAAAATGGCCGGGGTCTTGCGGCTGTAAAAATGTTTGAAGCTGACAAAATTTACGCACAGTGTGTAAAAGTCCCGGTAGAAACGGACCAGTTTCTCCACGCCCGCAATGGCGTTGGCTTCCGGTTCGAGCGCCTTGTCTTTGGCAATCAGCGTGGCGATGTCGGCCTTGGATTTGCCGGCCAGGATTTCGCGGATGCGTTTCAATCCCAATTTTTCCACCGTGGCGCCCACCTTGCCGGCCGACCAGGCGTCAAAGGGCGCGAGCCTGGCTTGCAGCGCATTCCAATCGGCTTCGGTCAGTGAAGTTTTATCACCCAGAAGCGGCCTCACCGCGGCGCAGTTCAAGGTGGCCAGCGCGGCAGCCCACGCGGGATTCAGGTCCTCCACCAGCGGCAAGGCTTTGCCCGGGGCGATTTGCGCAACCGGAAAAGCGGCAATCTCCGGGGTGTTGACCGACAAATCCTTGACGGTGAACGCCAGGTGTTCCGGGTCCTGCCGGTTCAACACCGCGAGGGCGGATGGTGCGAAGGCGGCAAAACGGCACCGCGTGAAAAAATCATCCACTTTGGCTTTCACCGCCTTTACGGCGGCGGACGCGGCGGCGGTGGCCTCCCCCAGGGGCAGGATGGTCTGGTCGCCCTCGGCTTGTTTCCACCAATCGGAATGGGCCTGCGCTTCCGCAAAGAACTGGTCGGCCTTCGCCTGATTGATGCCCGGTTTGCCGCTGCGGTCGGTCTCGGCGCCAAGACAGGTGATGATGTCCGCGATGACGGTTTGCGTGGCGGCGTCGCTCGCCGCGTCGGCGGGTATGATGCCGTCGCCGTTGAAACTGGTGGCCCCGAAAATTTTCGCCGTATCGCTGACCTCTTCCAGGTCAATACTGGTCGCGTCCGGTCTGCCGAGATTGGTGAGGATTTGCCTGGCGGACGCCAGGATCTGTTTTCCTTCCGGGGTGGCGTCGTTAATGGCCGCGAGCGGCAGAGACGGCGCGCCTTTTAACAAATCGTCGGGATTTTTGAGGAGACCGGTGACCCATTTCGCGGCGGCGATGATTTCGGGGGCGCGCACGCGGCCATCATGGTCGGTATCCACCAGGTCGAGCGTCCGGCTGTCGAATTCCAGCCCGCGCGTGGGGCAGGCGAGCGCCACCCAGAGCTTTTGATCGAGTTGGTCGAGATTGGCGAGGTCGGCTCCGGAATCCAGCTTGACCTGGTCAAAGCCGCCGGCCCGGAAGAATTCCCACACGTGTTTAGAGTGTTCTTCGCTCATGGCATCACTGCGTTCCTTTTGCACCGGCCATCCGGCTGCCTGTCCTTGTTCCAAGTGAACATTCTTGCGAACATTCTTGGGTGATTCTCTTTCCGCACCAAAGGATTGCAAGCTTTTTTCACAACCAGGTTCATGGAGAGTGTCCTGCGGTGACCTTTAGCGCCCTTGATTGCCCTTGATTGCCCTGATTTCGGTAGGGCGCGTCACTCCCTCCGACATCGGATGTCGGGGTCCGTGCGCGCCGTCGTCTCGTGACTGTTCGGTAGTTCATGGAGAGCCTCCGTTCGCTTTTGCGCATGCATTGGGACCATGAACCCCAATCTGCGCAAGTCCTTGATAATCAATGGAATGGCCTAGAGGTTCATGGAGAGCCTCCTTTCAACTTTTGGCCTCGTCAGCAAAATCTGTGGGTAGATTCTTCCGGCTCCGGGAGCCGTCCTAACGTGTGATACAGGGCAATTTCCATCGCGTCATAGGTGCGGAAGCCGTAGGATCGTCTGGTCACCAC
>JBEKMW010000071.1:0-24308 GCA_049523455.1 Verrucomicrobiota bacterium | reverse complement strand
TTGCATGAATCTTCCTTCTATGTGCCCCAATCAGCCCAAAAACCGGGGATTTTGGTCTCCGCCCACCACGGCGCACTGCGGCGCGAGCCCTCGGCCCAAACTCGCCAGAAGCGTCCGCAGATACGCTTGTGTCTATCCGAAAGAGCAACCTATTGCTGTGCAGCAACTTACATCATCAGTTTAACTCACCTACCCTCGTTGAAGATGTGGGTAATGACAAGGCCTGAAGGCCGCGCGCCGGGGGGACTCGTCAGAGGCACACGGCCGAGGGTTGGGGCCAAAGTTCACTTTTAAAAGGTTTCATTTGCTGCTAGGTTTCCGCTCGTGGACTTTTTCATCCAACGCACCGAACTGCGCGACCTCTACGACCGGGTGGCCGCGGGTGAGCGCATTTCCGACGCCGACGCACTGCGCTTGTTTGAATCGAAAGACCTCAATGCCGTGGGCGCCATCGCGGATCTGGCCTGCCGGAAAAAGTCCGGCAACCGCGCCAGCTACATCATCAATCGCTACGTCAATTATTCCAATTACTGCATCCTCTCGTGTCAGTTCTGCTCGTTCGCCCGCAAGAAACGCGACGCCGACGGCTTCCAATTTTCCGTCGAGGAAATCGTCCAAAAGGCGCGCGAAGCGTTGAAACTCGGCATCACCGAACTGCACATCGTCGGCGGGCTGCATCCGTCGCTGCCTTTCAGCTATTACACTGATATGCTCAAGGCGTTGCGGGCGCTGGATGGTGAAAGGGCAGGAGAGGCGATCCCCGGGTCGCCGGACGGCGCGCAGAGGACTGCACGCCCTACCCGGCGGCTGCACTTGAAATGTTTCACCGCCATTGAAATTCTCCACCTCGCCTGGCTCACAAAAAAATCCGTTGCGGAAACGCTGGGCGAATTAAAAGCGGCCGGGCTTGATTCCCTCACCGGCGGCGGCGCGGAAATATTTCGCAAGCAAGTCCGCAGCGCCATCGCCAAGGGCAAGGAATCCGCCGAAGAGTATTTGGACGTGCATCGCACCTGGCACCGGATGGGCGGGCGCAGCACCTGCACCATGCTTTACGGCCACGTCGAAAGCCTGGCCGACCGCGTGGACCATCTCCGGCAATTGCGCGCGCTCCAGGACGAAACGCATGGCTTCGTCGGCTTTGTGCCGCTTGCCTATCAGCCGCTGAACAATGAAATCCCCGTTCCCCATCCGCCCACCGGTTTCGATTCGCTCCGCACCATCGCCGTCAGCCGCATTTATCTGGATAACTTCGACCACATCACCGCCTATTGGGTCGGCCTGGGACTGAAGCTGGCGCAGGTGGCGCTGAGCTTCGGCGCGGATGATTTGCACGGCACCATTATTGAGGAACACATCTTCCACATGGCCGGCGCCACCTCGCCGCAGGCGCAGACCGAGGTGGCCATGCTCAAGGCCATCCGGGAAGCTGGCCGCACGCCGGTCCAGCGCGACAGCTTTTACCAGCCAATAAAAATCATGGAAAACGCGCCCGCGCCGGAAACTGCCGCAAATTCCGCGCGCTCAAGAATGTTGGAAGGAAATTGGGCGACCGCGTGAGCGCACGCCTTGAACATTACAGCAGCCTGCGCCATCCGGGCCGGTTTTTCATTGCCCTTGCCCTTATGATCGCGCTGGCGAGTGGTTCGACCGCGCTCTCCGCTCCGAAGGTGAAGTCCTTTGACATCATCCGGACCAATTTCCTGGGTTCAGTTTGGAACGAGGCGCACGCCCGGGCTTCGGTGGTTTCCCAGGATGGCGGGCAGTCGTTCGTGGTTCCGGGTGGGGCCGTCTGGGCTTTCGGTGACACCTTCAAAGGCTCCCGCGCCGCCGACGGCACTCCCCAATTTTCCGGCGGCGCCGTGTCCTGTTCCATCGCCTTACTGGGAGAAAACGACGGAAGCTACCCGCCGGCGTTCACCTACTTTGCCTCCAGCAATGTCGTGGTTTCGCCGTTTGAATATTTCACCAACGAACCCGCGGAACGTTACCGCATTTGGCCGCTGGGCGGGATCCACGTGCGCAGCCGGAACTACCTGTATTATTCGCTGATCGAGGTTTTTGGCAACGGCCAATGGGACTTCCGCGGCGCCGGCTCCGGCCTTGGCCGCTCGCAGACCGCGCTTGGACCTTACGAGCGCTTGCGGCCGCACGGCGACTGGCGCTTTCCCGTCGAGCCTTCTCAAGTGATTCAGGCCGGCGGCTGGCTCTATCTTTTCGAAATCAAGGAGTTCGGAAACCAGTCGGGCGTCGCCCTGGCCCGCGTGCGCCCAGACAAAATCGAGGACCCCGATGCCTATGAATTCTACACCGGCGCCGGCCCGAAATTCTCGGCCCGCCCGGAGTCAGCCTCGCTGCTGGTCGAAAACGTGCCCGGTCAGGTGTCCGTGGCCTGGAATCCCTATCTGCAAAAATATGTGATGGCCTCCGCCAGTGACTTCGATCATCCGCGGGAAATTCGCTTCCTGGTGGCCAAGGCCCCTTACGGTCCCTGGGGGGTGCCGGTCGCCCGCATCGAAGTGCCGGAACGCTGCCAGGGAAAACGGGTCGAACTGGCCTATTGCGCCTACCTGCACCCGGAACTCTTCCGCAACAACGGCCGGGTGATGAACCTGACCTTCTCGCCCGGGTTGCAGGACGCCGGCTTCGACGGCAATTGTGAAATGGTCGAAATCGAACTCAGGCCCCCGTAAGACTATAGCAGCGACTGCATACCGTGTCACAACTGCAATCTTCATAGGCTGAATGTAGCCCGTGCGTTCAGGCTGATGCCGAGAAACTTGGTATGCTGTCCTGAATTCAGGAGCGCGGCATTTATGCCGCCTCATCGGCCAAAGCAGTTCATGGCAGGAAGCGGGCGCACGATGGAAACGGGGTCTGTTTCTTCCTTCCTAACAGAATTTGGAAAATTTCAAACTATACCACTGCCCCAATTTCAAAGAGCTTGCCAAAATCCCGGCACCAGCCCAACTTCACGCATGAACGATGCCACCGGCTCCGCAGTTCGCGCCCGAACTGACACGTTACTCGATGCCAAAGTCAACTTTGCTTAAAGACCCCCCGGAAATCCCTCATGAATACTGCACGCCAATTGTCCATCTTTGTCCTCAGTTTGCTGGTTTGCGGCACGGCCTGGGGTACGAACTATCCGCTCAAGATCAATGCCACCAACCCGCGTATTCTCGTTGACCAAAATGATGTGCCCTTCCTCATGGTGGGCGATTCTCCCCACGGCTTGTTTTCCAACCTCTCGTCGGCTGACGCGGCTGTTTACCTGACCAACCGCGCGGCGCATGGCATGAACAGTTTGTGGGTCAATCTCCTTTGCATCCGGCCGGTGGAAGGGCGTCCGGACGCCAGCCTGCTGGACGGCACCCGGCCCTTCACCAAAACCATACCAGGCACCCATTTCTACGACCTCACCGCGCCCAACGAAGCCTATTTTGCCCATGTGGACGAAGTCATCCGCATGGCGGCGACGAACGGGATCGCGGTCATGATTGACCCGCTCGAAACCGCCGGACCGTTGCTTCCGGCGGGGGTCGCCAACGGTTCCGCCCGCTGCCGCGCCTATGGGGAGTATCTGGGGAGCCGCTTCCGGAACTTTCCCAACGTCATGTGGCTGCACGCCGGCGACTTTGAACATTGGGACATTGCGACCAATGACGCGGTCATTACCGCGCTGGCATTGGGCATCAAGGACAAGGCGCCCGACCAACTCCAGACCATCGAATTGAATTATCAAGCCAGCAGTTCGTTGGATGATCCAAACTGGGCGCCCATCGTCGGCTTGAATCTCGCCTACAGTTATTATCCCACTTACGCCGAAGTGCTGCACGCCTACAACCAGTCCGCCGCCATGCCAGTCTGCATGGGCGAGGCCAACTTCGAAGGCGAGACCAACGGGGATGAGGACGGCGGAACACCGCACATCCTGCGCATGCAGGAATACTGGACCATGCTCTCCGGGGCGGACGGTCAGCTTTACGGCGATAAATATATTTGGCGGTTCCTGCCCGGCTGGCAGACGAATCTCGATACCCCCGGGGTCATTCAGCTTGGTTACCTCAAGGATCTGTTTGCCGCCCGCAAGTGGTACCATCTGGTGCCCGATCAGGCACATGCCTTCGTTACTGCCGGCTACGGCCATTTTGTTTCCATCGCCGCGGCCGCCAAGCCTCCGCGGGGACGAATCGCCGGCAATGATTATGTGACTGCGGCCCTCACGCCGGACGGCACACTGGGCATGGCCTACCTCCCACAAGGCGGGACCATTACGGTGGACATGAGGAAACTCCAGAAAGACGTCACCGCCCGCTGGTTTGATCCCAGCGCGAACTCCTTCCAGGCCATCGCCGGATCACCCTTCGCCAACACCGGCACGCAGCCATTCACCGCGCCGGGCAAAAACAGTGCGGGCGAGCCCGACTGGGTATTGGTGTTGGAAACAGCCGCCAGCCAATGACGAATTCCGCCTAGAATAAAAGCTCATGAATCTGGGCAACGGAAGCGGTGCCGGTGGTGCCCAGTTGATGGATGACAATGGAAGCCGCGGCATTGGCCAAGGAGACCGCTTCTTTGAGACTGGCGCCTCCCGCCAGGGCGGCCGACAGATTAGCCATGACCGAATCACCTGCGCCCACGATGTCAATGGGCCCGCGCACCGGCAGGGAGGCCTCGTGATAAACCTCGCCCGACGGCGCAGCGCCCAGAATGCCTTTTTCCGCCAGGGTCACAAAAACCTCGTGCTGGTTTTGCTTCGCCAGTTGCACGGCCTGCGCCTGCACGTCATCATTCCTGGCCGTGGCTTGCGAAAACCGGGCCAGTTCCGCCCGATTCATCTTGAAGATGAGCGGCGGAAACCCGCTAAGCCCGCGACGCCCGTCCACCAGGACCTTCATCCGCGGGTTGGCCTGGGCGACACGATGGATCGTCGAAAGCAGCTCGGGCGTCACCACCCCGGTCTCCGGAATATCCACCTGTTCCAGCACGACCATGGCGTCAACTTTCCCGCCCAGCGCTTCCACCCCCGAGGCAAGCTGGCGGGTGACTTCCGGGGGTGTGGGCGACCAATTCTTGAAATCGAAGCGATTCAGTTCCACCGGCACCTTGCCCGCTTCCATGACCATGGGTTTGGTGTAGGTAAAAGTGCGCCGGGCCGGGGTCGTAAAGAAGTGGTCCAAGTGAATACCCGGTTGGTGCTCGAGTGCCCGGTGCAATTCGAACCCTTCTCCGTCAACTCCGGCAAAGCCCACCACGTAAAGGTCCCCGATGCCCAAGGCGACCAGGTTGTTGAGGATGGTGCCGGCGGCGCCGGGCTGGCTCCGCGTATGCACCACATTGCGCACCGGCAATCCGGTTTCAAGCGAGTCTTCCTGTTTCTGCGGGTCAATCTCGAGATAGCGGTCGAGGCAAAAGTCGCCGATGATGGCAATCTTGAGGTTCGGATACCGGCTGGTAATGGACTGAAAACGTTCCGGGGTCATTTTTTCAGGAGTTGATGGTAGAGGTGGTGGATAAATGCCGCGTTGTCGCAACAAAGATACCGCATCGCTCCGCCCATGCGGGAGAAGCTCTTGCAAAAGCGCAGATAGTAGGCCGGGTTGGTTTTGGGCGGCTCGCCCGCCGACCAATCCCAAGTGCCTTCCTGCATGT
The DNA here is from genome assembly GCA_049523455.1 of Verrucomicrobiota bacterium. GTDB lineage: Bacteria > Verrucomicrobiota > Verrucomicrobiia > Limisphaerales > UBA11358 > UBA11358. The sequence goes on along the minus strand of JBEKMW010000071.1, from coordinate 18,653 downwards.
CAACGACGTAAATCGAATGATTCCGAACGGGTGGCTGGTTTCGTTGAAAACGCAGGTTGTGCACGCAACTCAACGACTTCTCAAACACTTGTGGACCCATGATGGCTGAGCCCACGGAAAGGACCACGCCGTTGTCCAGTTGGTTGACCGCAGCCGCGAATTGCCGAAAATCAAGCGTCGCGGCCCGGCCAATGACCGCGCCGTTGAACATGGGATGGTTGGAAATGATATCGTAGCCAATGCCCGGATGGACGGTGGCCGGGACACCCCGCCGGAAGGCCTGGCCCAGAATGCTGGCGTGCTTCCAGGCATGCGCCACGCGCATCTTCCCGGAAGGCAAATCGAATTCCACCATGGCTTTCAGGAAGTCCGCCCAGGCGGGAGCCTGCGGGTGGCTGGGCGTTTGCCGCAAACGTTGCTCAAGAGCCGCCCGGCCTGGCAACGTCAGTTCTTCCTCGCAAATCAATCGTCCCACCGACCGGCCATAGCCCAAGTCATCCAGGGCGCCCGCCATCAAAGCGAGATGAATGTAACGCCCAGTTTCGTCCCAGGCGCCGAACTTTCCCGCCGCCACGTTCTCGGAAACGCTTTCCGTCGAACGGCCAAGAAACGAGTACTCCCAATCATGGATGGACCCGGCCCCATTGGTGGCCAGATGCGTGAGCCAACCCCGCTCCATCATGCGGTCCAGGATCAGAGCGGCGCCGTTGCGGAGCAGATGCGCCCCATAAATCAGCATGATCGCCGCGCCCTTGGATTGCGCCGCACGGATGCGCTCGGCGCAGGTCGCAATTTCCTTGACGAGCGGTTCCGGCAGGGCCGGCGGAGGGGAGTCGGGAGCCCGCAAAATATCCTCGACCCGAGTCAGGCTGCGGCGGGTGGCCAGGGGATAGACTCGAAGCTGCCGCAGATCAATGGGCGGGGGAACGTTCACGGCCGCGCGGCGGTAAGTTGGGCTTCGCCGGTGATTTCCTGGAGCAAGAGGACTGCATCCCGAAAATCCGGGATCACCACGTCCGCCCCCACACCCAGCAGCCGCTGGCGTTTCCACGGATCCACGTTGCCGGAACCATTGTTGGCTTCGTCGCTGGCAACGGCCACCGCCAGGCCGCCCGCGTCCTTGGTGTTTTCGATCTCCACATAGCCATCTCCGAATGACAGCAGTTGCGCGCCCGGAACTTTGTTCTCGCGCAGGATCCGCTCAATGACCATCTGTTTGGAAAAGGTCTTGTAATTGTCCTGGGCGCCGTAGATGCGGCCGGGGAAGTATCGGTCAATTTTCAACAGCTTGGCTTCCTCAATTACGTAAGGCTCGTCGGTGCCGCTGGCCAGGTACAGTTGCCAGCCGCGCGCCACCAGTTCTTCGAGCAGCGGCCGCGCGGCATGCACCAGGTAATCATCCGGCGATGCCGCGCCGGACCGTAGTTGCTCAATGCGGTGGCCGATCCTTTCGTCCAGGCGCCGCAAGTATTCCTTTTTGTACCACATTGGCTCTTTGGGGGTGCCGCCGCGGCTCTGGATGCGCTCGGCCAGTTGAATCATTTGGTAAATGGTCTGCCGGCCGTTCAGGCGCATGATGTCGTCCATCGCCAACTGCCGGGCCGCCGCTTCGGTCTCGCCCGGGAGCCGGGGCAGACATTCCACAAAGAGCGGAACCATCACCTCGGGCCAACCCTGCCGGATGAGCGAGAGCGTGCCATCAAAATCGAAAAGGACGTGCGAAATCCCCGGGCGCGGGGCAAACTTGTCACTGAATTCGACACTACCACTGTAATTGGCCGATGAAATCATGCGGTTTCAAATACCGGTCAGCCGCCGAAAAGTCAAGGTTGTTTGGGAAACACGAAAAAGAAAATGCGTTGACAGTTCGGAGCTCACCGGCCATCCTCGTACCACACGCATGAACCAACGGCTCAACCATTGCATCCAGGCGCAGCTTGGCGTCTTTTCCGCATAGCTCAACTCAATATTGAACACCTCTCCCAAAAATACCGCGAAACACCCCGAAATACCCTCAAATACGCTGAAATATGTTGACACTGACTTTGACCCCCCTTGATTGGATCGTCTGCATCCTAGCCCTGGCCTTCAACATAGGTCTTGGGTTGTATATGGGACTCCTGGCCAAAAAGAAGGCCGATAGCGCCAATTTCTTCCTGGCGGGCCGCACCCTCGGTTGGGTGGTCGTGGGCGCGTCGCTCTTCTCCACCAATATCGGCGCCGAGCACATGGTCGGTCTTTCCGGCGACTGCTACCGCTACGGGATTCGCGCCGGCACCGTCGAGTTGATCACCGTGGTCGCACTGGGCGTCACTGCGGCCGTGTTGCTCCCCTATTACATCCGTAACACGGTGTTCACCATTCCTGAATTCCTCGAACTTCGTTACCGAGGCGAGGCGCGCATGTGCTTCTCCGCCCTGATGCTCTTCATCGCCATCGTCACCAAGATGGCTTTTACCCTTTATGCCGGGGCGCTGATCATGAAGGCGGTGACGGGTTGGGGAATCATGGAGAGCGTGGTGATCATGGGAATCACCACCGCCATCATCACCATCGTCGGCGGCTTCGCCGTCGTCGCCTACACCGGCGCCATCCACACCCCCATTATGATCGCCGGTTCGGCCATCATTCTCATTAGCGGGCTTCACAAGGTCGGCGGCTGGACCGGCCTGTGTCAGAAAGTGCAACTGACGCAAGTGCCTGACGCCATGCACATCCACGCGCCTTGGACCGATCCTATCTATCCGTTCTGGGGCGTGCTTTCCACGGTACTCTTTGCAGGTGTTTTCTACTGGGGGATGGACCAGGTAAACGTGCAGCGGTTGCTCGGCGCCCGGAACCTGGATCAGGCGCGCAAGGGTGCCATGTTCGCCGCCTTCCTCAAACTCTCGCCCATCTTCATTTTTGCATTGCCGGGCGTGATTGCCTTGGCGCTGTATCCCCACATCAGCACTCATGACAGCCGCGGCGTTTTCGTCTGGATCCTCGATAATCTCCTGCCCACCGGTCTCCGTGGTTACGTCCTGGCGGCCCTGCTGGGCGCCGTGCTCTGCTCTACCGTGGGCGTCATGAACTCCATCTCCACGATTACGGTGCGTGATTTTATCCTGCGCTTCCGGCCGCAAACCACCGAGGCGGAACAAGTCAGGTTCGGCCGGTACGCCATCGTGGCCGCCATGGTGCTGGGCTTGGGCGCAGCCGCCGTCATTGCCTGGCAGCCCGAAGGACTCTATAAATATCTCCAGACCCTTTCCATCTATCTCACCATGCCGTTGGCGCCCGCCATCATCTTCGGCATTCTCAGCAAGCGGGTGACCTTCGCCGGTGCCGCGGCCTCTTTCATCATCGGCTGTGTCCTTTCCGCCATCTTCGTCGTTGACCAACTGATCCCGAACAAGGACACGGCGGCCAGTATCTTCCCCATGCTCCACCATCACATCACCGAGAACTACACCTATCGCGGCTTATGGGGATCGCTGTTCATCACCTTCATTCTCTTTGCGGTATCGCTCTTTACCAAGCGGACTGACCCCGCCAAGCTCGAAAAGACCACCGTTGACTGGGCTAAGAGGGCTGAGCAATTCCATGGCTTGTCGGACTGGCGATTGCACCTGGCCATCGTCTCCGTCCTCACCGTGGTGGCCTACTGGTGGCTCTGGTAACCTATTTGTGTTTGGTCTTGGAACCGCCCACAAAAATCAGCGCCAGTGACAGGCACAAGGCAAACAGGATCAGGAAGAAACCCGCTCCTGCGTGAATATGGGCGATATGGGCCAATAGCATCGGTATTTTCATAATCGTTCCATTCCCTGATACCGATGGTTGCGCGCAATCTTGCAGGCGATCTTTAGTCATTCGTGCTTAGGCCATTAGTCATTCATCCGGCACCCCGCCAAAGCACACTCATCCCACGCCTGCCGACTACCTCCCAAGAAGTGAGATGCGCCCCTCAAAACGTGCGCCCCCCCCCGGGAATGGCTTGACGGCTTTGCGTGGGGACGGTATTTCTTATCCTCACCTTGCATCCGCAAGTTTGCCAGTATGTCAGCGGGCGAGTCGTTCTTCAAAGGCCCTTTGAGTGCCAGCGTATCAATGAGCTGGATCATCTTCATCCGGTTCGAGCAGTAGAGCAGCGCCGTTTCATTGGTGATCAAATTCTGCTCGTATCCCTTGATGAGGGACTGCTCAAACGTGTGGCAGCCATAGTGGTTGCTGGATTCAATAATGTCATTGAATTGCCGGCCCTCGCTTTCGCCCAGCAAAATCGCTTCCCGCGTCCGCAGGTTGCTCCCCATCATTTCCGTCACCAGCAGCCGGCTGCCGCTAATCACCGGGACCAGCCGCTGGCTGATGATATACCGCATCGAGCCGGCCAGCCGTTCGCGCACCTGGTTCTCCTCATCGCTGCCGAACATGCCGATTATGCGGTTGACGGTCATCGCGGCGCTGGTGGTGTGCAGCGTGCACATGACCAATCGGCCGGTTTCGCCGGCGTTGAGCACTATCTCCATGGTCTCACGGTCGCGGATCTCCCCGATAAAAATGATCTTAGGCGCTTCCCACATCGCCGACCGCATCCCCTCTTACGTTGTCCAGTTGTTCTTTATTCATGCCTGGATCCTTTTGAACCACGCTGGCTTTTCCCAGCGCAAGCGCCGCCCGATTTCAATGATTATTTTTGTTTGGCGGAGGTTGGGAGGCCAGGTCCCGCGCATCGTTTTTCAATTTTGTGAGCAGGGCGTCGGCTTGGAGCGGACTGGTTTGCGCGGCGAGTTTGCTGCGCAGTTTTTTTAGGAGTCGTTTCACGGGCCCCGTCTGGCCCGCCCGCGTTATGGCGTGGGCGCCCAAAAGATGGCGTTGGTCTGGCGGGAAATCCGGCAGGTCCAGGTGTTGCAACAGGAAATGGTGGCGGCGGCGCGCTTCGAGTTCGGCGACGGCCTGGCCCAGGTTGGCGAGGGCCTGGGTGGAATCCGGCTTTTCGGACGTGAGGTTTTGTTTCGCATCGTCCAAGTGATGCAAGACGCCGTGCAGCAGGTAGATTTCCCAAAGAGTCGCATAAAGGATCAATAGCACGAGCAGATAAGCAATCGTGTAAACGGCAAAGGCGCTCCAGCCCACGAGATTGGACGGGGAATGGGGGTTGCCGCCCGTGAAATGAGACCAAATCACCGCCAGCGCGAGGGCGGGAAAGTTCAACCAGTCCAACGCGTGATTGAGCCGCGGAATAAACCAAAGCAGGCTGGTGACGATGAAGGCCCAGATCAGGGTGGCGATGGACAGATGGGGCTTATGGATCATTGGTTGGTCCTTTGGAGGTAAGCCGGCGGCAGGTCCAGGAGGAAATTGGTATGGTTGAAGAATTGCACCGGCATGTTGGTCTTTCCCATGAAAATGTCATAGGCATACTGCACGGAACCTTCCAACTGCGCCCGCTCCTCCACCTGGTTGGTGTCCGTGGTGCTATCGGGGTAAAGGTGTTCGTGGTAAACGTGGTAAACCTCGGCCCAAAAACTTTCGTTGTAGCTCCACGGCTGAAACGGTTTGTGTTCGGGCGAAGTGGCGTCTTCGAGCGGATGAATCGCCTTGCCCAGGCTGGCAAAGGCGTTGGTGGTGTCTCCCGCTTCCCGCTCGCGAATGGCGTTGGCCAGATTGGTGTGGATGAACTCCTCGGTCTCCAGGAGGTAGATGGGCGTTTCGATATTCGTGGTTTGTCCCGCCGCGGCGATGCCGGTCATGGAATGCTCAAAGGAATTGGTCGGCTGTTGGTCCAGGTCCACCACTGTTTGTGCGTTTTGCAGAATGGCGATGAAGCCGGGCGAAACCTGGTTGGACAGGACGTTCTCGATGGCCATTTGATGGACCGGCTCGCAAGGCAAAAACGACTTGCTCGACCAGGCCAGCGCCACCGACGCCCCAGCCAGGCCAATGCCAACAGCGATGCATGCTCGAATACCAGGTCTCATGGTGTGGCTGCCGATGGGCCGAAGCCAACGGCCACACAGCCCAGGCATCCTTCCTGCCCGGGTTTTACGATTGACTATCCAGATACGCCTGAAAGCGGGTTCTGTCGAGAGGTTTTTGAAGCCAGAAGCCGGAACTCATACGATTTTGCATTCAAAGCGCCATAAACTGGCGGGGGGCGCCTTTGGAGTGCGCAGACATGTCCGCGCTTTGATTCGACGCGACATGTCGCGTCGAAGAAAGCGTCGTCGTGCCGCCGCACTCAAAAAGCGTTACCACTACCACCACCGCCACTGAAACTACTGACACTAGTCGGAGTGGCCGCTGTCCCACTCGACGGTCTGACGTTAGGCTTCGTCTTGTCTCGTTGCCCAATAAATATAGTCAGCATATTTCATCTCCATTGAGATGTTTGTGGCTGTGGTGAACACAATATGGTCATCAATCAAAACCAGTTCCAAAGAGTTGGAAGTGCTGTTAATTGCCTCGGCGGCTTGCGCCGCGAATGTGACGAATAGAGCTACAGTCAGAAGTAGAATGGTGCTAAATGTTTTCATAGGGCTGACGATGCCAACCTTCAGAGCTCAGGCACGCGGGACCAAATGACATGAACCGCGAAGCGGAACTGGTTTGTCGCGCCATAACGTCGGCGACGGAGGAAGCCGCCATCCCGCGTTGCCTGGAGCGATTAGGCTGAAACTCATCAACATCCATATCAGTCTGGCGGCGGTAACTGCCTGAGCAAAAAATCATAGAATGCTCTCCATCTTCCGGTCGTCATCTCATAACGAGGCCGGAATAAATTCACGACAAGTGCCAACACGCAACCAAAACCAATCGCAACCCAAAACCAAATGCCTCCGGCGAGGAAAGGCAAAAGATGAAACGGTGCAAGCACGCCGCAAACGAGGCAAGAGCCGGCGAGTGAAAGCACGTAAATAGACCAGCCAACCCGGCGGTTCGGGCGTTCGGGAATGTCTGAATGCTTGGCGCTCATGTTCAGCCTAACGATTCAGCTCAGCGATGGCGGCCCCTCCGTGAATCCCAAATCTCCAAGCTGCGTGGCGGGGCCGCCATTCGGTGCAGCGCATAGATTTGCTCTGCCCAAAGGGGCACCATTTTTGTGGTCAGATGTTATCGTACGCGAGGGAGGTGGACAGCTCGGAGTGGGCTTGGGCCTGGGCGAGCAGTGTGTGGGCCTTGGCCTCGAACGTCTGCACGGCGTCTGCGCCGGCAGCAAAGCGAGTTGGCGGCTCCTTGAGCGCGACAAGCTTCAGGAGGGCGTCGGCGAGCTTGGCGGGGTCACCGCCTTGCTTCCCATCCATGCTCTTCCAAGCAGCGACGATCTCCTTGGTTCTCTCGGCGTAGTCGTCAATGGTGATCTGCGCGTACGTGGTCGAGTCGTTGGTGAGCAGCTCGGTGCGGAAGAAACCAGGCTCGACCAGCATCGTTCGGATTCCGAAGGGGGCAATCTCTGGCGTGAGCGACTCCATCCATCCCTCGATGCCGAACTTCGCGGCGGCATACGCCGTGCAGAACATTTGGCCGGCGATGCCTGCGGTCGAGGAGATGGTGAGGAGCAGACCGGAGCGCTGCTTACGCATCACCGGGAGCGCCGCGCGAGTGACATTCATGGGACCGAACAACAGTGTCTCAATTTGATTGCGGACCTGTTCGGGGCCCAGCTCCTCGAAGAAACCGGCGAAGAAGTTGCCCGCGTTGTTGACCAGGATGTCGACTCTGCCGAATTTCACGACGGCAGCCTCGACTGCTCCCTGCGCATCCTGTGGGCGGGTGACGTCGAGTTTGATTGCCAGCAGGTTGTCGTGGTCACCGACCGCAGCCGCGACCTTCGCAGGATCGCGACCCGTGGCGACAACCGCGTGGCCGGCGGCCAAGGCGACCTTGGCGATGTCGGCGCCCAAGCCTCGGCCAGCGCCGGTGATGAGCCAAACTTTCTTTTCAGTCATGACATGTTCCTCATTTGGACCACGAGCGATCACAAGACCAAAACGTTGCCCTGCAACTTTTATTCTATGACCGCCGGTTCGTTTATTGGAACAGTCAGCCTGCCCGACCCCGGCCGTCGCAAATGGTCCATAATCAACAATCCTCCTCTTTAATATACGACTGCCAGTCGTTTATTCAATTCACTTGATATTTGCCATTTGATTGCTTGCTCACGACCGGCGTGGGCCTTTATCGTGATTTTCATCCGGCTCCACAGGTTTACCAATCTTTTTTTCAATCTTTTTTCCAATCGGCTCAACTCATTACTGCCGCCGGAGCGCGGGTCTGTGACCCGCAGCGGTCTGGACGAAGCGAAGCGCAAACGAATCGAATCGGAACACGTTGAAACGGTGTCCGTGCTGCGGCTCACAGAGCCGCGCTCCGTCAGCAGGCCGGTTTGATGGCGGTGGTGTGACAAGGCCTATGGCTTCGCAAGTTGGCGTGTGAGCAGCACGAGCGCGGCGAAGGCTCCGGCCGTCAGCGCCAGGATCAGAAGGCACGCCGCCCAGGAAACGACGTTGGCGGCGCACGCGTCCAAGACCAGATTCAAATCCGCCCAGGGATCCACCACGACGGCGCGTTTGAAGGTGAGCAGGCGGCCTTGCTCGGGGATGTTCGCCCGGATGACGGCCGGGCTCGCCGCCGCCGCATCCTGCTGCTGGATGAGCCGTTCGGCCAGTTTCATCAACGCCTCGTTCTCGTCGGCGCTGTTGTTGTCCATGATCCGCTGCGCGTCCTGCTGCGTGTAATTGGGCTGCCGGCTGTTGCGCAACTGGTTCAGCTTGTCCCCCACCACGCCGTTGGCGCCGCCCACCGCGGCTTGCCGCACGTTCAGACCCACCAACGCCTGTTGCAGTTTCAGATTGTTGAGCTCCACCCGCGCGTCTTCGTTGAACGCTTCGTCGTGCGTGGACAATCCGTAGGCAGACTCGAACGCGCGCCGCGCCTGCTGCGGGTCGCCGTTCTGCAACGCCGTGTTGCCCAGGGCGAGCATCTGCTCGGCTTCCTGGGTTTTTTGCCGCTGGCGGGCCGCTTCGGTCTGCAAATAACTCTGCACGTCCATCGTGCCGTCGTTGGCCACGATTTCCTGTTGCTGCAATTGCATCACGCCATGCCATCGGGTCACGCGCCACTTTTCATTGAGGAAGACCCGCCAGGTGAGATCTTCCAGCGGCAGATCAAATTTCGGCGCGGCCAGGCTTAAGTCCAGCTTGTGTCCCGCCGGCTGGCCGGCCTGGCTGCTGAAAAAGATTTCCACCGGCACGGGCTGGCCGCCCGGTGATGACTGCTCCAGTGGAATCAAAATCTGGTCCTGCTCGCGCCAGGGCCACACGCCGTTCTGGTTGACCAGGGCAAACCAGAAATTCGCGCCCGGCGGCAGCGTGAGCCGCAGCAGCCGTTTGTCGCCGGGCAAAAGGTCCAGCCGCGCCTCGGTCAGCATGACGCCCGCGTCCGAAATCACCGAGGTAAGCGTCAGGTCGTTGACGTGGGCCGGCAGCAGTTTCGCCGCGTCGTGGCGTTCCAACTTCAAGGGCAGTTGAAAATCCGGGTCCACGAGGCGATACGCGAAATTCGCGGCCTCGGCGGGCAAACCCTTCTGCAACCCGCGCGGAATGGCCTGCCACTCGGTGGGTTGGAGCGACGCGGGCAAATCGTCCACGCGCACTTGCAGGCGTCCGGCCGATTGCACGGTGGCAAAGCCGCGCTGCAGGTTCACGTCCGCCGCCAGCACGCCGCGCAAAACCGTTTGCTGCGCCTGGTCGCCCAGGTGCGCCTGGTAATTCACCTGCAGCAAATACTGGCCTATCACGCGCCGGCGCAGTTTGATGTCCCACGCCTGCAATCCGTTGGTCGCCGTGCCCGCCACCGCGAGCGCATCCCCGAGTTGATCGCCTTCAAAGGCCACGTCATCCGCGTTGGTGGGCAGGAAAACGCGCAATTCCTTAAGGCCGGCATTTTCGATTTGATATTGCAAATTGGCGGCCACCTTGACCAGCGCCTCGCTGACAATCGCGTGCTGCAGGCTGGTCACTTGAACCCACGGGTCCACCTGCTCGATGTTCAGAGCCAGCTTCCACGGCGTCTCCAACAACTGGAATGCCAGCACTCCTTTCTGCCGGATGCCGGCCTGTTGCGGATCCAACTGGGTCACCCCCTCCGAGGCGCCCGTTTCCAGCCTCATCCCCTGTTCCGGCGCCACCACCAGCGTGCCCCGCTGCTTGTCCGCTTCGCGGAAAATGATCTGCGGCACGCCCCACGCGCTGGCCGTCTTCACGCCCGGCCCGGAAAGACTGATGACGAATTGCTGCTGGCCCTCCGTCTTGCCGGTGAGATTGAGCGTGATGACCCGGCCCACGTCCGTCTTTAACTCCGTCCAATGGCTCAACGCCGCGCCGCTCGCCGACTCCACGTCATAGCCCGGCGGCAGGTCAAAACTCAACTTGAAGATCCCCGCGCGCGTGATGGTCACCTCCGCCGTCGTCGCCAGCACCGTGCGGTCTTCGCCCAGCGACAAGGTGTCCTGCGTCTTCACCCGCACGTCCGGCTCAACGGCCGACGCGTTGAGCAGCGCGGTGGCCTTGAGGTCCGAGTAACGAAATGCCCGGCGGACCGTCAGCCCCGGAAATTGCGCGGCCAGCGGTTGCGCCACCAGGCCCGGAAAATCTTCGAGATTGATCGGCGAAAAATTCTCCACCCCCACGTCGTCCAATTGCACTTCGTTTCCGGTGGCCACCCCCAGCAAGCCGATTTGATTGGCGGCATTCTCGACGGAAATCAATCCCACGCGCTGCGCGAACGGCAGCGTGCCGGTCGCCACTTGTGAACGGATGATCAGCGCGAAGGGCCGCGACTGCGCCGGGTTCAAGCTCACGCGCAAAATCCGTGCGTCAGGATCGAACCGCCACAAGGAAACAATGGATTGGCGATTGACGATTGACGATTGACGATTTTGCTGATTGTCGGTTGCCGCCAAAGAGGCAGGAGCGGAGGCGTCGGTTACGTCAGTGATGGTCGCGCCGGCGGGCACGTGAAAAACCAATTCCTCCAATTCGCCTTGGGCGGGACGGATGGAAACCTGATGCACGCCCTCGACCACGCCTGCAGAGGGGATGTACAACTGGGAAAACTCCGCGTAAAAGACCGGCTTCTCGTTCTTTACGTCGCGGCTGCGCGGCTTCCAGCCGATCCAGGCGCGGCCCGGAGTCAGCGAGAGTGTGGCCACGGTGTTGCTGCCGGCCGCCGAGCGCTGCACCGACACGGCTTGCGGCGAAAACACATCCACGTCCAGGTTCACCAACGAGAGGGTGACGCGGTTGATCAGTCCGGGCGGCACCGGCAGCAGCAGGCCGCTGTCGGCGTCGCGCTTCGTGACCTGGAGTTGATACTCCACCTCCACGTCCACCGCGCCGCTGGACTGCGCCACGAGTTGTTGCGAGTTCGGCGATCCGCGCAGTGCCGATTCCAGCGTCAGCGATTTTGGATAATTCACGTGCGTGAGCACCGCCGGCTCAAACAACAGCGGCAACACCTCGCCCCGTTCCGCCTGCCAGTGAATTTTGGCCGTGGCGATCGCAAATCCGTCCTGCACCCGGATTTGTTGAGTCACGGATTCAGGCAACGCGCTGGCCGCGCCACCGTTCATCGCTCCGCCGAGCAATAGCAATCCGATGAAGAGCGCCGTGGCTACCGGCGGCGCCTCCGCTTGCGGCGGCGGGATATCGGGGGCGGGTTTCGCCGGCACGCCCCAAAGTCGTTGCAACGCCGGCACGACGAGCTGGAGCAGCAGAAAAGCCGCGATGATGGCGACGAAGGCCGGCGCGCCGTTGGGCCAGCGCAGCGCCGCCCACGCCAGGAACGTCCAGCCCAGAATTCGCGGGAGCAAGTCTCGTTTAACCCTCACCTCACCCTGACCCTCTCCCCTCCCATCCGATGGGAGCGGAGAGGGAACAGCCAGCGACCCCGAATGGTTTCTTGGAAGACTGGCAACTGGCGACAGCGCTTTTTGATTACTCAACCAGCCATAAATCCAGAAGGCGGCGGCGAACAACGCGAGTATCAGCGAACCGCCATAGGCTAACGTCCGCGCGTTGGCCGGCACGTTGGCCACCTCCGCCGTCAGTGCGCTGGCCGCTTGTTGTACCGGCGCCAGAAAGATTACGTCGTTTGCCGTGTTGGCGGCGACCGGTTCAAACACGCCCGCCAGCCTCACCAGCCAGACCGCCGTGAGCAAAATTGCCACGCCGCCAATGGCGCTGCCCAACAGATGCCGGGGACTGAGTTGCTGGACGCCCGGCCCCGCCGCCCAACGCCAGACGGCGATCCCCAGCGTGCAGAATACCATCGCCAGCACCAACGAAATCAGCGCGTCGCCAGTTTGTCCGGCGCGCAAGAGTCGCGCGATTTGCGCGAAGCCCGACCGATCCGCCGGCCCGTTGGCGGGCGTCAGCGTGCCGCTGCGGTAAATCAGCCGTTGCCCTTCATCCGGCACGAGCTTCCACTCCGCCAGCATCACCGGCGCGGCCACGATGGGCGCGGCGATGCTCACCCGCGCCGGCACCGATGAAGTCGCGGCCACCTGCAAGTCCAGCGCCAGCACCGTGTCCGGGTCCGCGTGCTGCGGCAGGGGAATGAGGATGGATTCTTGGTCCGATACCGGCACCACCGGCGCGTCGTTGACCGTGGCCGACCACAATTCCGTTCCCGCCGGCAGGGTCACGCGGAAGCTGGGGTTGCCCCGGCTTTTCACGAAATAACGCGCGTCGGTCATCGCCTGGCCCTCCTTGGAAATGTGCGTGACGAGCGACGCCCGGTCCGCCACTTGCGCGAGCGAATCGCCCTGGACCAGTGGACTTAATTCGAGTTTCAAATTAAACGGCCGTGCCGAGTAGCGATAGGCCGCGAGCACCGGCTGGTCGAAGAACAAGCGGTATTCCGGCGGCACCTCGCCCGGTTCGAGCGCGAGCAGGCCGGGCGAAACGTCCGCCGGCTTCACTTGAAATTGATAGGCGCTGATGATGATGGTGTACCCGCTCTCGGACTGCGCGTCGGCCGGGCGCGCGCCCGTGAACGCCAGCGTCTCGCCCTGCGGTTTGAAGGGCCGCTCGTAGGTCGCCAGCAGGGTAAACGGGCCCGATACCGGCGTGAGCAATTGCACCAGGTAGCCGTTCGTGGTCTTCTCCCAGTTCCGGATGTCCTTGCCGGTGAACTCCACGTTGAAGTATTCGTCCGACAATTGGACGCGGAACGCCGACACCGGCGCGCCGCTGATGACGTAGTTCATCACGCTGCTCCCGTAAGCGATGCCTTCGCCGATGGAAAAAAGGTGAAACACATCCGCCTGCACGGTCTGCGGCAGCCGCTCCACGCGCAGGGTGGCCTGCCAATCCGAGTCGCTCAGGCGGAACGCCGATTGGAGGCCCGCCACCTGGTTCGGAAAAAACGCCGTGGCAATCTCCGCCAATGCCTCCGTGCGCTCCGGCGTGAGCCGGAAACCGTTGTCCGCCGACACCCCCACGAAGCCGCGCACGGTTTTGGCCTTGGCCACTTCAATGCGCGGCAGCGTCCAGTTCGTCTCGCCCAGCGACTGGTTGCGCTCCAGCCGGAGTTGGATGACCTGCCGGTCGGAAACGGGCTCGCCATAAATGAGGCGCAGTTGGGCGGGATTTTGATTTTCACGCCCGCCCTCACCCTGACCCTCTCCCCCAGGGAGAGGGGACAGCAGGCGGGCGTCAGTTGCACTCGGAAGATTTGTTAGCGTCGGCCGGTTTACGGGCTCGTTCACAAAATAATCACTCATGCCCGACGCGTTAAGCTGCGCCACGGCATACCCCTTGGGGATGTTCAACCGCAATTCGCGCAACGGCGCTTCGCGGATGTCCAGTTCGATGTCCGCATCCACCGACAATTCATTTTCGCCGAGATGATAGGCGAGCACCTGTGACACGCCCACTTCGGGCAAAATCTGGTCGGCCTGGAGGCGCAACGCGAAATCGGCGCTGGAAAAACGGTAGGCAAAACGCTGGTTGCCCGTGGGGTGGAAAAGGTTTCCCTCGGGAAATTGCTCCGGGGAAATTTGCGAAAGGCCGCTGGCCTGCAGCACTTCCAGCCGCACCGCGCCGTCATTCACCAGCCGGAACGTGCCGGCAAACCGCGTGGCGTCCTCGGGCCGCAGTTGCACCGCGTCCGCCGTCTGCGGAAACGCGCCGAGCGGCGATTCCAATTGCACCAGCAGCGCGAAGGCGTCCTTTTGCGGCTGGTTGAATTGCACCACCAGTTCGCGGTCCTCGGAATGGGCCGCCGGCTCCACGTTCCAGGCCAGCACCGCGTCGCCCTGCACCCGCGTCACCTCGCCCGCCCCGTGCAACTGTAAGACCAGCCGGTTCATCTGGCCCTGCATGATCTTGCCGTCAAACAGCGCCGTCTGCCGCATCAGGCCCGGGCTGACGCTGATTTGCGATGTCATCTCCGCCGCGTAAAACAATTTCCCCTCCGCCTCGGCCCGCGCCGTCCGCCACGCGAAATTCACCGAGCCATCCACCGGCAGGTAACTGACGAAATTGGTGCCGGCGCGTTCCGGCCGCGCGGCGCTGGCGAATTGAAATTCCGTGTCCGCCGCCAATCCTTGCAGCACCACCGGTTGCAACGCGCTGGTGGCCACGCGGAAATTCACCGCGCGCCAATCGTTGCTCACGCTCACCGCGGCGTTGAAATGCACCTCAATCGGAAACGTGCCGCTATGGTCGAACGTGGCGGTGAAACCGTCCTGGTTCGCGCTCATCTGCCATTTCCGCTTTGGGTCCAGGGCCGCAAGCGCGACCGGCCCGGACAGCAACTCCAGCGAACCGCCATGCGAATCCTCCACCTTCGCGTTGGCGGTGAGCGCAAACGCCGCCGCGTCACCGCCCAGCGCACCGGTCAGCTTGAAATCTTCCAAAGTAATGCCGCCCGCCGCCGCCCGCGACGCGCCGAGCGATAGGAGGGCGCAGCCAATAAACAACGCAATTTTTGTTTTCATAATTCCGACAATGTTCCAGCTTTTTCGGCAGCGGAGCGCGGCGTTTACGCCGCTTCAGCGTTGCCAGCACGACCACCAGGCGAACCATTCATTTCCGCTCGGACGTTGAAGCGGCCTGAAGGCCACGCGCCGAAGGAATGCGCCGAGGCCGGTTTCATTTCCCCGACACGCTCTTGGCCTGCCGGATCATCCACTCCAGTTTCTGCGGACGCTCGTCTGCGCCGTAAATTTGCGGCACGCCGCTCAAATCCTGGAGCAGCGCCTCCGGCGTCACTTCCTGCGCGTACGGACTCGACGCCAGCCATTCAGAAAAAGCGCCCGCAGTCGCAGCGAGGCGCATCGCCGGACTGGCCTGCTCCAGCGCCGGCGCGCTTCCCGTGTAAGCCACGTCCCAACTGTGCTCCCGATACTCCGTCGTCCCCGGCACCCGGTAACGCACCCGCACCGTCGCCACCGGCCCCGTGCCCTGCGGATTGATCTGGACGGTGTAGAGCGCGTTGCCGGATTCGGCGGCGCCGATTTGCGCCGCAGCCACGGTGTTGTCGCGAAATTGTTCCTTGGTGAGCTGATGCTTGGCGTAGCCGATCTGCCGCCAGCAAACCACCCGCTGCGGATTGAATTCCACCTGTACCTTGACGTCCTGCGCCGCCACCTGCAACGCGCCCGCCAGCTTGGCGGCGAATTCGCTGCTTGCTTCCTCCGGCGAATTGAGAAACGCATAACGCCCGTCGCCGTTGCTCGAAAGCTGTTCAAGCAAATCGTCGTTGTAATCCTCCCAGCCGATGCCAAAACAGTCGAACGCGATGCCTTGCTTGCGGTTGGTCTCGACGGTTTGCGTCAGGGCCTTGGGGTCCACGTTGCCCAGGTTGGCTGCGCCGTCGGTGAGCAGCACCACGCGGTTCAGCCCGTTGGCCAGGTAATGCCGCCGCGCCGTTTCGTAGGCCAGCCGCATGGCTTCTTCCAGGTTCGTGCCGCCCTCCGGCGTGATGCCGCCGACCTTTTCCAACGTGGCGCCCGCCTGGTAGCCTGGCACGCCGTCGGCCCACAGCCGCGCCGTGCGCGCAAACGTGACCACGCTCACCGTGTCCTGCGGCTGCAATTGCGTCGCCAGCACCCGCAACGCCTCGCGGATGATCGCCACCCGGTCCACCCGCTCCATCGAGCCGGAAGTGTCGAGCAGCAGCACCAGGTTCAGCGCCCGCCCCGCCTGCCGCCCCGCCGCCGCCGTCTTGATGGAGAACCGCAGCAGGTCGCGCTCGTGCGCGAACGGATACCGCGCTCGCTCGCACGCGAACGCCAGCGGCTGGCCCTGCAACGGCTCCGGGTCGCGGTAATCGAAGGCATTGATGAATTCCTCGCTGCGAATGGACGCCGGATTCGGCATCTGGCCCTTCTCCAGGCTCGCCGCCGCGAGTTTGAACGACACATCGCTCACGTTCAGCGAAAACGTCGAAAACGCATTGTCCTTGGTCAGAACTTCCGGTTGCGGCGTGGCCGGCAGCATCGGCAGCGCCTTCACCGGCCGGTCTGCGTTAGCCAATTTCGCATCTATTGCGCCTGATTCACCAGCGGCTGCCGCTGGCGCAGCCGACGGAGCAGTAGGAACCTCAGACGCGGGATTTTCGCTCACGGGCGGCGCGGTGCCGGCAGGTTGAGCCGACTCCAATACCGGTGCCGGCCCATTAGCGGCCAATTGCATGGTGTCCGCCATCTGAATATTATGAGTAACCGGGCTAATTGGGCGATTGGCGGCTGACCCAACCGAGGCGGGGGGAACGCTGCCTTCGAATTGTCCGACAGAGGTGGCGCCATTCGCCGGGGGCGTAACCGTGCTACCGCCCGAAATCCGCTGCTGAAGTGCACTTCCTACCGTCATAACGCCGTTGTCGGAAGCCGCCGGTGGATTAATCATGCCACGATTTAAAATCTGTCTCTCCGCGGCGTGCATTGGAGCTCTGTCAGCGGCGGAAACCGTACCTTCCTGTGGCGGAGCGGCTCCTGCCGCCCTCATCATTACTTGACTTGATTGACTTGGAGAATTCCGGGCGAACAGCAGATTGTTGTCAGGCTGCGGCGTGGCAACACTTCCACCAGAGCGCCCAACGGCTCCTCCTCCAAAGCCGCCAAAGCCACCAAAGCCACCACCACTACTGCCACCACCGTCATTGCCTCTGTTACTACCGAATGCATTGACCCCGACATGCCCAACGGCAGACGGGCCCGCCGGCGCGGACGACTCTGTGACGGAGTCACTAACTTCTTGGAAGGATTCTTTCTGATTCGCTATGTTGACGTAACCGACGACGTTTGCCGAATTGACGCCGCCCGTAGCCGGCGCCGGTTCCTCTCTGGGCAAGGCAATCTGCACCAGCGGCGGCGCTGACGCCGACGGTGGCGGAGGCGTGGCCATTGGCGCCCTTGTCGGCGCACTATTCTCCTCAACCGGAGCGGACGGACGATACTGATCGGCACTTAGCGGATGGACCGCCCTGCTGGACATAGCGAAATGGCTCCCTGCCTTGCTCTTGGCCGTTTGCAGTGTTGGCAGCAGCATCGCCGCCAACAGAGCAATCATTGCCACGACAACCAGCGCAGGGACAAGTTTCAGCCGGCCCACCCGACCAAGTGACGGAATCTCCATCCGCCTGACCCAAAACGATTGTTTTGGCCGCGGCGTTTGGAAGTGGGCGAGCAGTTTCTGGCGGCGCTCCTCCGACAGCTTGCGCGAGACGGGCTCTTCCACGGAACCTTCCACCGGATGCGCGACGGTTTCCCGCACAAACCCGATGGTCTGCTTGAGCCGGTCGTGCAGTTTCTGCAATTCGGGGTCCCGCGCAATCGTCCAGCGCAGCAACTCGGCCTCGTCGGCGGGCAATTCCCCCAGCAGCAGCGCGGTGAGGCGCGCCTCGATTTGTTCGCGTGAGGGCGGGTCAGGATTCATGGCACAACTCCCGTTTTCGCCAGTTCACCGGCGATGGTTTTGAGCGCGTGATGCAAAATGTAGCCGACGTTGGTGGCCGTCAGCCCGGTCCGCGCCGCAATTTCACGGTAGGAAAGCTCGTCATTGAATTTGAGGCGCACCACCTCGCGGCTGCGCGCGTCCAACGTTTCCAGCGTCAGACGCACCAGGCCGATGCCTTCCAGCCGGATGATTTGTTCGTCCGGCAAGAGCGCCGGGTCGGCGGGCTCGGTGGAGGGGTCTTCCTCCTCGGCCGGACCGGCGGTAGCCACCGTCTTGCCGGCCTGCCGGCGCTGGTTCAGCGCCAGGTTGTGGACCGTGCGGTAAAGCCACTTCCTCGGCGATTGCACTTGTTCAAATTGCACATGCAGTTTCATGAACGCTTCCTGCACCACGTCCTCCGCCAGCCCCGCTTCGCCCGTGTAGCGCAAGGCGTACCCCAACAGCGGCGACTCCAGAGCTGCAAACAGCTCCTCGATCGTCTCCGGCCCGGGCAATTCCGTGCTGGCTTCGTCTGGTCGCATCACGGCCATTCTGAAGAACGCTTCATAAGTCTCTGCCCTCACCCTCTCAACGTGCGTCAAGACTTCCCATTCCCAAAGACCACGTGTTCACCCATTACGACACGCCAGCCGCCGGTTTATTAGAAGAAAATTTTGTAATGGTGGAAGCCGGGAATGTAGGACAGGCGTCGCGCCTGTCCCCAAC
>JBEKMW010000070.1:0-24981 GCA_049523455.1 Verrucomicrobiota bacterium | reverse complement strand
GCGTCGCCGCCGGTCGCCACGCGTAACGGACTCGCTCGCCCCCGCCCATAGGCGCGCCCCTGATGTCCAAAGAAGAATTACCCAAGAAATCACCCACAAATTGTGCTACAGACCCGAAAATGGCAATAGCGCTCAGCGGGAGGCGGCGGCGATCCTGAAAAATGTGCAGCAGAAGTACGATTCGCTGGCAAGCTACAGCGAGTCCGGCCAAGAAGTTTTAAACGTTCCTGGTACGAACTTCATCACGACGTACACCACGATACTCCAGCGCCCAAATCATTATCGTGTGGAGTGGGAAGCGCCCAACCAGCCTGGTGGTGGTGCCGCTTGGTCTGCAGGACAAGGGGATTTCCTGTTTATGAACGACAAATATTATCGCATGGCAAACGCCCAAGCCGCCCTCTCGGGTGCCTCAGGAATTGCTGGGAGTATGTCAGCGTTCATTCCAATGATTTTCTTCCATTACAGCCTGGGCACCGCCTGGGGAAACTCGGTAAGGTTTCTGTTGTCCAGCACCAATCTTGTGAGGCAAGCAGATGAAAGAATTTCAAATGTCGATTGCTACGTCCTGACTATAAATGATTTCTATCACGATACCAAAGTCAGGCTGTGGATTGGGAAATCGGATTATCTCATTCACCAAAGTCAAAGTAGTTTTCGACATTTTCCCAATACCACTCATGAACAATTTTCCACATCCACTGAGTCGCACGAAAGGATCGCTGAGAATCCGCCCTTGAAACCTTCAGATTTCGATCATGAAATACCGACCGGTGTGGCGCCATCTGAAACCTTTCCGTAACTTGAAGAGCGTTCATCGCAGAGCTTGGAATTCTGTTTTACGATTCAACCTTACAGTTAAAACTGCGGGCTATTTTCGAGCGCCACTCCGTGGCGTGGCCGGGAAGTGCGAAGTGTGAAGTGAAATGCCCATCGAAATGCGCGGCGCGGCGGTGAACGACGAGCTTTGGCATCGTTACAGCTTGGCAAGCGGAAGGAAGGCCTGGGATTTGCCGTGCCGCCAATCGCGGCGGGCAGCCCGCAAATCGGCTTGGGCCGCCGCATTCAAGTCAAAGCCGAGCGCCTCGGCGATCTCGCAAAACTGCTTCCACGGAATGATGGCTGCCTGCGGCGCGCCCCGCTCGTCCACCACGATTTGCTTTCGAATTTTAATCACTGCTGCAAATTACCCTTTCCACCCAAAGCCGCCAACCAAATTGATCAGCAAAAATTCCCCGGTGTCAGCGGGCGCCGCGCCTGGCGAAAATTTTCTTCGTTGCACAAATTGCTACAGCGGTTCGACGCGCCCCGGTCGGAAGGAATTTTATTTTTCAGCGTGGAATCAAGGGATTGCGCC
The DNA here is from genome assembly GCA_049523455.1 of Verrucomicrobiota bacterium. Taxonomy (GTDB): domain Bacteria; phylum Verrucomicrobiota; class Verrucomicrobiia; order Limisphaerales; family UBA11358; genus UBA11358. The sequence continues at coordinate 23,624 of JBEKMW010000070.1, read as the reverse complement.
CATTGAATGGCGCTTGGCACCGCCGTTGCTTAACGGCGCGCGACGAAGGAGCGCCCGGATTGTTCAAGGGAGGCGCGCCTCGAATACATAAAAAAACCGTATGAAGAAAATTGAAGCGATCATCAAACCATTCAAGTTGGAAGAGGTGAAGGACGCCCTCGGCGAAATCGGCATCGAAGGGATGACGGTGAGCGAGGTCAAGGGGTTTGGCCGCCAGAAGGGCCACACCGAAATCTATCGCGGCAGCGAGTACACCGTGGACTTTTTGCCGAAGATAAAACTCGAAATTGTCGTGGCCGACGGCCAGACCGACGCCGTGGTGGGCGCCATCGTCCGGGCCGCCAAAACCGGGAAGATTGGCGACGGCAAGGTGTTCGTTGCCACGGTCGAACAGGCCGTGCGCATCCGGACCGAGGAGAAAGGCGATTCGGCCATTTGAATCCAGCAACCACTTGAACACTATTTTTCAACACAAAACTATGAAACGATATTTTTTGACGATCGCTCTGATGGGGGGCATGGCGCTGGGCGTATTCACGTCGCGCGCACAAGAGACGAACGCGCCGGCGACGAACGCGCCGGCGGCAATGACCACGAATGCGCCGGCAGCCGCCGGGCCGGCCTGGACCACCAGCACCAACGCGCCGACGGTGGAACAACGCCTCGAATCCATTGAAGCGTATTTCCAAAACCAAGATCCGACAGCGCCTTACACGGACACCAATGGCAATTGGACGGTGAATTTTGCCTTGGGACCGACCATCATCAACACCAATTTGATGAACAGCACGGGCAGGAGCTTCGGTTTCCCTGGCGCCGGTCACAACGCCTGGCTGCTGGCCAGCACGGCGCTGGTCTTGTTTATGACCTTGCCCGGTCTGGCCTTGTTCTACGGCGGCCTGGTCCGCAAGAAAAACGTGCTGTCCGTCCTGGCGCAATGCTTCCTGATCACCGGTTTGACGACCATCCTGTGGGTCATTTGCAGTTACGGGATGATCTTCGGTGGCACCGGCGGGTTGCACGGGGGAGCAACCCCGGGAGCGGCAGCGGCATGGGGCATGGCTTACACCCAGGGAGAGGCGGGGCATGACTGGATCCCGGGTATCGTGGGCAATCCGGCGGTATGCTGGATGTTCAAAGGCGTTACCTCAGCGCCGAATCCGGGTTATTCCTATTGGGTTTCGGAAAACGTCTATTCCATGTTCCAATTGATGTTTGCCATCCTCACACCGGCGCTCATCATCGGTTCGATTGCCGTGCGCATGAAGTTCAAGGCAATCCTGGTATTCATGACCTTATGGATCCTGCTCATATACAACACACAGGGCCACATGGTTTGGGGTGTTAACGGCATCATGAACGGCTGCTGGAATGCTGATGCGAAAATCAAGGGCCTCGATTTCGCCGGAGGAACGGTGGTGCACATGTCCTCAGGGTGGTCAGGCCTGATTTTGTGCATCATCCTGGGCAAACGCCTGGGTTATCCCAAGGAACCCATGCCGCCGCACAGCCTCGTGCTGACGTTCATCGGCGCTTCGATGCTCTGGGTGGGCTGGTACGGGTTCAACTCCGGCAGCGCGGTGGCGGGTGACGTGATTGCGGCCAACGCCTTCACGACCACGACAATTGCCACGGCGGTCGGCTCGTTTGTGTGGCCGATGTGGGATTGGGTTATCAAAGGCAAACCGACGGTGCTGGGCTTCTGCTCCGGCGCCGTGGCAGGCTTGGTGCTCATCACCCCGGCTTGCGGTTACGTGCTGCCCTCGGGCGCACTGTGGATCGGCGTTGCCGCCGGGACCATCCCGTGGTTCTTCTGCTACAAGGTCAAGGGCTGGCTGGGCATGGACGACGCGCTGGATACCTGGAGTGTTCACGGCATCGGCGGCATGTGCGGCGCCGTCATGACCGGCATGTTTGCCCGTCAGGCGGCCAATCCGAACCTGGCCACCAACCTGAGCAAGACTGTGACCGACAGTATCTTCCAGCCGCAATTGTGGGAACAGCTTAAGACCGTCGGCGTCTCGCTGGTGCTGTTCATCGTAGGCACGGTTATCCTTGCCTACATCACCAAGGCGCTGGTGGGCTTGCGTCCGACCGAGGAGGTGGAGATCGCGGGGCTCGACATCAACGAGCATGGCGAGGAGGGTTACACCGTATAAACGAAAAATAAAGCTCGACGCTGCGCCGGCAGTTGGCCAAAGTCATTGCTGGCGCAGCTTTCGATTTCCGACTGCACTAACACAGAGAATAAGAGAGAATAAACAAACATTAACAACCTCAACCAAAATATGGCTACACCCAAGAGCGTATTAGAACTGGCTAAAAAGGCAGAGGCCAAGATGGTGGACGTGAAATTCGTGGACACCTTCGGCACCTGGCAACATTTCACCTTACCCATTGCTGAATTCACCGAGGATTCGTTCAGCGAAGGACTGGGCTTCGACGGCTCGTCCATCCGCGGTTGGAAGAGCATCGAGGCCTCCGACATGCTGGCGATGCCCGACCCGGACACGGCGTGGATTGATCCCTTCATGGCCGTCCCAACCCTGAGTGTCATTTGCACCGTCGCCGAAACCGGCACGATGGAGGGCTACAGCCGCGACCCGCGCGGCATCGCGCAGAAGGCGGAAAAATATCTCATCTCCACCGGCATTGGCGACACGGCGTATTTCGGCCCGGAAGCCGAGTTCTTCGTCTTCGACAACGTGCAGTTTGACTCCAAGAGCAACGGCACGTTTTACAGCATTGATTCCGACGAGGGCATCTGGAACACCGGCCGCGACGAAATGCCCAACCTCGGCAACAAAATCCGCCACAAGGAAGGCTATTTCCCGGTCGCTCCCCTGGACACCCAGCAGGATATCCGCACCGAGATGGTGCTGACGATGCAAGCCCTGGGCCTGAAGGTGGAAAAGCAGCACCACGAAGTGGCGACCGCCGGCCAGGCGGAGATTGACTACCGCTTCAGCCCGCTGGTGACGGCCGCCGACTGGATGATGATTTACAAATACGTCATCAAGAACGTGGCCAAGAAGCACGGCAAGACCGCCACCTTCATGCCCAAGCCGCTCTTCGGCGACAACGGCTCCGGCATGCACACGCATCAAAGCATCTGGAAGAAGGACAAGCCGCTCTTTGCCGGCAACGAATACGGCGGCCTCAGCAAGATGGCGCTCTACTACGCCGGCGGCCTGCTCAAGCACGCCCGCGCCCTTTGCGCCTTTTGCAGTCCCACCACGAATAGTTACAAGCGCCTCGTGCCCGGCTTCGAAGCGCCGGTGAACCTCGCTTACAGCGCCCGCAACCGCAGCGCCGCTGTCCGCATTCCCACCTACAGCGACAGTCCCAAGTCGAAACGCCTGGAATATCGTCCGCCGGACCCCGCCGCGAACCCGTATCTTTGCTTCGCCGCGCTGCTCATGGCGGGACTGGATGGCGTTCAAAACAAGGTTGATCCAGGCGAACCGGTTGACAAAAACATGTATGAACTGGCGCCGGAAGAGCACGCCAAGATTCCGCAAATCCTCGGCAGCCTGGAGGAAGCCATCGAAGCCCTCGAGAAAGACCACCAATTCCTGCTCAAGGGCGACGTCTTCACCGAAGACTTCATCGAAATGTGGATCAGCAACAAGCGCAAGGAGCACGACGCCATCCGCCTGCGTCCGCATCCCTACGAATTCTTCATGTATTACGACGTGTAAACACGTTCGAGGAACCGAAACTGACGGCGCGGACGCAAGTCCGCGCCGTTTTTAGTTTTAAGCCGGGCCCGGCAATCAAAGGAACGCTCCGGAGCAATTCTCATTCAAAGCGCTGGACAAAATTGGGTGGCGGGAGTATCCAGCAAACAGTTGGAAGTTTTGGGCTTGAAGCTCATGTTGCTCACAATTTTATGAAACCGGGTCGGACGCTTTTGGAATTGGGTGCTGGAAATTGCTCGGATGCCGAGCTGCTCGCGATTTTGCTGGGCAGCGGCGGGCGCAATTTTTCCGCGCTCGACAGCGCAAATGCCTTGCTCGATAAATACGGCACGCTGGCGGGTATGATGAACCGGCCATTGGATGAAATCGCCCAGATCAAAGGCGTCAAAGTAGTGCGCGCGATTCGTCTGGCGGCGGCTTACGAAATCTGTCAAAGATTGCTGAACGAGACTGCACGCGACGCCTGATGAAAGCTCGTGAACTCGCCCGCGCCAAAATCGGCAAGATCATTCCGCCGAAGTTTGAACACATCAACCGGCAAATTCCGCCGGAGCCGCACACGGCCATGTACGTCTGGCACAAGTATTGGTCGCGCAAAACTTGGAACGTCGTCGGTGAACACATCCGGGGTTACACCAGGGAAGAACAGATTGTTTTTGATCCATTTGCGGGCAGCGGTGTGGTGGCCATTGAAGCCGCGCGCAACAAACGCCGCGCCATCGTGTGCGACCTCAATCCGGCGGCCAATCATATCACCGAACTGACGCTGCGTCCCGTCAACACGCTGAAATTGACGGGAGCTTTCGAGCACGTTCGTAACCGCGTGCAAAAACATGTTGAAGAACTTTACACCGTCCATTGTTTGAAATGCGGCAGGCCATTGATTGCCGATTGCTGCGTACGCGAGGGCGACGAACTGGTTGAAGTGCGTTACAAAAGCTGTCCGCATTGCGAGCATCGCTGCGAAACCGGCTGCCAGCCGCGCAAAAAAGACGTGGACGCGCTTGCCGAACTTGAAGCCAAGCGAATCAAACAGTGGTATCCGAAAAACCACCTTTATTACGACGACGGAACGCCCTTCATGAAAAAGGAGCATTATGATTCGTTAGATCAGCTTTTCACAAAGCGTAATTTGCGCGCGGCGGCGATGATTTATGAAGCCATCGAACAGGAAAGCAGCCCGCAATTAAAACAATTTCTGCTCGGCGCATTCAGTTCGATGATTCATCTTTGCACGCGAATGTGTCCTGCGCTCGCGCCCGGCGAGGGCAATCATCAAACCGCTTTCAGTTCCACTTGGACACAACACAGTTATTGGTCCGCGCCGCGTTATCTCGAAGCCAATGTTTGGGAGAAATTTGACAGCGCCGTCATCGGCCATCAGGGAATCATCAACGCCAAAAACGAATCCAACGAACTGTTGGGCGGCGTGAAAGTCACCGATGACTGGCGCAAAGTGCTTGCCGGCGAAGCGGATATAGCCATAGTCACGGACGATTGCGTGAAATTGATGAAGAAAATGCCGGATGAGTGCGTGGATTACATTTTCACCGACCCGCCTTACGATGCTTCGATTCAATACGGCGAACTTTCCTACCTTTGGAACGCGTGGCTCAAGCAGGATTTTCGCTACACGGAAAATATCGTGGCGCACGAAGTGATCCGCAACGAACGGCAGAAAAAGCCATTCGAGGTTTATCACTCGCTGCTCAACAGCAGTTTTCAGGGCTTTTACCGGGTACTGCGACCGGAGCGATGCCTGACGCTGACGTTTCATAATCCGTCGTTCATGGTCCGCAATGCCACGGTGCGCGCGGGTGTGTTTTCCGGCTTTGATTACGAGCACATCCATCACCAGCCGCTCGGCCAGGTTTCGGCCAAGGCCATGTTGCAGCCCTTTGGCAGCGCGCAGGGTGATTTCTATCTGCGCTTCGTCAAGACGGCCCGGCCCGCGCGGCAGATGGAGGAAATCAGCGAAGAACGGTTCCGGCGTATCGTTGTCGAAACTTGCCGTGAAGTTATCGCCAGCCGCGCCGAACCGACGCCTTACACGATTCTCATCAACCAGGTTGACCCAGTGCTGGCCAAGCGCGGCTTATTTGGCACCTTGCACACGGGTTTGGACGTGAAAACCGTTCTGGAAGAGAGCATCGGCGCGGATTTTGAACTGGTGGATGCCAAACTCGGCGGCGCGGCGGGCAAATTGTGGTGGTTCACGGACAAGGCTTTTGCCGCGCGTCTCGAAGCAGTGCCCTTAACCGAGCGCGTCGAGGAAACAGTGTTCCGTTGTCTCAATGAGAAAGGTCGCGTCACGTTTACCGAAGTTTGGGACACGGTCGCGCGGGAATTTCCCAATTCGCTCACCTCAGATAGCACGAGTATTACCGAGGCTTTGGAGATTTATGGTCGCAAAGTCAGCGGTGGCTCATGGATGTTGAAGGAGGAAATCCGGGTGAGCCTGTCGCGCCACAGCGAAGTGATTGCGTTGTTGGCGAAAATCGGTGCGGCGCGCGGACACGACATCTGGATTGGCCGGCGCGAACAGCGCGAAACTGTAATTGGACTGGTCGAAGAAACTAAATTACGCGATTTGGTCACAGCCAAGCCCGCTGCTTTGAAGGCTTTGAAAGGCGTCAGCAATTCGCGCCCCGTCCTTGACATGGATTTACTCTGGCTGGCTGACAACCAAGTCGTTCGAGCCTTTGAGGTGGAATGCACCACGACGATGACTAGCGGACTTCAGCGGGGTTCAAATCTTCCGGCGCATGTTCCGAAAACAATGGTGATTCCCGAAGAACGGGAAAACGATTTTGAACGGAAGATGAAATCGCCGTTGTTTAGCGAACACTTCGTAAAGGACAATTGGACGCTTGCGTATTTCAATGTGTTGCGTGATGCCTTTACCAAATCAAAAGCGAAGACAGATTTGGAATCGTTGCTTGGAAAAAAGAAACCTGTGGCAAGCTACCGGCGGAAATCGGACCCGACAGAAAGTCAGGCACTTTTTGAATTGCCGGAAGGCCAGCTTGCATCAACGGCTTATGCGATGAAGGATGATACATCGGATTGAATGCTCCTTTCTCCAAACCAGAGTTCCGATGCCTCCTTCGCGTTGGCGACGGCCTCGGCTTCCGTGTCTCCGGCAGAAGCGCAGCCGGGCAGTTCCGGGAACACCGCCGACCGGCGATTGGTCTCGGGGTCGCGTTCAACCAAAAGACGCAATATCATGTCGGCAACCTAACCGCGTTTGTCCAGCCAAGCAAGGGCGAGCCAATGGCGTAGCGGCTTTCGGGAGAAAGCCGCCATCTGAACTCCCGCACGGTTTTTTGCGGCGCTCTGCCGGCACGCCGTTACGTAAAATTGGGGAGGACGCTTTTTTCCGTGGGCTGCTGTCGGTCGCCGCTCCCCGGCGGCAAATTGACAGCCTGAGAAAAATCGCAAAAGAATGAACTTTTTCCAGTGCCCGCGTTATTAACGGACAGACCCGATGACAACGTCGGAAGAAAAATATGAAAACCATGAAACTAATCTGTTTATCGTTGCTCGTTTTGACCGGAATCATGCCTGGCGCGCGTGGCGAGCCGCTTCGCACAGACATCAATCCGGCGCTGCTCTATTATCAGGCGTTTTTGGAAGCGCCCCCACCCATGTCGGAGACCGACCTGGACTACTTCTATTCGAAAGCGGGGCAGGAACAAAAGCTCCCGGAGCGGTATGCCAGAATTGTCGCCGGCTACGACGACGAGTTTAAATTGCTGCGACAGGCTGCGCAACAAAAGGTGCCTTGTGATTGGGGCATTGATTCAAATTCCGGGCAGGAACCGCAGTTTCCCCACTGGGTCCGCGCCAAGGCGGCGGCCCAGGCGGCGCAGTTGCGGGCCGTGTGGAAATTGCAGCACGGCAACGAGACCGGTGCGAGCGACGATTTGCTTGCGGCGTTCGTGCTGGGGAGAAATGTATCCCGTGACGGCAGCTTCATTGGTGCGCTGGTTCAGGACGCCATCGAGGCTATTGACGTTAACACCGTGGCGGCGCATTTCGGAGAATTTCCACCGGAGACTTTAAAGCAGTTGGTGGATGGATTCGATGCGGCCCCGGTGCGGGGCACCGTGTCTGCCGCCATGCTATCAGAAAAGTTCGATTTCCATGATGTATTGGCGGCCAAAATCCTGGAATGGCAGAAAGAGTATCCCGGCAATGACGCTGAAGTGATGGCGGAATGTCACAAAATCATCACGGAGACGGGGATTACCGGGTGGGGCGATGCCTCCGGGGAGACGAATCTGGAGAAAGTCTGGGAGGAGGCCGCCAAAGCGGCTGGGGGCACCAGCGCCGGCTTGCTCAAATTAGTGGATGATGTGCAACTGCAGCGGCAGCATCTCGCTCAGATAATGGCTCTGCCGCATGGGGAGTATGAAAATCAACTGGAACAATTCACGGCAGAGATTGGGAAATCCTCCAACCCGTTTGTCGCACGAGTTCTTGGTTATGCGCCAGCCCGGAAAACCAGAGAGTTTAGGGCTCAGGCCCAACTGGCCATGTTGCACGCCGCCATGGAATACAAATTGCATGGCGAGTATGGACTGAATAACGTGAGGGACCCCTTCGGAAATGGTCCGTTCCACTTCCGGCGCTTTGTGTTTGAAGGCGTGGATCGCGGATTTCAACTCACGTCCGCCTACACGGGGCTGGGCTATCCTTGCGCGCTCATTTTTGTCGAAAAGGAAGGAGCGGCATTTCGAATTGACGGACCGCATGAGGGACAGGCGGTGTCGCCATGACGGGTTATAGGGTGATATTGTTCCCATTTTTGGTTACCATGACACTGTGTTCAGCCTGAATCCAACCCTCGTGGACATTGAAGCCCCAGCGACGCGGAGCCTGCTTGAACAAGCCCGGTCAGGCGACGCGAACGCTTTTAGCGAGATTTGCCGCGCCTATGAATCCCGGTTGTTGCGGTACGCAATGGCGCTTTGTGGCAATGAAACTGTGGCCGAAGAATTGGCCCAGGACACGTTGGTCGAAGCTTGGAAATGCCTGCGCCGCTATAACGGGCGATGCCAATTTTTCACCTGGCTTTGCGCGATTTTGCTGAATCGCTACCTCAATATCGTTCGCCAGAGGCGCCCAATGCCCGACTCACTGCTCACCGGGCGCGACCGGGAGCGATTTCAGGATCGCATCACCAACCTGACGGATCCCCGTCCTTTGCCGGATCAAGAGATGCAGAAGCGCGAGCAGGCGGCTTCGCTGTGGGAATGCGTTCAAGCGCTGCCGGCCAGACAACGGCAGATCATTTATTTGCGGTTCTACGTGGATGATTCGTTGGATGGAATTGCCGCCGTTTTGGGTTGCTCGGTAGGCACGGTGAAATCGCGGTTGTTCCATGCGTTGGACAGGCTCCGGGGAATGAAGGCAATCGGATCGCCATTGCCCAATCCCAAAATGAAAGGTGGGACACTATGAAAGTTTGCTTGAATAAAAGAAAAGCCATCGCCCTGCTGGCCTTGGATGAATTGAACGCCCGGCAGGCGCGGGAACTTCGCGCGCACCTTGAATCCTGCGACGGGTGCCGCAACTATCTCGCAGAAATTTCCAGCGTAACTGAAACTTTGGCCCAGGCAAAAACAACTCCGGACATCCAAACGTCGGAGTCCTTCCACCGCCAGGTGGTCGCCAGACTCGAGGCCGAGGCCCCGGTGTCCATGTGGGAAACCGCGAGGTTGTTTCTCCGGGGAATTCTGTTGAACTGGCGTGTTGCTGTTCCCGTGGCGGCTTCGGTGATCCTGGTTGTCGGATTGGTTGCTGAACGACACAAACCGGCTGTTCGCCACCCTCCCTTGGCTCAAGCTAACCGCCATGGCGTGTTAGAGGCGGGTGCGTACGCCGGCCTTCCCCCGACCATTGGCAACTACGAGGCGGTCGCCAGCCAATCCTTGGATAAATTCGATGCGCTGCTGGATGAACAGGCAAAAAAAGCCGTTCCGCCCGTGCCGGATTACACGGCCTCCACACTTATAGAGGCGGACACGCAGGAGAACCCCTCAACCCGGTAGGGACGCGCTGCCGCTTTCTCCCTCTCCCCGCCAAACGGGGAGGGCCGGGGTGAGGGGCCTGACTCTGTTTCGAAGTTCGCTGTTCCCGGTTCATGGAGAGAGCTTCGACCTCCCAGATTGGACGCGCATTGAACCCCTGAACCTGCCGATGCCACACGCCCTTCCAAATATGAATGCTGCCCGCGTGCTTTCCCCTCTCCGCTCCCATCGGATGGGAGGGGAGAGGGTCAGGGTGAGGTGAGGGCTCTTTGCTTTCATTCGATGTTCGATGTTCGATGTTCCCCGGTTCATGGGGAGGGCCGGGGTGAGGGGCCTGATTCTATTTGGAAGTTCGCTGTTCCCGGTTTATGGAAAGCCTCCCTTCGCTTTTGCGCATGCATTGGGACCATGAACCAATTGCCGCGACAGCGTCTTGGAGTGCGGCGACATGTCGCCGCTTTTTTCGACGCGACGTGTCGCGTCGAAACAAAGCGCGGACATGTCCGCGCACTCCCAAAAACCTGCGGGTGGGCATCCGGTCCATGGAGAGTGTCCTTAAGTGTCCTGATTTCGGTAGGGCGTGTCACTCCGTGCGCGCCGTCGTCTCGTGAATGTTCCCCGGTTCATGGAGATGGAGACAGGCGCGGCCCGTCCTCCGTAGCAGACTACTGCGGAGGGTGGACGCCTGTCCTACCCATCCGGCGTCCGCCAATGGGGGGCGTTTTATTTCAATTGCGCTGCCAGTGCCTCGCCCAAGGCAACGGCTTCGGCAATCGGCCGTTTGGCTTCACCACGCTTGGCCGGGCCGTCGCGAAACGAGACCGCCCGCATGAGAATTTTGTCGCCGGTGACTTCGGCGTAGGCTGCCACCGGACTTTGGCAGCCGCCTCCCATCGCGTGCAAAAACGCACGCTCCGCGGTCACGCAATGATATGTGTTGAAATGGTTCAACCGTTCACAGATTTGCCCGATGCGTTCGTCGTCCGCGCGGATCTCGATTCCAATGGCGCCCTGGCCGACGCATGGCAACATGACGTCGATGTCCAATATGGTTGCCAGCAATCCGTCCGGCACGGCGTCCCCTTCCAGCTCACCGCCGGGCGTAACGCGGAAATTGAGCCGCGTGAGGCCGGCCAACGCGAGCACGGTGGCATCCAGTTCGCCGCGTTCGGCCACTTTTTGCATCCGCGTCGTGACGTTGCCACGGATTTCCACGACGTTTAGATCCGGCCGCGCCGCGAGCAGTTGTTCCTTGCGGCGGGTGCTGCTGGTGGCCACGGTGGCCTTGGCGGGAAAATCATTTAACGTCGCGTGCGGTTTAAATCCCCGTAGCGCGTCCTGGCCCGGTACCCAGTCGGCGGAAGTCGTGTCGTCAGCGCGATGCTTGATAAATTCGGCGTCGCGATAAATCAATACGTCGCGCACATCGGCGCGTTTAGGGGTGGCGGCCAACACCAGGCCGGCCGGTAAATCCGTGGGCAAATCCTTCAAGCTGTGAACGGCCAGGTCGGCCTGGCCCTTGACCAGCGCCACCCCCAATTCTTTCGTAAACAATCCTTTGGGCAAGCCACCCTCGACCTTCGCCATGGAAGCCTTCTGCAATTTGTCGCCGGTCGTTTTGACGATTTTCAACTCAAACCGCAGCCGCGAGAACGCTTCGCGGCATTGCGCGGCAATCAGGTTGGCCTGGGCCAGCGCCAGCGCGCTGCCACGGGTGGCGATGATGATGGGGCGGTCCATTTTAGGAAGAGGATGGAAGATGGATGATGGAAGATGGCCGATGACTGGTTCCATCCTCCACCGAACTTCCTGCACCTTCGTTCTTTTGATCCAGCAAGCCCGCCATCTTCTCCGCGATGATCTGTTCGCACCGCGCGATTTCTTCCTGGCGCTGCTTCAGATGATCGTCTGCGATGGCCTGCAAGTCATCAATGTTGTAAAGATAAACGTTTTCCAGAAAGTTCACCCCAGGATCAATGTTGCGCGGCACGGCGATGTCTATGAGCAGCAGCGGCCGGTGCCGGCGGCGTTTCATCAGCGGTTCCAGCCGCGCGCGGTCGAGGATGTAATGCGGCGCGGATGTGCTGCTAACGGCGACGTCAATCGGTTCGAACTCCGCTTCCCAGTCGTCTAATTCCACGGCGCGTCCGCCGAGTGCTTCGGCCATCGCCTCTGCGCGTTCGAGCGAGCGGTTGGCGACGAGAAGATGGCGCGCGCCGCGCGAAAGCAGAGCCCGCGCGGTTTTCTCGCTCATCTCGCCGGCGCCCATCACCATTACGGCGCGGCCGTCGAGTGAATTGAAAATTTTTTCCGCCAGTTCCACCGCGACCGAAGCCACGGACACGCTGCCGCGCTGGATGCAGGTATGGGTGCGGACGTGCTTGGCCACGTGGAACGCGCGCTGAAACGCCCGGTTCAGCCGCGCGCCGGTGTGCCGGTGCTGAAACGCGGCTGCATAGGCCTCTTTTAATTGGCCGAGGATTTCCGTCTCGCCCAGCACCATGGAATCGAGGCCGCAGGCAACGCGGAACAGATGGCGGAGGCTCTGGGGCTCGGCAAAGGAATAGAGTTGGTCGCCCAGCGTGTCCTCGCAACCGCGGCGCGTAACCAGAAATCGTTTCAACTCGGCGACGGCGGCATCCGGTGTGAGCGGAGTCGCGGCGTAAATCTCCACGCGGTTGCAGGTCGAAAGTATCACCGCTTCGGCCGCCACGCCCGAGGCGCGAAGGGATTCGAGGGCGCCGGGAATTTCCGCCTCGGCAAACGCAAACCGTTCCCGCAATTCGACGGGCGAAGCATGATGACTCAGGCCGAGGACGACGATGTGGCTCATGGATGATGCAGCGTCGAAAGCAGGTTGGTGCCCCAAAACGTCAGGAGCAGAAAAACAAACGCGCCGACGACGCCGGAAGCGAAGCGGCGGCTCGATTGCGGAAAGAACCGGCGCGCCAGCAGCAATGCCAGATACACGAGCCACATGAAAACAGACCAAACGACTTTCGGGTCCGTCCAGTAACCGGCGCCCGCCGGGCGGGGCAGATGTCCACCGGCGCCCAGGCCGATGGTAAACAGCACCAACCCCGCCACCACCAGCCGCGTGGCGATGGTTTCGAGGCGCTGAATCGGCGGCAGCAGTGAGAGCACGGCGCGCAGCTTGTGAAATTTTAAATCGTGCTGCTCGGTCAAAAACATTCCCGCCGCCACGGCGCCGAGACCAAAGGCGCCGTAGGCCAGCAGGATGGTCGCCGCGTGCAGGCTGGTCAGCCCGCCGGAAAACTCCGGTTTGGGCCCAGGCGGGGGATCGAGGGCGGGCATGAGCGCGAAGACGCCGATGGCAAAGACGACCGGCGCGGCAAACGCGCCGAGAAATCGCAACCGCGGCAGCAGACCAACGACCAGATAGGCCGCAACGAACGCCCAAAGCAAGAACATGGTCGCCTCGTAGAGGTTGTTGACGGGGCATTGTTTCAGGGAAAAGCCGCGCAGCATCATCGCCACCGTGTGCAGGGCAAAACCGGCCAGCAACAGAAAATAGTTCACATGGTCGTCCCGGCGGAAGCCCTTCCGCCACAGGAATACCGAATAAACCGTGCTCACCCCGTAAATGGCGACGGCGAGCAGGAAGCAATGCCGGTCAGTGAACCAAGACACAAGCATAGCTTAAACGCGGGAGTGGATGGCGCAAGCGGCAATTCCGTAGCGTCAGGCATCCCTGCCTGACGTAGAGGGCGGCATCCTTGCCGCCCGGGCGGACCGTGGATTGCAAGAGGTGTTTGGAGAATTTAACGTCACTTGGCTCGCGTAAGGTCTTTCCGCCGGGCTGGGAAGCCCGGCTCTACGGCAGGCATGGATGCCTGCCGCCACGCCCAAAATCAGCACAATCCCAATCTCCGCCTTGCATTTCCCAAAGTGCACCCTACTCTACACACAAGGCGCACCCGTTATGAGTTACACCGACGATTATCTTCAATCCGAAAGCGCGGCGCAGAATTTTGAAATCAGCGTTCTAGTCAATTGCATGGTGCAGGATGCCACCCGGCTCGGCGCCAGCGACCTGCATATCGAGCCGTGGGAAAAAGCCATCGCCGTCCGGGCGCGCGTCAACGGCGTCCTCGTCGAGGTGTCGCATCTCCCGCTCGAACTGCTGGACAAAATTTCCATGCGTTTCAAGGTGATGGCCAATCTGGTCACCTACCAGGCCGGCCAGCCCCAGGACGGCACGGCCGTGGGCGGACCGGAGCTGGAAGGCGTGCAATTGCGCATCTCCATCTTTCCCACAACGCGCGGCGAGAAAATCGTCGCCCGGCTGTTCGATCCGCGCGACCGGCGGTTCGATTTGAACGCGTTGAACTTCGACGAGGCGGCGCTGAAAGGCCTGCTGCGCCTGCTGAAACGTTCCAGCGGGCTGGTCCTGTTCACCGGGCCGACCGGTTCCGGCAAAACCAGCACCATGTATTCGGCGTTGTGCCACATCATCCAGCGCGACGGCACCACCGTGAGCGTGAGCACCGTGGAAGACCCGGTGGAATTCAACCTGCCGATGATGAGCCAGACGCAGATCAATACCGCGCAGGACTTCACCTATGCCACCGCGCTGCGCAGCATCATGCGGCAGGATCCGCAGGTGATCATGGTTGGCGAAATTCGCGACCCGGACACGGCGGCCATTGCGGTGCAAGCCGGGCTGACGGGTCACTTGGTGCTCAGCACGATTCACTCCGGCACCTCGGCGGGCGCGTTCACCCGGCTCATTAACATGGACATCGAACCGTTCCTGTTGGCGTCGAGCGTCCTGGGCGTGATGGGATTGCGCCTGGTGCGCAGCAATTGCAAGCAATGCGCGGAGCCTTACACCCCGGAAGCCAGCCAGCTCCGGGTCATTCCCGACGAGTTGGTCGCGCAGGCGCAATTCCGGCACGGCACGGGCTGCGAACATTGCACCCAAACCGGATTTGCCGGGCGATTGCCGGTCACGGAACTGCTGATCGTGGATGAACCGTTCCGCGAAGCGGTGTTGAAGAAGATGCAGACGTCGGCCCTGGCGGACATTGCGATTCAACAAGGCATGAGAACGCTTTGGCAAAACGGCCTGGCCCACGCCATCAACGGCCAGACCTCCCTGGAAGAAACCATCCGCGTGCTCGCCGCCGATATGATTTAAGAGCCGATAATTGCCGCTTGCCTGAAGTAAAATTAGGGCGATAATTTCATTGTGATGAAAGCCAAAGCACATAAACAACTTTCCCGTGAAGAACTGCTTCAGCGCATCTGGATTGACCCGGCGCGTTGCTTCGGCAAGCCGTGCATTCGCGGGCATCGCATCTGGGTTTCGCTGATTTTGGATTTGCTCGCTTCCGGCACGACCGAGCGCAAGATTCTCAAGGATTATCCTGGCTTGGAACCTGAAGACATTCAGGCCTGTATTGCTTACGGCGCGGAGATGTCGCGCGAACGCTACGTGGACGTGCCGCTCGAAGCGACGGCATGAAGCTCAAATTGGACGAAAACCTCGGCGAACGCGGTCGCGAAATCCTTTTCCGCGCCGGCCACGACGTGGCCACTGTCGCCAGCCAGTCACTTGAAAAGGCCGAAGATACCAACCTCATCGAACGCTGCCGCCGCGAAGGGCGCGCCTTGGTGTCGCTGGACTTGGATTTTGCGAATCCATTCCATTTCAAACCCAGCCGTTATGCTGCAACCTCTGCGGATTTGCGGGCGATTGGCACCCAGCAGGTCTGGAACGAGGGAGTTTAACCGCAAAGAACGCAAAGATCGCAAAGCGAGCCTGTGTCCTGTCACGTTCCACTCTTCGCGCCGCCCTCTTTCCTTTGCGCTCTCTGCGTTCTTTGCGGTTAAATCCGGTATTTCTGCTTTCCCTGTCCGCCGTAGCCTCTGGGCGGAGGCGGATGCTTTCCCGTTTCCCTTGCCGCGCCGAAGCGCAGTGAAGACGAGTGCTTTTCCCTTTATCTCTGTTGCCTCTGTTGCCTTCTGTTAAAAGTATCTCCGTCTTACGCGCTGCGCATTGATTGAGACAATCCGCGCTCCGCCAGCAGGCCGGTTCGTTGGTGGTGGTGTTGGCTTGCGCCCATGAAACATGCATCTGACCGCTTGCCAAACTGACCCCCATTTTGTCTAATCCCCCCGTGCTAAATCAGCAGACGCTTAATCGCCCTGCCGCGTTTTCGGGCACCGGCTTGCACAGCGGGAATCGGGTGAACATGACCATTTTGCCCGCGCCCGCCAACAGTGGCGTGCGCTTCCGCCGCGTGGATCTCGAAGGCAAACCGGAAATCGAGGCGCGCGTGGAAAACGTGGGCGAAACCACCCGCTCCACCACGCTGGCCAAGGGCAACGTAAAAATTCACACCGTCGAACACGTGCTGGCCGCCCTCGCCGGTTCCGGCATTGACAACGCGATCGTCGAGTTGGACGCCAACGAGCCGCCCATCGCCGACGGCAGTTCGCGCGAGTTTTGCAAAATCATCCGCGAGGCCGGCATCGCCCCCCAGGCGGAAAAGCGCGAACCGTATCTGCCCACCGAGCCGATTGAATTTCAAATGGGTGAGACGACGATGACGTTGTTCCCCGACGAGGCGTTCAAAATCACCTGCACCAGCGCGGACAAAAAGGGCCGGTTCACCCAGTTCTACAGCACCGAGGTCACGCCCGCCACGTGGGAACGCGAATTGGCGCACGCGCGGACATTTTGTTTCTACGAAGAGATCGAGTTCCTCATCAAGAACGGCCTCATCAAGGGCGGCAGCCTGGAAAACGCCATCGTGATCCGCGATGACGCCGTGCTCACCACCGAGCCGTTGCGGTATCCGGACGAATTCGTGCGGCACAAGATGCTGGACATCGTGGGCGATTTGTCGCTGCTGGGCCGGCCATTGCGCGGGCACTTGATCGCAGTCAAGCCGAGTCATGCGGCCAACTGCGAAATGGTCCGGCACATCGCCACTCAGATGCAGAAACCGCTGCGCGCCGCGCAGACCTTTGCCCCGCCGCCGGTGAGGGCCGAACCGCCGGCGCCGATGATTGCCGAGAACGGCGCGATGGGGGTGGAACAATTAATGCAATTGCTCCCGCACCGCCCCCCATTTTTGATGGTGGACCGGATTTTAAAAATTGATGGCGACCACATCGTCGGCGTCAAGAACGTCACGATGAACGAGGCGTATTTTCAGGGGCATTTTCCCGGCCATCCCATCATGCCGGGCGTTCTGCAGCTCGAAGCCATCGCGCAGGTGGCCGGTGTGCTGCTGCTCAAGCGGGTCGAGGCCGCCAACCAGGTGGCGTATTTCATGTCCGCCGAGGACGTGAAGTGGCGCAAGCCAGTCGTGCCGGGCGACTCGCTGGTGATCGAAGTGGAATTGATCAAGGTGCGCGGCAAGATCGGACGCGCCAAGGGCGTCTGCAAAGTGGGCGGCGAAATCGTGAGCGAGGCGGAAGTCACGTTTATGATGCGCGATGCCTAGGCATTTCCATGTTTCATTCCACGGCCCTCATCCATCCCCAGGCGCAAATCGGCGCCGATTGCGAAATCGGGCCGTATTGTGTCATCGGCCAAAACGTCACTCTGGGCGACCGTTGCCGGTTGCATTCGCACGTGGTTATTGATGGCCATACCAAGCTCGGAAGCGGAAACGAAATCTTCCCGTTCGCCAGCCTCGGACTCAAGACCCAGGACCTGAAATGGAAAGGCGGCGTTACCTGCACGGAAATCGGCGACAACAACACGTTCCGCGAATACGTCACCGTCCACAGCGCGACCGGCGACGGCGAGACCACCCGCATCGGCTCGCACAACACCATTTTGGCCTATTGCCATGTGGCGCACAATTGCACGCTCGGCGATTGGATCATCATGTCCAACGTCGCCACCTTGGCCGGCCACGTGACGGTGGAGGACCACGCCGTCGTGGGCGGTCTCGCGGCGGTGCACCAATTCTGCCGCATCGGCAAAATGGCGATGATCGGCGGCTGCTCAAAGGTGGTGCAGGACGTGCCGCCGTTCATGATTGCCGACGGCAATCCCGCCGAAACCCGCACCATCAACAAGGTCGGCTTGGAACGCCACGGAATTTCCGAGGACGCCCAAAATGCTTTGCGCCAGGCCTACAAAATCCTCTTCCGCGAAGGACTCACCATTCCGAACGCACTGGCGAAAATTGAAAAAGAATTGCCACCGCTCGATGAGATTCGGCATCTGGCCCAATTCATCCGCTCCAGCGAACGCGGCATCAGCAAATAAAACCATTTTTCTTTCACGGGAAATTGAATTAAAATAGGTGCATGAAACAGTTCACGGCCATTGTTCATCGGGGCGAACCGGATGAAGGCGGTTTTTGGGCTACTTGTCTGGAAGTTCCCGGTGCGAATGGACAGGGCGAAACCAAGGAAGAATGTCTTGGCAATCTCAAGGAAGCCATTCAACTGCTGCTGGATACAGGGCGTGAAGAAGCCTTCCGGCTCGACCCCCAGGCGGAAACAGCGCAAGTGGTGCTGGCATGAAACGCCGGGCATTGCTCGGTCACCTGTAAGGAAGCTCTGAATTTACGATATACGATTTACGCCAGTTCAAGCTCCATCCAGGCAATCCGCGTAAATCGTATATCGTATATCGTAAATCACCTCAACTTCCACTCATTCAGCAAGTCACGGGGAATTTCGGCCAGGAAGCGCGAGGGTTGTTGCATCCCGTCGTTGTCGGAATTGCTGAAGCTGGCGCGGATGAGCGGGTAGCTAAGGTAAAGCTCGTTCTTGGCGCGTGTAATGGCCACGTAAAACAAACGGCGCTCTTCTTCCTCGCCCTCGTCCGTTTCCATGGACCGCGCTGACGGAAACAATCCATCGCAGAGCATGATGACGAAGACCACGTCGAACTCCAGCCCTTTGGCCTGATGAATCGTCGTGAGGCGGATTCGCTCCGTGTCGTCCGCGGCCGCCTGGCCGTCCTCGGCTTCGACGTTGGTGAGCAAGGCGAGCTGCGTCAAAAACTCCTCGACGCTGCCGAATTGATACGCGAACTCCGCCAGTTGCTCCAATTCCTCCAGCCGTCGCTGGTAATTGTCGTACGTCTCCTTCAGATAATCGTCGTAACCCGCGTCAATGACCAGCCGCAGCATCTTCGCCGCGCTTTTGCGGACGGTTTCATCTTCAAGCTGCCCGACCGTGGCCACAAATTGCGCCCAAGCGGTGGCGGCCTTGGCCGGAATGGATTTCCCGCAGGTTTGTAATGCCGTGGCGAGCTTGTAGGAGCCGACGTGAGGAGGCTCTGTCTCATTTCCGATTTCCGCTTTCCCCTTTCCGCTTTCCAGAGTCCGCGCTTCCACCCTCCACCTTCCATCCTCCATCTTCCCCGAAAAAATCTTCCAGATTTTTTCGGCGCCCTTGGCCCCGATGCCCGGCAGCAGTTGCGCCAGCCGTTTGAACGACACTTCGTCGCGCGGATTGGCCACCAGCTTGAGATACGCCGTGGCGTCCTTGATATGCGCCTGCTCGAAAAACCGGATGCCACTGGTAATGGCGAACGGAATCCGGCGTTTCGTAAGCTCCAGTTGCAATTCGAGCGCGTGAAAATGCGAGCGGTAAAGCACCGCCACTTGGTTCAGGTTCACGCCTTCCTCGGGCAATTCCGTCACTCGTTGCGCGATGAACGCCGCCTGCTGCGACGCATCCAGGCACGCCACCAGCGCCGGTTTCAAGCCGCTCTTGCGCGCGGGCGTGAGCACCTTGGTGAACTGGTTGTGGTTCTCGGCGATGGCCGCGTTGGCCACCCGAAGAATTTCCGGCGTGCTGCGATAGTTGGTCTCGATCTTGAACACCTTCGCTTCCGGATATCGCTTGGGAAATTGGAAAATGTTGGCGAAATTCGCGCCGCGCCAGGCATAGATGCTCTGGGCATCGTCGCCCACCACCATCACGTTGTGGTGCCGCTCGGCCAGCAAATCAATCAAATCGCTTTGCAGCCGGTTGGTGTCCTGATACTCATCCACGAGAATGAACTGGAACCGCCGCTGGTAAAGCTCGCGCACGTCGGCCTGTTCCCGCAGCAGCTTCAGCCACAGCGCCAGCAAATCGTCGAAATCCATCGCGTTCGTCGCCCGCTTGCGCCGGGCGTAAAGCTGTTCCACGCGCGCTACCGGCTCAGCCAGTCCCGCTGACTCATCGCCCTCGTATTTTTCCAAAAGATATTCGAACTCGGCATTCAAAAGATCACTGGCGGTCCGGTGCGTGTTGACGGCCAGCGAGAAAATTTCGCAGAGCACGTCCGGTTTGGGAAAATGCGTGCCCTTGGTATCAATCTTGGCGTCGGTAATGCATGCTTTGATGAGGTCCTTCGCGTCGTCGCGGTCGAGGATCGTGAAATCGCGCCGGTAGCCCAGCAGGTCGGCGTGCGCGCGCAATATCCGCGCGCCGATGGCGTGGAAGGTGCCGCCCCAGAGCGACGATAATTGCCGGCCGAGCAAATCGGCGACGCGCCGCATCATTTCGCCGGCGGCCTTGTTGGTGAAGGTGAGCAGCAGAATCCGGTCGGCGGGAATGCCCTGCTCCAGCAAATACGCCACGCGATAGGTCAGCGTGCGTGTCTTGCCCGAACCCGCCCCCGCGATCACCAGCGCCGGCCCGGGCGGCGCGGTGACCGCCGCCAGTTGCTGCGGATTCAACTCCCGCGCGTAATCAATCTGGAGGCGCACCTCCGGTTGAAACGGTTTGAGCACGTATTCGTGCGACATGGGCCGGAATTGAATGCGGAAACCGGCGCAGGCAAAAGAAAAATCGCGCATTGAACCCCTGAACCTGCCGATGCCAAACGAGCTTCCGAATGTGAATGCGGCCCGCTTGCTGTTCCCTCTCCGCTCCCATTCTGATGGGAGGGGAGAGGGTCAGGGTGAGGTGAGGGTTCGGGAGCTTCATAGGATGTTGGATGCCCGCCCCGACATCCGATGTCGGGGTTCATGTTCGATGCCTGCCAGGCCGTAGCTGCTGAGCGCAGGCCGATCCCCGCGAGCCGGGCACTCCAGCCTGGGTGGGGCGAGCGTCTCCGCGAGCCGGACGCGGCGCGCCGAAGCTTTGCGAAGGCGACTCGTCAGGAGCCTCGCCCCACCAGACTGACTCACTGCCCAAAATTCTTTGCTTTCATTTGGTTTGATCCACTTTGATTCAGTTTGATTCGGTTTGACCTGGTTTAATCCGGTTTGATTCGAGAGATTCTGCCTGGCGATGGGCCGTCCGGCGAACTGGTCGGCCAGCAGTTTTTTGACTTTGGGCAATCCGTTGAGCCATTGGACGAGGTTCTTGCCGGGTTCGCCGTCCTGGAGGCGGCGGTTCAGTTCGTCGCGGATGACGCCGGGGAGGCGGGCGATTTTTCCGTTTCTATTCATAAACCCCATTGAAACACGGTTTGGCGTTTATGAATACGCGACGCTCGCTCTTTGTGCACCTTTTCAACCCCAATAAAGCTGTGGCGACCCCGCTGGCGCTGCCAGCCCGCGTCAACCCCAAAACATGCGAAAAGTGAAATGTTATGTGGTCTGAGCCCTTTTCCGATGGGCTCCAAACCTTCGTAACGGAGATGCCGCACTTTTGACCCGTCCTGTCCCCGTCTCACTTTTCGTCCGCCTTTCAACCTCGCTGAATAATGCGAATCCTTCAATAAATCCCTGGTTTTGACTTGGCGAGTGGTGCCTGAATGGTTTTAATCCGCGGTCGGCAATAACTATTATCAACCAATATCAACCAATCGAACTGACCGAATTATGGCGAAAGCACTGACCAAATCCCAAATTGCATCTGAAATCGCAGAAAAGAACAGCATCACCAAAAAGCAAGCCGTCGAGATTCTTGAACATCTCGCCACACTGGCTTACAAACACGCCAAGGACACCTTCACCATTCCAGGCCTCGGCAAGCTGGTGTTGGTCAATCGCAAAGCCCGTGTCGGTCGCAATCCCGCCACCGGTGAAACCATCCAGATCAAAGCCAAGCGTGTCGTCAAGTTCCGCGTCGCCAAAGCGGCCAAAGACGCCATCTTGGGTGTGAAGAAGTAAGCCTCAATTTTTCACCCAGCGCTTCGATTCGTCGAAGCGCTCTTTTGCTTTCTGCTTTTCCGATCTGGGTCCATTCGTGTTGATCCCTGGTAAAAGCTCTTTTTCGCGCCTTTGTGCCTTCTTGCGGCTGATCCCGCCGTGGTTCAACCTTTGGTTGCAACCTCACCGCGATGGGTCTATCTGTGGTTTGATTCTCGGTTTTGATCCCGCTGTCCGCATACCCGCCGCGTGCTTTGAGCTTGCATTAGGCGGGCGAAATCGGAAATACCAAAACACAGATAGAAATAATCTCAGATATGAAACGTTTTTCGGCAATGGAATTCCGACGGCAATTTTCAAAATCCTGACAACCTGCCACCGCTGACGCCCTTGGTGGCAAACTTTGTTACGCCCTAGCCCGCCACCGTCCAGCGGGCCGGGTTTCATTTCGCTTTTTTCAACTGCTGAATTCCGGCAAACTGCGGTCGTGGAGATGGCGTTGGCGGCGATTTTGATTTTCGCAGGCGCGAGTTTCTTTTTTGCGCTGGCGGAGACGGCCCTGCTGTCCCTCGGCAAATGGCGCGCCCGGCAATTGGCTGAACAGCATCCCGGCCCCGGCAAAATCATCGAAAACCTGCTGGAAAAACCGCAGGACCTGCTGGCGGCCATGGTGCTGGGCAACACGTTCGCCAATGCCGCCATGCTGGCGGTCGCGTTGCGCCAGGTGTTCAGCGGCAACTGGCCGTTGCTATCCACCGTCTTGCTCTTGCTGGGGCTGGTGCTCGTCGGGTGCGAAGTGTTTCCCAAGACCCTGGCCGTTCGCCGACCGGAGCGTTGGGCCTTGCGCGTCAGTTGGCCGTTGCTGCTGTTTGTCAGGCTCACCACCCCGCTGTGCCGGGTGGCCCAAAAATTGGATGAGGGCATTCTGGGATTGCTCTCGCCCAAGCTGTTTACGCCCATACCGGCGTTGACCGACGCCGAATACCAGGAACTCCTCGAAATGGCCTTCCAACAGGGCACCCTCGCCGAGGCCGAAAAGGAAACCATTCTGCAGATCATCAGCCTGGACCAACGGACGGTCCGTGAGGTGATGCGCCCGCGGAGCGCCATGGCGTGTATCTCGGATGACGCAACGGTGGAGGAAATGCTGGCGGCGGCGCGCCGGTTCCGGCACCGCCGCCTGCCGATTTATGACGAATCAGCGGACACCATTGTCGGCGTCCTGAACACCCGCGCGCTCTTGATGGACCCGAAAATTGACCTGGCCGACGCGATAGAATTTCCCTCGTTCGTGCCCGAAACCATGAATCTGCTGCGCCTGTTTCAGAGCTTGCAGAAGCAGCAACGCGGCCTGGCCATTGTGCTCGACGAATTCGGCGGCACCGCCGGCTTGGTGACCATGGAAGACATCCTGGGCGAACTCGTCGGCCAAATCCGCCCGGAAATGAAGCCGGACGGGTTTGTGATGGAGACGATCGCGCCCGGTCGCTGGCGCGTGAACGGCACGATGCGGCTGGACGACTTCCGTCGGGAATTCCCGCCGCTGGGCGACGTGCCGGAGATCGAAACCATGGGCGGCCTCCTCACCCATTTGCTCGGGGTGGTGCCTGAAACAGGCGAAACGGCTACGTTCCGCGGATTGAAACTCACCGCCCACGCCACCGATGAACGGCGCGTGCGGGAGTTGATGGTGGAACAAGTGAAGCAATGAACAACGGCATTTTAACCACGATTGCGCTGGCGGCTTGTTTGGGCGCCTCGTTCCTGCTGTCCGGCATGGAAGCGGGCGTGTTCGCCTTGAGCCGGCTGCGGATCCGGCGCCAGGCACGCGCGGGCCGGCCCTCCGCCAGGCTGCT
>JBEKMW010000069.1:0-24990 GCA_049523455.1 Verrucomicrobiota bacterium | reverse complement strand
TTCTTCTCTTATATAAATCCTTAAAATAGAATAAGATAAGAGGAGAGGGAAGCCTTGGAAATGGCAGCCTTTGGCTGTCCCCCAGGCTGTCCCATGAAACATTTGGTGTGACCGTCCAGTTTCCGAGCCGGTCGCTGATTTGCTGGCTTTTTGAATCATGGGCATTGCCGAGGCCGTGGGAATCGGGGCTCATGGCTGTTCAGCGATTGAATACTGGCCGCAGTTGACCACCCGATGGCGGCAGCAGACGGTGGCCGCAGCGGCTTTGGGTGGCGGCAGTTCATTTCTGACGGCCGCCAGATTCCTTTGCAACCGTTCAGGGAATTCGCGCCGCAACATCGCCGCCCAGGCTGCCAACACCGCTTGCAGCCAAGCATTGTCCCGCGCCCGCGCCCGCGCCCACCGCCTGCTTGCGATCCTCGTCATTTTTTGGAAATTTCAACGAACTTGAGCAGGCTTGCCGGACCGTAGCTTCTTAAGCGAAGGCCGGAGCGCGCGCATCGAGGGCCTTACCCCGGTCCCTTGAATTTCCGGCCACGATTCCAAAAATATACCCCCCATTTGCCGGGTAAGGGCCGTTTTGGGTCTGCCGGTGGTCGTGCTCATTTTTTACTGGCAGCATTGGCTTTTCTGGCGTCGGCGCGTCAATAAAAACGGCGCGGACACAGGCGAATGCCCGCGCGCACAAGCGCAGAATTTAGGCGCGCGGGGCTTGCTGCCGGTGATTAACTGGCAAAACGTCAGTAACGGCGGCGGGCCGCGCGATAGAAAATGACATCATCAAAAAATGAAAATCGAGTAACGGGCACGGGCGCGGGGCTAGTGTCGGTGGCGTTGGCGTTGGGTGCCAGCGCGCCAGACACGGCGCGCCGCGCGTTGGGGCTGGCGGCGCGGAGCGTGGGCGCGGCGTTGGCCAGTTGTGAGGCGGCGGCGGGGCCGTTGCTGCGGGAGTGTCAAGGGCAAGCGGATTTGGCGTTGGCCACGCGGTGCGCCTTCAAGGTGGCAAGGCGCATGGAGCGCGACGGGTGCCGGTTCGTGCATCCGCTGGGCGACGATGCCAGCATCCGCGACGCCATCGGGGCGGGCGCGGCGGCGCTGACGGCATGGCGGGCGGGCGAGGGCCATTTGCCTTGTCCTGGGGAAGCGGATGCGGCATGGCAGCGCGACGGGGCGGGGGTCAAGCATCTGCTGGCGGCGGCGCGGGTGGCGTGGCGGGCGGTGGTCGCATCCATCAGCGCCGACACGTGCGGCGAGTCGGTGCCGTTGTCCAGCCTGTCGGCGGATTGGCTGGCGGCGATTCCCATGCCGAGCGAGTCACGTGCGGAGCGGTTGGCACGGTTGCAAGTCGAGCGCATGGCGGCGCGCCGTGCGGGGTTGCTGGTTCGCCGGATTGCGGCCATCAAAGCCAGCGGCAAGGGGTTGCGGGGTCTGGCCGACAAGATAGGCCAAGCGGCGGCGCTGCTGCTGGCGGGCGAGCCATTGGACGCGGCGGCGGCGGCGGCGGGCTTCAAGGCCAGTGCCAAGCGTGGCGGGGGTGGGGGTGGCACGTCGGCAGGGGACAGGCTTTGCCAAGCGTTGCGGCGGGTGGGCGTTCGGGTGGTCGGGTCGCAACGGGTGGCGGCCAGTTTCCGGCGCGACGTGGGCAGCAATGGCGTTGCGCCTACGGTCACTTGGTAGCGCAATCAAAACGCCATGCGGCGCGGCGGGCGATTGCCTGCCGCGCCTTTTTCGTGTCCCTCGCCGGGTGCCACAACGTTGGCACCGCTGGACTGAAAAGCTTTTACCACGGGACACAAAACAATTTTGAGGCGGACGACAAAAACTCTCAGACTCAAAGTTTTCTCTGAACCGGCCGCTCTAACTGGCAGACTCGGTCGCACCTTTAAACCGGCCCAAAAACGCAACTCCCGGTCCTATGCTTTTTCGGTTGGTGAGCCTCGGCTTGATGCGAGCCATTGCCACCATCGTCGGGCGGGCGTAGGCTCTCCCGAGCCAGTTTGGAAATTGGACATGAAAAGGGCCGTGGTTACGGCCCTGGGCCAAGCGGGAGTTGCGGCTGGTCGGGAAACTGCCGGACGCGGAAGTGGCGCGGCGCACCGGCCATTTGTGTCCTTGCCGATTAAACTTGATCGCTTGTTTCTTTCAAAAACCGCTCAATCTCCGATTTTGGAATGACCTTTTTCCGCAAAGCAAGTGAACTGCGTAGCAACTGCCGCTGCAAAAGCCGATGAACCGTACCGTAAGACACGCCTAGCAACTCGGCTGTCTCTCGCATCGTGAACGCAAGGCGTTCCGGTTTCCCTTTTACGCTCACCGTGCTTGGCGGCACTCTTTCAACGGGCTTCGCCCCGACGACCGCACATTCACGGGGCGCGCATTCGCGAAAAAGTTCAATCAGAACGTCCCGGTTGATTGTGAGTTGCCCCGTGAATGAGATGGTGATGTTTGAATTGGAGTTTGTATTCACACCCGCACGCTAATGTGTGTGCCGACATATTTCGAGAAAACATCGGTGGAACATCTTGAAATTATTTGACACGCCACGCCCCAGCCACGCCGCTCACCCCTCATCTCCTGCCGTGCCTTCGTAAAGCACCCGGCCTGAGCGCTCCAAAACTGGGGTCGGATTGGAAAAAGGACTTGCAAACCTGTGGAACAGCAAGAAAATCACGAAAAAGGCCTACGCCGGTCATGGGCATGAAATCAAATGGGGAATGTCAATTAATGGATCTCTTCACACCCGTCGTGCCGCCGCAAGCGCTGCACCCGAACTTTCGTAAGCTGTCCGACAAGCACTCGGCAGCGGATCGAGCAGTGCTCACGGAATGGGCAGAAGGGTTCAAAGACCGGGATGGCAAGTTCGTCCGCGAATTCCAAACCACGTTTAACTCAGGGTTCTGGGAGCTCTACATTTTCGCCTGCTGCAAAGAACTGGGGTTCCGCGTAAACCTCGCTTTCGCGTCCCCAGACTTCGTAGTGGACAACTTTCAGAACGAGTTTTGCATTGAGGCCGCTATAGCCAGCAACGCCATCGGCGAAAGCGCCGAATGGGAACGAGACCTGAAGAAGAAGACCGAGCCCGACCCCGAACGCGTCTTGGACACGGCAGTCATTCGCCTCTCCAACGCCATCGACGCGAAGTATAAGAAGTATCAAGCCGCATACCAGAATCTGCCCCACGTAAAGAAACGGCCGTTCGTCTTGGCCATCGGTCCCTTTGAGCAGCAATACTTCTGGGCCCACAACGACCACGCCATTCGCCAGGTCCTTTATGCTTACGACAGAATCGGGCCAAACGGCGAACACCTTTTCCGACACTCCCTCGCGAAACCTTCAGGCGCACCCATCGAGCTCGGTTTGTTCACTTCCGGCAAGATGCCGGAAATCAGCGCAATTCTGTTCAGCAACACCGCCACCATGAGCAAGGTCCTCGCGCTAAACCAGGACACAGAGGCGCTCACCTACTTTTCCGCCCTATACTTCAACCAACACGGGCCTAACCCCATTCGTCGGAATTTCAGCAAGTCGGAATACCGCGAGAGCCTGCTGGACGGCCTTTATGTGTTCCACAATCCCCACGCCACGTGGCCTGTGCCGTTCGCGTACTTCAACCATGAGGACATAACTCAGGGGACGCTGCTCCGCGGCAACCCGGTCCCGCGCTACAGGTGCAAACACAGGCACTTGATCCAGCGTTCGTCCATGACCATCAGGGCCAAAGACCCTTAGCGGTCCCGCCATTCTCGGCCAGCCGACGAACTCGGAAAGAAGCTCCAACATGACCACCTCCGCCGAAGAGCGCTACGCCAGAGCGAAGAGAGATCGCGAAGCACATGTTCAAGCGCCGACGCGGTACGAGTAGCGCGGCAAGGTCGTCAAGAGAGAGTGCCCGATATCCCGTGCTTGAAATCGCGGCGAAGGTCGAACCATTCGAGAATGAACGCGGCTTCGAGTGCTGCGAGCAGGCAGACCGCCGTCAAAAAGTTGACGGCAAAACCGAAGGATTGGCTTGTATCGGTTTGACGCCACCGCACAACAGGCGCACACTTTGCTTCACTATGCAGCGAGGTTCCGCCTTCTTCGAATTTCGACGCGACAAATCGGTACAATTGAGCGCCGTTCAGCGCTGTAATAAATCAGTGGCCGTGGCTGATTGGCCAGAGCAGATGCTGAACGACACGAAACCGTCCGATCAGCCTTGCCATGAATAGCGATGCCTCCCCCATTGTGTTCGCGGTTCAATCCACTTTCCTCGAACTATTGGAGTTGATCGATTATTTGGCCAAAAGCGACTTGCCGGACAAGGAGGAAGAACTCAAGGACGAGGCGCAGAGAACAGTCTTGATGTTCATCGCGGCCATTATTCTGGCTGGCCGGGATTACAATCCCGCTCAAAAATCGTTCCTCTCGCTCCTTGTAAACTGCGAGGATTTGCCGGGTGGTGAAGCCCGTTATCTAAATGAATACGCGGTCAAGTGGGTCGAAGCGTCGAAGCAAATTCCAGGGTTTTTTGATGCAGCACTTCGTTACGATTCGAGTCATCACACGGACATTACTCGCAGCATGTTGCGACAATTTCAAATCATTGGGAACAATGCTTGCGCTTCCGGTGGCAACACGGCTGCCGCCGCAAGTCAAGTGGTCCAAAGTTACATCGCATTTTTGGAAAAAAGGCTGGACGCGTTCAGAACTCCGCCAATCATTTTGGAAGCGACTCCCGGGATGCAGGGACAATCCGATTCGCCTGTTTGGTCGGAGCGAATCTTTCCCACATCCGCCTCATCACACAGACACAATGCAGCGTTGAGTTGGATAGCGCCCAATGAATCGATTGACATCGGAGTTTTCCACATCCCTTCTGGAATGATTTATGTCAGCGATGGCCAACCTTCCATGGCGGAGGCGTCAGCCATCAATTTCAGGCTGCCAGTAGGCCGACCGGAGCGAGGGGAACACGCGCCGCTAAATTATTATCCACAATATGTATGGCTAACCCCCGACCAACGAGCTGCCTATCTGCAATGGCTTGCAGCGGGGCGCAAGGATGAAGACCCTGGAGCACGAGAACTTGGCTATATTTTTCTATTTCTTTACGGTTTGGAACGCCGACTTCTGGTGGACAATGGACAGGAACAGGAAGTCGTAGCAGAGGTCGTGAGATTGCTCCATCAGTATGGAACTTATACCCGGAGCAGATCCCTGCAGAGTTACGCCGGCCAACTCGTTCATTTTTGGGGCTGGAAGCAAGGCGAGCAGTATTACGCGCGGTTGTTGGACTGGATGAAAACCCTGCCCATATCGTTGCTGGCGGACGATGAATTGGCTATCGTATTGGCCAGCCAGCTTAAATCCGATGCACCTTTGTCAGTTGAACTAGCTTATGAAGTTGCGTCGCGCGACTTCGCATCGCGTCGAAGCGTCGTGGTCTCGAGGGTTAATCAAGAATTCCGAGAGCTTTTTGCCAAACGCTATTTGGAAACCTTTCCCGGCGGCATGAAGCTGATTTGCTTGAAACAAAACACGCGGCTGTTTTATCGACCCGCCAGCCCAACTCTATTGTATGGCTTGCGGAACGGTCTTTCGATTGAGGTTCCTGACGTGCTGGGCGCGGTTGGTCAGTTTAAACCGCTTTCAGCCATGTGGAATGTTTGTATCGAGGATTTAACAGGTTACAGCCGGGCCCGGTTCAAGCCCGGAACTTCTTCCAAGAACCTTAAGGCATATTTGGCCCTACCTGAGGAGTTGAAAACCAGTGTCCCACACCCGTTAGCGAAGCAGTGGGAGGAGCTTTTAAGTGAAGGACGCGCCGGCAAAGACTGCACAATTATTGATGTTGGCGGTGCAGCTCATCTGATTGATGTTCCCAAGCGCGAGAAGCTGACCCCGGGGCAAAGTCGAGATCTGGCGCAGACGATCGAATCGTTGGGCTTTGTCGTTGAACCCGACGCGCGTCATGAATCCGCATATGCGTGGGATCAAGGATTAGCGGTATTCAAGCCCATTGGCGCCAAGGTGACGCCACCATCGCAAAACTATCTGGGCGCTTCGGTCCTTCTCAAACTCTGCGTGCTGGTCGCTGGCGCTGATGGACATGTGGCGCCCGAGGAACTCGATGTGTCCCGCAGATTTGTTGAAACGAAACTCGCACTCAGTTCCGAAGACCACCGAAGGCTGGAAGCTCTCGAACAAGTTCTGGTTGCCGACCCTGACAGGGTGAGCGGTTCGCTCGCCCGCATTGCGAAGCCGGTGCCGAAGGAGCAGCGGGAACTCATCTGTGAGGTTCTGGTCTATGTAGCGGCGGCGGACAGCGTTGTTACCAAGGATGAAATTCGCGCTCTGGAACGGATTTTTCGGGCATTCGAGCTCCCATTGGAAAAATTGGAAAGCCACCTTAAGTCCGTTGGTCCTGAATTTGGTGACGTCACCATACAGGAAGCGGGAGATCAGACGCCCGGCGAACCAATTCCGAGGCCCGGCCAACCATTCCGGATTGACATGTCGCGTGTCGACCGCATCGCGCAGGAGACCTCGGAAGTGGTCGGCATTTTGTCGAAAGTTATGACCGAAGAGGAACCGGAGAGTGCTGAACCGGCGCGAGATGGGAAATCTTTGACGCCACAGGTTTCGACAGCTCCATTCGCACCGCAAGTAAAGGAACCAGGGCGCACCGCACCCGAATGGCTCAAATCTCTGGAACCCAAATATCAGCCGGTCCTGTTGCACTTGTTGGAGCGGGCTTCATGGTCGCGCATGGAATTTGGCGAGTTGGCGAAGAAATCCGGGCTCATGCCACTAGACGCATTTGACGCGATCAACGGGTGGGCTGACGAGAATCTTGGTGATTTTCTGCTGGAAGGCGAGGATACTATTTTGATTCGCAAACAATTGATCCATGAACGAAATTAAACGCCGCGAACGCGATGCCATACTTCAGTCTCTGCAAGCGGGCTTGGTCCCAAGATTGGGTCTGCACCTGATTCAGGTTGGCCGAAAGCAGGAGGTGGAAGCGATGCTCGCCGATTTGGACCGTATCGAACAAGGTGGGGCGGCGTTTAGAATCGTCGTAGGGCGCTTTGGAAGCGGCAAGAGCTTCTTTATGAACCTGGTCCGCAACCTGGCTCTCCAGAAGCGCATGATAGTTGTTCAAGCAGACATGTCCATGGAGCGGCGACTGCAGGCTTCTGGCGGAGAAGCCCGTGCACTGTATTCCGAGCTCGTCAAAAATCTTGCAACCAAGAACAAACCCGATGGCGGTGCTTTGCGGAATTTGTGCGAGGGCTGGATTTCGACGATTCAATACGAAGTCACACAGGCGGGAGGCAAGGAGGAAGACGTCAAGAAGCGGATTTACGAAGATTTGAAAAGCCTGCAGGATCATGTCGGCGGATTCGAGTTCACCGAAGTGTTGGCCAAATACTACGAGGGTTACGCTTCCGGAAACGATGCTCTGCAAGGCGCCGCGCTGCGATGGCTGCGGGCCGAATACACCACGAAGACCGAGGCCCGTCAAGACCTCGGTGTGCGCCGCATCATTGATGATGAGAATTTCTACGACAGCCTGAAGTTGCTGTCCGCATTCTGCCTCAAGGCGGGGCATGCCGGGTTGTTGGTGAATCTTGATGAAATGGTTGTGTTGTCTCACCGCTTGCCAAGTGCTCGCGCGCGCCAGACAAATTACGAGTCCCTTTTAACCATATTGAATGACTGCCTCCAAGGCAGCGTGCGCGGATTGGGTTTCATGTTGGCAGGCACAGATGAATGTCTGGAGGACAAACGCCGTGGGCTTTACAGCTACGAGGCGCTGCGATCGCGACTGGCAGAGAACCGACTAGTTGGCGATGGCGTGGTTGATTTTTCCGGGCCGGTTGTCCGGTTGCAGAATCTCGCGCCAGAAGAATTGCTGGTGTTGCTCCGCAACGTTCGACACGTTCACGCCTTTGGTGATCCCACTAAGTATATCGTGCCGGATGAGGCCTTGATTGCGGTGTTAAAAAAGGCCAACGAGGTGTTGGGGGCTCAATATTACAAGACCCCGCGGGACATCGTTCGCTCGTTCGTCGGATTGTTGAATGTGCTTGAGCAAAATCCTGACCGCAAGTGGCAGGACTTTTTGAACCAAGGACTTGTCAAGCCAGCAGAGAAGCCACTGTCGGTGGAGGAGGAAATCGCGCGTGAGGGGCCAGTCGCGAACGACGGCAAGGAGGATTTGGCCAGCTTCAAACTCTGATGAGCAGCACCGCCTTCGACCTTCTTGAGCCAGAGGTGCAAAAGGCCGTCTGGTCGATGGGTTGGAAAGAATTCCACCCCATCCAGGTTAAAGCCATTCACCAAGTGCTCGAGCAGTCGGGCCACCTGATCATCACGGCGCAAACCGCCGGTGGCAAAACAGAAGCGGCATTCCTACCAATAATTTCCCGGCTGGCGGCGAATCCTAAAGACTCGATTCAGGCGCTCTATATCGGGCCTTTGAAAGCGCTCATCAACGATCAGTTTGAACGGTTGGAGAAGCTCTGCGGAACGTTGAGAATTCCCGTCCATCGCTGGCACGGTGATGTCACCGCAGGCCGGAAGAAAGAATTGCGGGAATCGCCAGCCGGAATTCTTCTAATCACACCAGAATCGCTCGAATCCAATTTCATCAACTACGGAAGCCAGATTTCGAGGATTTACCGGCATCTGGAGTTTGTGGTGATAGATGAACTGCATTCGTTTTTGGACAACGTGCGCGGAGTCCATCTTCTCAGTCTGTTGGCACGTCTCCGCCAGACTGCGGCAGTGAATCCACGCATTATTGCCCTTTCCGCCACATTGGGTGATCCCCGGGCGGGTTGTAGATTTCTCTCCCCCGAAGCACCAGACCAGGTCAGCTTGATTGACGACCCCAACTCCAAACGTGAGATCAGATTTGGCATCAGAGCACATCTACGCCGCGCGCTCAATGAGAGCGAAAAGTTGATCGAACCACGGCTCAAACCAGCAGACGCACTCCGCGTCGCGGTACGCCTTACCGCAAAATGCTTTCAATCGGTGTCGCCTTGCGACAGTGAGAACTCACCGGATTTGGTGCCTTCCTTGCGGCAACCCGGGCGTGAGCCGGATGACGAGTTGGATGAAATTGCCGAGGACATCGTTCGCAATTTTTCGAGTTCAACCAATCTGGTATTCGTGAACGCGAAAAGCACCATTGAAAAATTGGCCGTCAAATTGCATGACCGGGTAAAGACAGAGAAATTGGCCTCTGATCCGTTCGTAGTACATCATGGTTCGATTTCCAAGGAACTGCGGGAAGAAGCCGAAATTCAACTCAAATCCGAGACACCAACGACTGCCATTTGTTCCAGCACCTTGGAGATGGGCATCGACATCGGACGCGTGCAGGCCATCGGCCAAGTGGACACGCCCTGGAGTGTTGCTTCATTGGTTCAGCGTCTCGGCCGATCCGGTCGGCGTGACGGTGATGCTGCGATAATGCGCCTCTACGTCCGGGAAACATCCCCCCATATCGGGACCACTATCACCGATCTCTTGTATCCCGAGCTGCTGCGCGCTGTCGCACTAACAAGGCTGATGCTTGAGCATTGGCTGGAGCCGCCCGACATCAACCGGATGCACCTCAGCACGCTAATTCATCAAGTGTTGAGTTGTTTGAAGCAAACTGGCGGCACGACGGCACCGCAACTTTTTGACACCTTGGTTCAATTCGGTCCGTTCCGGCAGGTTGGCAGACAGACTTTCGTCGCGCTATTGAAGGAGCTTGGCCAGAAGAAGGTGATTGAACAAGTCCCCGAAGGCGCATTGATTCTTGCACCCCTTGGCGAAAAGATTGCTTCGGGTTATGACTTCTACGCCGCTTTCAAGGGAACGGAAGAATTCCAGATCCGTAATGGCGAAGAAAACATCGGAAGCTTGCCTGCCAATCTCATTCCACCTGTGGGGGAGCATATCATTTTAGCCGGTCGGCGCTGGATAATTGAGGACGTTGACGCCGCGGCAAAAACAGTTTTTGTTTCATCCGCCCGGGGAGGCAAGGCCCCCGAATTTTTAGCCGCTGGGGGGGAGTTGCATACCCGTGTTTTGCAGGAGATGCGGACGGTGTTGACCGAGGAATCTGAACCACTATGGCTGAATGAAAGCGCCAAGCTGCTCTTGCGCGCAGCGAGGACCACATCCATAAAATGCGGATTGCTTGACAGTGACGTCATTTTCATGCCGCATCGCGTGCAATGGTTCCCGTGGGTTGGCTCCAGGGCACTGACGACCCTCAGAGTATATGCTGCTGCTCAAGGCATCGCGCACGAAGTCGACAAGCTTTCAATAAGCTATAAGGTTGATACTCTTGCGGCGTTTTTCGATCACTTGAAAACAATCACGCAATCAACGGCAAGCGCATCAGAACTCGCTGCATTCGCCCCAGTCAGGGCGATCCAGAAATTCGACGAGTTTTTGCCGGGCGATTTGCTGAACGCGGCTTATGGCCACGACTATTTGGATTTGTCAGAAGCGAAGCGAGTCGCGCAAGAGGCGTTCGGCAAAAGTTCTTGAAGCGTTGGTGGCTAGGTCAATAACATTGTCCCAGCGAGTCAAGCGCGGAGCGGTTGGGGTTGGCCGAAGCGCCGTGATACCTGTCTCCCAAAACGTTGGCTGCGAGAGAGAGGCCAAAAGAGTCAAATGCGATCCAAATCAAGCCTGCGATTGCGGGACAATGAGCGGTGCGAACACCGTTATGATTGTATCTGCTGTCAATCCCTTTACGTAAAGATGGCTTACAATCGCTCCGGCTGTAGTGCCTGTGGCCCAAGTGTCATCAATGAGAAGGACGTTGCACACGCCAGAAAGGCATCCGCTGTAGGCACATTTAATTTTCTGAAACGCTTCCTTTACTGTCACCTTTTTGCCGCTCACTGCTTTGCCAACTTTGAAGTGCGGCTCCTTCTTGAAAAACGGAGTTAAATCAACCGCATTGGAATTATTCACTCGAACGGCGTTTGCGATGACCTCGTGATAAAAACGCGCTTCCGCCCGGTCGGAAGGAAAGCACACAATTACATCAATCGGACGCATTTTAAGGATAGCGAACCTAGCAAAAGCAGCCCGGTAGTGTTCTTTTTGCTCCTCATATTGTGGACGTAAATCGTTTGTTTTCGTCTCAATACGTCTAAGGACTCCCTCCAATCGTTGGAGGTGGGCCTTACTCCGCCCCGCTTGAACCGCGGATTCATAGTCAGATTTCCACTGCTCATACGTAGGCGCATAATGCAGGTAAGCGCAGGGGTGAAGTTCTTCGGCCACCGGGGTTTGTGAGAATTCATGGACGAAAACCAGTGTCGGCGTTCGACTCGTTGCATCAACCAAAACGACCGGACTCACTTTTTGTTTCAAACCCAGTTCATTCATCTTTGCGAGTGTATTTTATCCATGCTGCCAAGCAACTCCAGCCAAAACGGAATATCTGGCTTGACACGATTTCCAACGTGACTATACATTTGTATAGTAGTATGGTTTTGACCAGACGCCAGCAGCAGATTTGGCTTTCGTCCAACGGCGCCAACAAAATAAGGGCCCTACTCAAGTTGCTGCTGGACAGCGGGCGCTACAAGCCAGGCGAAAAGCCGTTTCAACTCGTGGTCGCAGTGGATTTGAAGGACGGCGGGAGGCCGATTGAAGTGGAAGTCGAATTTCTGGCGTCGCGGGAAGTGAAGTTGAAAACGAACCGGCCCAAACTTCTGGCGGGGTTCCGGGTGTTGCAGGCGGACGCTTGCGGCACGGCGTTTTACGCGCCCGTGAAAATGGAGGTATCGGGCAAGACCGTGCGTGGGGCCGATATTATTCACCCATCGTCGGCAAATGGACATCTTCGAGATTCACCGTCAGGTCGTGGGCAGACCCTCAATGCGACCGAAGCTGCAGGACGTTTCCTGGGCGTAGATTTGGTATAGCCTATACGTATCCTATGCCCCTCACTCCTAAACAAGAGGTAATAAAGAATGTGTTGGCACGCGAGCTTGCGGCATTCGTGCATCCTGTTTGGGTTGACGACGACCGGCATAATCCTCAACTGGTCGGATCATGCGCTCTCCTCTTCGTTGGGAAAGGAGTGTTTTTGCTGACGGCTGCCCATGTCCTCGATGAGAACACGGGCGAAACCCTGTTTTTGGTCACTCCCACTGGCCCAGTTTTAGTCGAGGGGGAAAAACACGTTTCAATTTCGCCATCGTGCGATCCCCAACATAATGATGACCCATACGACGTGGGTGTTATAAGTCTCAATGCTGCTAACGCTTTAGCATTGAGTTCATTGCCTGCACTTCATCTGAATCAGTGCAAGGAGAATGCGAAGCCGATGCCGGGCGCGTTGTATTTCGCCTGCGGGTATCCCTGGACGAAGAACCGCAAAGTTGATGTGCGTCGCGCCAAAGTCCCGCGACGTCCATTTGCCTATTTTACCAAAACGTATCCGCCGGCAATTTATCAGTCGCTCGGTAGAACTTGGGGAGTCCACTTTGTCGTGGAATACAATAAGCGACACGTCATTCGCAATGGACGAGACGTTACTGGGCCAGATTTGCCGGGCGTAAGCGGCGGTCTACTCTGGCATACAAACGGAGCAGCTCACCAGGTTGTCGGAATCATCACTGGCTGGCCCGCGCAACGGAATCGTACGAAATCAATTATCGCATCCCACATCCATTTTGTTCTGAGAGCGATTCAGGAAAGGCGCTAATCTCACACATAAACGTATCGAGAATGAGACTATGCCATCAAACGCCCATAAGAACTTTACAGCCTTGATGAGTTACGTGGACCAGCTTGTCGGGATCCACGCCAAACTTCAGCAAGGCAAAGGACGACGTCACGAGCAGGATGCAATTCATCGAGCCGGGGTTGTGATGGTTGTCGCGGCGTGGGAAGGATACGTAGAGCAAGTTCTTTTGGAGGCTTTTGCTGCAATCGAGAAGGATGCAGGCCTTGGTGCTGCGGCACCAGGGGCCGCAGCAGTTCCAAATTGGGCACGACACGCATTCGGGATTCGCCGAACTTAATTCACTGAAGCAATTCAACACTCCCAACGCTCAAAACGTGCAGCGTTTGATGCGAGAGTGGATGCAGTTTGACCCATTCCCGGCTTGGAGTTGGCACGTTAAGGCGCGTCAGTGGGACACCGCGGAAATGCAAAAGCGGGCGAATCAGTGGTTGCAAATCCGCCACGGAATCGCACACGGCTCCGGTCTTCCAAATGATATTCCGTGGATACAGGATTCCAGGCATAGACCACGGCTCACCTTAACGTTGCTCAAGGAGTGCAAACGTTTCTTTGAGCGCCTCGTTCAGCAAACCGACGATGCGTTTCTCGCGTTCTTGAGAGCTCATCATGGGTTGATCGCGCCTTGGTAATGTTACAGATGAAATTCTGGCCGCAATGGGCTCGCCGTGTAGCGATAGAAGGTTCAGTTCATGGCGCGCGCGGGCCTCGGCGATTTCGTTCGCGGGTGCGAGCGCGTGCAATTCCGCAAATGTATCCAGCTTGAGCAGCGTGGCCTGGCGATGCGGATTGGCCGGATCTCCGCGCAAATGGAGCCCGACAAATGTTGCCCAATCTGTAATCTGTCGGTTTAGTGGGCGTCGGAATGCTTCTTATCCATGGAAGCCATCGCGGAAAGTTTGTTTTCCTTCATAAATGTGTCGACTGCGTTAAACACATTCAAGAACAGGGGGGTTCCAGCAAATGAAAGAGGGCTGACGGGTCCGATGGTCATGAAGCTGTATTGCCTCGACGAGATATCGAATGCGCTGTGTGGATCTCGAAAAAGTTGATACAGCTCAATCGCTCGGCCCTTGCCGCCGACGAGTTGACTTAATGCTTGGTATTCCATCCCGAGCGCCAAGCCAAAACCGAAGAATGAAATACGAAGCTGATGAAGAATCTCAGAATGGAGACTGGAAAGCGTTTGGCTGATGAACATCCACCCAAGCCCATATTTACGGGTCGTTCGCACCGCGTCGATAAGAGTGGCCCTCACAGCTTTAGCTTCGGTGTCTTCAGCTGAGATTTCACGTGGTGCCAGACGATGTGCTTCGTCGATGACCACAAGCGTATTAAGTCCCTGATTTTGTTGAAAAGCATTTTCGGCCACGGTTGTCACCCCTTGAAGCAGCCGCTTGATGACGAGCGCTTGGATTTTTTCGTTCCAGAACATCCCAGTGGCCTGTTCCCGAGACAAATCCACGATTAGCACAGGCCGGTTCTTATGCGTCGGATCGAAAAGCCAATTCAAAGCGGCTTCCACAGGGCGCGCCTTCGCCCGATTGGTGTCAAAAAGGGTCGTGGCGGGAACCCAGTGGTCCTTGTAAAAATCCTCGCGCGCGGATTCTGCCAAAACCGACTGAAATCGCGCGCGTGATGCTTCCGAGCGATAGAACTGTTTCTGCACTGTTTCGTTACCGAGAAGCTCCCATGCTTTGTCGAACGATTCACTTTTTTGCAGATCTCGCAGCTTTACTCCCGCTTTTTTGAGTTTCTCGGCAAGGATAGCGCAGGCGAGCTCACGGTTCTCTCCGCGTGGAACTGAAAGTCGGTCGAAAAATGGGGACTCATATAGAATCTGCTCGAACAATGCCCACGTATCAAGGACCAGATTCCTCACACTCAGGAGCGCCACCTGCTTGCCGAGCGATTTAAAGATCCCGCCAAGGGGCAATTGAAATTCGCCCGAAGTTCTCCCGCGCGTATCCTTTGAAAATTCACCTTGTGGGTCGATGACCAGCAGTGCCATCTGGTGGAAGCGGGCATACCCAGTAAGAATCATTTTGGCCAATACGGATTTCCCGGAGCCGGTTTTCCCGAATATACCAAGGTGGTAGGCTTCGCCCGCTCCGTCTGGACCTGATCCGAAATGCTTAAACCAAAGTGGCAGTTTTGGTTTCGAACCGTAAACATTTCCGAGATAGAAAAGTTGATTCCGAAATGGAGAAAGAACTTCATCAAGCACTTCGTCGTTCACCAAGTGAATGTTGGATCCCGTTGCAGGAACCGTGCCCAGCATGCTCGGTTCGTAGCCTTTGGACGTGTGAGCAAAAACAGCACTTACTGTCATTTCTCCTTGATGAGTGTCTTGTCGCTCGCTGATCGCATCCACTTTGCCACGTTGTCGAATCAAACTCCTCATTGTGGGGTCCTCATGCCAAATATTACGCAGCTTCACCTCTGTGATCTGGCCTAGAGCATAGTGCGCAGCGGTGTCTTGCAAAAAAGGCAGGATGGCGAGTTCTCCGACGAGCTTTCTCCCGGCCGCCGCCCCCATGATATCAAGAGCCAGTTCAGTTGTGGATGAAGGCGAACCGACCACGCTTATCCTTTCGGTCGCTGAGATGATTTCGTCAAGTTTGTTAAGTTTGCTCATAAATTACCCTCCGCTTTCCGTCCGATACCCGTGCATGCCATAGAAAACCTCGTCCAGACTGCCCGTGTAAAACGCGGCAATGCTTTGCGTTGCCACCTGCCGAAAGGCGGGGATGGAGCGTGGCAATGACTTCACCATTCGGTCGGCGAGATACAATGGGTAAGGCTCCATGATCGACGCAGAGCCGCATTGGAGCTTCACGCCATGAAGAAGGCAAGCAAGGCGGCTCCGATTCGTAGCCACGCTGCGATTTACTTCCAGTCGGAGGGTCGGCAGCCACCGGGTCGGCTTGTAGTAGATGACTGACACGTTTTTCAACTCTGCAACCACACTTTCCTCAAGTTGTTTCACTTCCGCTCGGTCGGATTCAGGAACACAACTCGTGTTGATGTGCCATGGCGACTCCGGCTCTTGGAGATCCCTTGCGTCAGTAAATTCCCCTGAATCCAGCAGCATGGTGAGCATTCCCCGGTCATCATATGACGCCGGCCATTCCATCTCGATCCCGATTTCTCGATTGGTGGTGTACTTCGGACAAAATACCCAGCATTTGTCGGAGCGTGGGGATTTAAGAATAGTCAAGTATGCCGCCAAAGCTGCCTTGGTCGCCTTCTTGAGCTTTTCGGCAAATTTGGGAGCATAAGCGGCGTTAGCCCGACTCAACGATTGATTGAGGTAAATCACGGGTGTGGTCATAGAGCCATCAAGGAACACAAGGTCATGCGGTGCCTGCGTCGCCAGTGCCAGTTCCATTGTTATCATCAACCCACGCAATACGGTGCCGGTGGTGTCATTATGAGTTTCAGCCTCGATTGCAACCTGGTGCTTTGGCTCAGGCCAAAAGCGCTTCTCTGACGGTGGGGTCAGCCCTTCGACAGCTACAGCAGCCGTTGCGGCCAAATCTGTTGTGAGCAGTCGCTCGACCGCATAAGAGCCGTCCACCCCACAGCTAGTCGGAATATGAGGATTCTCAAGGTCGGATTCACGTCGAAGAAGTCCTGCAGCGGATAGCTGCTCACGGCATTTTTCGCGACCAGTGCGAACCTGCTCAAACGACGCCAGCAATCGCTCGCCAACACCTTGCGAGCATCGGATGACCTCATCGACAAGTGCTGCCGGGAGATCGTTGAAAGGGCTTGGGTTGTCCTGGGACATCATCTTTCCATTTCCCATAATCGCCACGATTCTTTATCAAAATCAAGAAAGGACGTGTCGCGTTCGGCGCGTGGCAACAACCAACGGTCGCGCCAAAACTTGACAGCCTTCTTGAATGGCAAGTTAAAGTAGCGCGGAGTTCCGACCTCGTTTCTTAGGAATCGGCGCGCGTTTACGGCCAACGGAGCGACAAATAATTCGCGTTTTATGCCATGATTTAGCATTGAACGGGGGAATCCTAATTGTGTGAGTGCTTTTCTAACCAATTCTCGGCGATTACGAAAACCCTTTCCCCAACCTTCATTCTTGGCCGTAGGTGTACAATGCTTGCCCGCAAATTCGGATAAATCATCATACACACCGTTCGAGAAGTGGAAATCGCCCCAACCGTTTGTGAAACCGACACTCTGCATCACCAGCCGTTTGCGATATTTCACCCGGTTGTAAAGCGACGAGCGGCCAAGCGCGGAAGTCGTTGTGATGAGTGCAAGATGTGGCTTCCGCATTTTTCCCGAAATAAGCGTTCGGCGTCTTCCATAGCGCGCGGCGAAAGCATCACGAACTTCGTTTGACGTCGCAGCCAATGCCACCAGCTTCCCTGCCAAAAGGCGCGAATACGGCTGAACTGCTCCGAGGACATAAGCGTCCATTACATGATACAGGCGTTCCGCCTTTGCGACCGCATCCCAGCCCACCCATTGATCCCTGTCCTTGATGGCGTATACCGGGTCGCCGAGAGCGAAGAGACCCATCAGCTTGTTTATGCTCTCGTCAAAAATCAAGAAACGGAGACGCCTTCCGTAGCCATCTGAGATCGGAATGCTCCAATGCAAGCAAGCGTAGCGAAAGAGCCGAGAGTGTTCGCTATCTGGTTGCACTTGCACCAACTTCGGTTTGATGCGCATGGGGTCAATTTCACTACCCGAGGCAATGTAGTTTAGAAGTTTGTCCTCATATCGTGACAGCGCGGGCCGTGCCAATTCCGTGTTCTTCGCGACTGCATGTTCGTGACGCTTGCGAATGCTTCTTTTGTCATTCTTTTGGCGAAAGGAAACACGATCTTTGGAGACGATGAACCCTTGCGCTTTCAGCGATGCATGAATTGCGCGCCTCAAGCGCTTAACCACTTTCACTTCCACGCTCCTCTTTCTCTCGGTGCTCACAAATTTGGTAAATCGTTTCAGTCGTTAAAGTCAAATCGTCGTTTAAGTTGATTGCCACGCGAGAACGGCAGCCTTCTTTCGTGTTGGAGGCGCCCGGCGACTATCCCGGGGGCAATCCCAATCTGGGAAGCAAAACGGCGGATGGCCGCTAAACTGAAATCGCCGTTAGAGCAGAGGCGTTCATAGTCAGCTGCCGGGATCAGAAGATCGCAAGCGAAAGCATTCGCTTCGGCTTCGCGTGGATCACGAGCTGCTGCCTTCTCATCACCGTCCTCGACAAATACAGCACGCTTGCCATGCTTTAATACATGACCCGCTTCGTGGAAAAAGGTGAACCAGAAGTGATCGTCGGTCTTTCCACGTAGACTCAATTGAACCAACGCCTTGGTGGAATGAAGCCATCTCGTGACGCCGTAAGCCCGCACGCCGGGTAGCGGGGGGACAAAGACCATAGCAACGCCCGCGTCGGCACACTGGTCTCTCATCGCTGGCACGAAATCGTCTGGATCCATCATCGTGAAACTGCGCAGCTTTTGGAGTGACTTCATGAAGTCGGATTCGTTGAATGGAGCGCAATCAACTTTTTGGGCTTCGAGTTCGCCCCTCCGGAGCCATGCGGCTGTGGCACCAGGATTCGCCTCAAATGCAGCGGATTGGCGATATGCGACTTCGGGGCTTTCCCAAAGCGAACGCCATTCCTCAACCCCCGCCACACCGAAAAAGCCCAGGACGACACGGAGTTGAGCGACCGGTTCAGCAACTGCGGAAATCCAGCCGGCCCTGATGAGTTCTTTGACCGGCAAAGTCTTGAGCCAGTCGAGTTGGCACTCCAATTCGCCAGTCTCGCGGCGCCGCGCCAAGGCGTCCCGGAACAGGCGCTCGCGGTTGCTCCAGAAGGAGGCTGGCACGCCAAGCACTTTTTCGAGTTGCAGAGCGGTGTCGGCAGTGATCATTGCCTTGCCGGCGACTATTTCGTTGATCGTTTTAAGGGGACGGCCCATCCGTTCAGCAAGTTCTGCCTGTGTCATCCCTAAGGATTCAAGCATTTCCGCCAGCGTTTCGCCAGGTGGAACCGCGAAATCGGGTTCAAATATTTTATTCATGGTGGTTTAGTGTGTATCCACAATCTCGATGATCTTTATTTTAGTGACACGCTTCCAGTCCAGCCCGCCGTCCGGCTTTCGAGGAACCTCATCATGGTCAGGCACAAACAAGAGGCGACACGGATGCTTCAGGTCCACTGAAATCTGTCCGGCGCGGTCGGCGGTCAGTTCGTGGGCGCGTAATTGCGGCAGAAACCGCAGCGTTTCAAGGTTCACCGCAGCCATCAAGTCTGCCAATCGTTGACAGATTCGCCTACCGTTGCCCGTTCCATAGCCCCGCATGATGGACTTCTCGTCCGCCAATTCCCTGGCCAGTTTCCGGTTGGCAAATGAGAGTTCCACGCGTTGACATTGAGATTAACCTATGGGGTTAATAGT
Source organism: Verrucomicrobiota bacterium (assembly GCA_049523455.1). GTDB lineage: Bacteria > Verrucomicrobiota > Verrucomicrobiia > Limisphaerales > UBA11358 > UBA11358. The sequence goes on along the minus strand of JBEKMW010000069.1, from coordinate 5,793 downwards.
TGTCAAGAAATAAGATATCGATCAACCGAACCGAAATGGCATGGAAATTGGATCAGCCCTGAGAATGATTCCTTCGGTTGCTTGACAAGTGAGCCCAATCAAATGAAATAGCCAATCTGATTTTATGGCATCAGCCTGGCCCATGTACCCAGCGGCCTTCCGCCGTCACCCATTCCCCGGCGCTGACCGATGGCAGGAAACCGACAACCGTGACCTGGTCCTGGTGGCCCTTGGCCTTGACCTTGAGCACTGCGAAGCCGTTTTCCTCATTGAAGAAAGTGACGCGCTCGATCAGTCCCGAAAGGCTCTCCACAAAAGCTGCGGTACGTGGTTGCGGTTGTTCATGCGCTCGTCATCCGAGGAACAATTGCTTTGGTCGTCGGATTCAACAACTCTTCGATTTTGTTTCGTTTCATATTTTGGGATCGCCGGTTGATTTCGTCCGGAAACGATCATTGCCAAAATAACGGAAGCGAGGCGGAACAATAGGGACACCGGTGTTACCGTAACGGGCAGCTCATCGGCGCATCGAGGCGTGTGTTGCAGGGCGACCCTCGCCTGTAGGACAAAAGGCCAGCATTTACGCGGGGAAGTTTAAGGGTCAACCCCGGCTGCCAGCGGAAATGCCAGCAGGAGGGTAACCGAATTCACGCCCGGCGGAATGGAAAGCGTCTTTGCCTACTTGGCGGATCCTCCCTTTGGGCTGGCATTTCAAGGGCTAGCTTTACCGGTGCCTGAGGCAAAGGTGCTTTGCACTCCGCTCGGGGAGGAAAAATGGCTTGGCACGGCCCAAGACAAAATAATCGCTGCCAAACTTGGCCGCACTCGGTGGGCGGTGACACAACACCGCTTGCTGGCGGCCATTCCCGCAAAACTCCGCGTCTATGCCCACGCCTGGACCGCCGAGCAGAAGTCGTTGTTGGGAAAAATGCCCGACGCCCAAGTCGCGCGGCGGATCGGTCGCAGTAAAAACGCGGTCATGATGCGGCGGCAAATGCCGAAAGCTGACAAACCCAATGTGAACATTGAGCGAATCAGCGATTGCACACGGAAGCCAAAAACAGCAAAAAGTGGATTTTACAATTTCGAGTCTGCTGGCGGTCTCGGACGTTATGGGCACCGGCTGGTTTGCGGCCGCCGCCGCCAACGTCAAGCTGGGCGCGACTGTCGCGGTCGTCGGAGACGGCGCGGTTGGCTTTCTCGGAGTGTTGTCGGATAAGCAAGCGCCCGGCCTTGCGCGCTAGGATTTGGCGATACGACAACCGATGGCCTGGCAGATGCCACCTATTTCAAAATCGATTCCGGCGCAAATTTACGTTACCTCACGGTCCGCACGAAGGCAGATCAGCCTCCATCGGTGGAAAAAGCAGTTTGGGCATATGGAGTCAACGAAGCCCGGCGCTTAAACGAGTTGGAACTGGAGATCAACGAGTTTCTTGCACAACATCCGGACCTGCGGTTGTTGGCCACGCACATGAGCACCCTGGTCACACCCGCCGAGCCGAATGCCATGCCCAAAACGGAGGAATCCGCCATCATCATTTTCTGCACACTGTTCTATGACGGCCATGAGTGATACTGCTATATGAACACACTGAAGCTCATTTGCCTGACGATCATCCAATTGATCAATCAGGTTTGTTTGCTTCCTCAACTATCATGAATGCGGTCAAACAAAGACGGCAGAAGATGGTTCGAAGCGGACTTGAAGCCGAACGCCTCGACCGGATACGCAACCCGTCAAAGTATCTTGGGAAGTGATTCGAAATTCGACCCGAAGGAACGAAGGCCGAAGGAATGCGGTTTCGGCGACCGATTAAGGCAACGGACCAGCGCTCACGACGAATCGTCCGCACCGATTCGAATAACCGCCGCGACGGCGTGTTGCCTCCGCTGGTGCTTGCCATTTGTCCACATCGCCTCTGCCGATCGTTTTGGAAGTTCAATAACTGATTAAGGCGATGGCCGCCAAGAAGGTGGGGCTGAAGAACCCCGCTGAAAAAGCGGCCAGGTCGCCCGAATCAAAAGTTAAAAAGATTCAATCGTCGGCATTTCTGCCGTGAAAAAATCCGGCTACATCCTCGTAACCGACCGGCTCCCGACGATTCGAACCGGAAACCCGGCCTCGTGCCGTGCCGTTTGAACCGCAGTGACAAACTCAGCCAACGACAGCGCTTTCTTGCTGCATTTGGTCCACATGCCCACAGCCTACACCACAAAACCGCGGGTACGCTATGGGGTGAATACCCCATAGTTTTGCGCTGCGTTCAAGCTCATACTCCCGGCATGGAAACTGAAATTTCTTCCCAAAATAAAAGGTCAGCCGAAACACAACGACCCGTCACGACTCAGCACTCAAAGCAAACAGCAATAGCTGTCCCTACGTCGCGCAATGAGGTTGCCAAGAGGGCAGGCGCCCTCTATCTGAGTCAAGGCACATCCACTGCTTCATCCATAAGGCTGATTACGGAACGAGCCAGCAGCACCGCTCAAGTGCCCCATGAAGTCAACCACGATCTATATTATGCTTACACCCACTGGGGATTAAATAAGTGAACGGCGCGCCGAAGAATCAACTCCATCCACGTCGTACCATGTTTCATTCATTGCCATTCTAATTTTCGCAGCGCCAACCAGGATCAGCGCACCAATTCCCAGTTGGGCGAGTTGAGGCATTAACAGCGTTCATGCCATTTCGGGCAGCAGAAACGAAAGCGCACCTCCATTACCGGAAAACCTAGGAATCCCTTCCCCACTTCGAGCACTTTGAAAGCGTTGCCGCCTGATATGGATTAGTTTTTACATGGTCCTGGCCCTGACCGGTGCGCGTCTCAGCCGATGCGGCTGGCAAAATCTATCTTCACCGTGGGGATCGCGCTTGGTGTTGTGGTTCTCGCCTCCACGGAAGATTGTTCTTGTCCGTGAAATTCGGCCCACCAGATGGCACGGGCTTCCGGCGTATAGTCCGCCGCGTGCGGGCTGGCGCGGAAACAGTCGCGCAACTCGAGGGCGGATTGCGGGCGCTGCTCCGGATCGCGTTCGAGACAGTGCAGGATGGCCTGTTCGAGTTCGGCGCTGATTTTATTTGTGGTGCGCTGGCTGGGCGGTACGGGCGCGGCGGCCAAGTGTTCCTTTTGCCTCACCAAAATGTCTTCACCTTCAAAAACGCATTTGCCGGTCAGCAAAAAATAGCCGATGGCGCCGACGGCGTAGAGGTCGCTGCGTTGGTCGATGGCGGTGGAGTTTTGGATCGCTTCGGGCGGCATGTAGGAAGGTGTGCCGGCAAATTCCTGCCCTTCGTTGGGGGCGTTGCGAAACTCGTGCACCAGCCCGAAATCCAGCACCTTGACCCAGTCAAGCACGCCGCCACGGTCGCAGAGGAAAATGTTTGAAGGCTTGAGGTCGCGATGCACCAGCCCCAGCGTGTGGGCTTCGGCGAGCGATTCGCAAACTTGTGTGAGAATCTGGATGACGCGGCCTTCCGGTTGCGGGCCGAAGCGGGAAGCCAAGTCATGAAGGTTCAAACCGGCCAGCAGTTCCATTGCGTAATAAAAAATCCCGTCAGGCGTGCGGCCATAATCATAGACCTGGATCGTGTTCGGATGGGTAAGCTGGCAGGTCAGGCAGACTTCGCGTTCAAAGCGCTTGATGGCGGCGGCATCCGCGCGGTCCGGCAGGAGAAGTTTCACGGCGGTGTCGCGCCGCATGAGCGCATGGTGCGCGCGATAGACGACACCCATGCCGCCTTCGCCGATTTTTTCCCCAAGTGTATATTGGCCGAGCTGTTGCAACTTCAACTCGGCTTCGCCCAACCGCCGGCGCCAGGTGAGGTTGGCATGGGAAAAAACAAACAGGACGACCGCGCATAGCATGAGCAGCAGAAAGAGCACGGTGAAGATGAGTTGGAGCACGCGCAACGACTGGTAAGCCTCGGCGGCATCAACCTGCGTCACCACGCCAATGCCGAGTTGCGGGAGCCAGCGCCACGCGCCGATGACCGGCACGCCGCGATAATCACGCGACGGGACCACGTCCACGCCGTCATCGCCATCAATGGCGTCCGCCACGAAGCGGGTCAGCGACTGCGTCGCCGAATTGGTGTTTTCCGCTTTGTAACCTTTCGTCAAATCGCCGCCGGGGTCGCGCAGGCGGAGGTTCAATGCGGAACTGGCGTTTGTCAGTTCAAGCAGGCCAAGCTGCCGGAGCTGGTCATCAAAACGACTCCGGGAAATCAGCAGGCCGGTCTGGTCAAACGCGTATGTTTCACCAGATTCGCCCGACCGCGCCACCGAGAGAATTCTCGTAAACTCCTGATCCGGATTGATGATCAAGGCCAGGGCACCGCGGACGACACCCTCTTCGGCCAGAGGCGCAGCCACCTGCATCAAGGAAGTGTTGCCGCGGCGTCCGCGCATGGCATTAGCTTCAATAAAGCGGTTGGCCCGGCGGACAGTATTGGTTCCGCGGTTAAACAAAAATCCGGAAGCGCGCCGCTGGACGAGCAGTTCCGGTTTGAACGGCGTGATGATGACCGGTCCACCGGAGGAAAAAAGCCCGGCGAACTTGTTGGTATGCGCCTCGGAAACTTGCAACGCCGGGCCGGGCCGGAGACGCATCGAACTGGCGACGATGGTGAAATTGGTGTTTACCAATTGCGCGGTTTCGTAGCCCAACTGGTTCAGACGCGGACGGAGATAGCGGATCAACAGTTCGGCGTTCGCAGCATTGGTGGGGCTTCCGGCGGCATTGGGTTCCAACTCGGAACGGTCCAGAATCCTGAGGGCGCGGGCGCGCACTTCCGGTTCGCTGGCCAGCGCAGTGGCGAGCCGGGTCTGGTTGGTCGTCCAGATTTCCAGCGCGGTCACGTTCGCGTTGAGCGTCGAGGTCAACTGGGCCTGGAGCTGTTGCTCGATGGTCTGGCGGAGCTCGTGGTTTCCCCACCAGCCAAACAGCGCCACCAATCCTGCGATGACCAGCGGGAGCATCCAGATCGGTTGTTTGAAACGGCTTGTCACGGTTGCGGTAACAGGAGAGACGTTCGCGCGGTCAGCGGGGTGTTCTTCCAGAGCCGGCGCCGGCGACTTGCCCGAGGGCAGCTTGTGGAGAACGACTTCGAATATCTTTACTTTCATTTTGCACTTTGCACACGTCCGGCACGTTGTCGTTTAACTCTCCACAATGAGTTCAAAGCATAGTTTCATGTGGTCAAATTCACTTGGGTTGTTTGATGTGCTGCCCAGCACGGTCTCCGCCAAATGGCGCCGTTGAGTGGAACATCAACCAGATCGGGGATTGGCGCTTCCCGGCCGCCTTCCCCTTCAAATCTGGACAAATCCTCCTGTCCCACCGGTCCCACCGGTCCCGCCGCCGAGGTCAGTGGCTGAGTGCGCGGTCCATCGGCCCGGGGATCTTGCATTCCGTTCATTTTCATGGCTCCATGATTCAGCGCCTGTTTTACAAGTTGAGCATTCATAAAGATTGTGAGGAAGCAACCGGGTCTGTCTGGCGAACCGGCCGATTCCCGGGTGGATCGGTTGCAGTTGTGCATGAAGCGGACGGCTCCGTTCAGCCTGGCTGGCGCGAACCCGCGCCACTCAGCGGTAACTTGTCAACAGCCCCGGATCCCCACCTCGCCAGTTTGCTTTGGTCCATTGCCGGCGGGTGCGTTTCTGCCCCCGCTGGCAAGGATGCACCAGTTTGAATTCACTCGGTTGCAATTCTCAGGTTCTGCGGTGGTGAAGGTGGCGAATTGTTTTTCGACGCAGCCACCTTAATGGTCATATTGTTGATCAC
>JBEKMW010000068.1:0-25002 GCA_049523455.1 Verrucomicrobiota bacterium | reverse complement strand
TCGGGAAATCGTCCGGCCTCGGCGTAAGCGGCTGCCAGGGTGCCGAGCAAGGCCAGATGTCCATCTCCCGCAAGCTGATTGGCCCGTTGCGCCAGTTCCACCGCCTGTTGGCCGTTGCGCACCGAGGCCCGCGGAAAGGTGGCAAGCACCCAGGCCAGATTGTTCAGGGTCTGCACGTACCGGGGATTGATCTGGAGCGCCGCTTGGTATTGTGCGATCGCTTCGTCCACATGGCCCTTGATGAGCAGCGCGCTGCCGAGGCGGTCGTGGACTTGCGCGAGGTGGGGATTGATTTCCAACGTCTCCTGGTATTGAACAATCGCCTCGTCCACCCTTCCCTTTTGGAACAGCGCGAAGCCGAGGTTGTTGCGAGCCTCCGCGTTATCGGGATCGCTTTGCAGCGCCTTTTGGAATTGCGCAATCGCTTCGTCCACTTCCCCTTTTTTGAACAGCGCGTTGCCAAGGTTGTCGTGGACTTGCGCGAGGTGGGGATTGATTTCCAACGTCGCCTGGTATTGAACAATCGCCTCGTCCACCCTTCCCTTTTGGAACAGCGCGAAGCCGAGGTTGTTGCGAGTCTCCGCGTTATCGGGATCGCTTTGCAGCGCCTTTTGGTATTGTGCGATCGCTTCGTCCACACGTCCCTTTTCGAACAGCATGATGCCGAGATCGTTGTGAGCCTCCACGAAGTTGGGATTGATTTGCAGCGCCTTTTGGAACTGAGCCATCGCTTGCTCCACATCTCCCTGTTCGTCCAGCGTTTTGCCCAGATTAATGTACGCCATCTGACAATCCGGATTCCGCGCCAGGGTGGTGCGCCAAAGGGTTTCGGCGTTGGCATACATGCCACACTGCCGCCAGGTCAGCACGCCCAGCGTCAGCAGCCAGGCGCCGGACAAAATGGTTTTGGCCAATGCCGCCCGTCGCCCGAGGGTGCCGCACGCCAGGGACAGCCCGGCCGAGGCCAGCGCCATCGGGCCGATGCACGCGACGTACTGGTAATGATCCGCCACAAACGTATAGCGAAACGTGTACTCCATGATAAGACCCATCACCGGACTGAGTGTCACTGCGAAAAAAATCAGCGCCGTTTCAACGGCCCGCCCGAAAAACCGGCGCGTGAAATAAATGACCCCGCCGAAGGCGGCGGCGGCCGCCAGCCACAGATAACGGGCGGCGCTGGCGGCGTCATCTATTGGCCAGCGCGGATAAACAAAGGTGAGATGGGCGGGCCAGACGAGTTTACCGAGGTAAAACCAGAACGCATGGCCGGCAATCAAAATGCGCTCCAGCCAGGGTATCGCAAATCGGGCCCCTTCTGTGCCCTGATGATACCGTTCCCACCACATGGCCAGGAGGCCCATGCCCAGGCCGAACGCAAAAAAGGGCAGGGTTTGCGCCACCCGGACGCGCCCAATCGGCTTTGCTTTCAGCCACAAAATCAACAACAGCGTCACCGGCAGGGTGCAGGCGGTGGTCTTGGCGCACAACGCCAGCGCATACAGGAACAGCGCCAGGAGGTAATACTTCCAGCCTTGCTTCGCCGGTCTTTCGATGAATTCGACCCACGCCAGCACCGCCAGCAGATAAAAGAACAGCATCAGGACGTTCTTGAGTTCGCTAACCCAGGCCACCGATTCCACCTGCACCGGATGCAGGGCGAAGAGGGCCGCCCCCAGCCACGCGCCCGGGACGCCCAGGCGTTTTAACAATCGCCAGAGCAGCAGGGCATTGACCGTGTGCAGCAACAAATTCATCCCGTGGTAGCCCGCCGGATTCAATCCCCAGAGATCATGTTCAAAACGAAGCCAGGTGTAGGTGAGTGGAAAATACTGCGAGGGCGAAGCCAGGGAGAACCAGATGCGGCTCAATCCATGCGGCGCGGTCAACAGACGATTGGCCGTTACATAGACCTCATCGTCCCAAATGTACCCGGCGTGCCAGACTGGTTGGTAGGCTAGGAACGTGGCGGCGATCAGGAGCAGCCCCAAACCCCATGGTCCGAACCTGGAAGCGGGTGGGCGGGGCACAGAGGTTTCCTGCGAGCTGGTTTTCACGCGGGTCAGGGGTGAACCGCCACCACCAGGCTGGCCATCGGCCAGGCTCCGGGGCCGTTGCTTCATCACGGCCAAACTAAAAAAAAGACGCAGTCCAAGTCAAAATCAAAATGGTCTCAAGAGCCCTGCCGATTGGAAATCGGCGATACAGCAGGCTGGAAGCCTGCGCTACGACGCAATGACGCAAAACGCACTGTGCCAACTGCGGTTTTCGCCTTCAAAGAACGCCGACCCGTTCAAACCCTGCTTCTCCGGCACGAAGCCGTCTTTTCCATGGGAGAGCAGCGCCGAACCTCTCCATGAACCGGATGGCCACCCGCAGGTTTTTGGGAGTGCGCGGACATGTCCGCGCTTCCGCCTTCATCAGATTTCGGCGCGACGAGTTGTTTCGACGCGATACGTCGCGTCGAGGAAAGCGGCGACATGTCGCCGCACTCCATTTGAACTTCGGTTTTGGGGATAAAAAGATTTGGAGGGTGCCGGATACCGGCACCCTCCAAACTTGAATCAGACTGTTGCCGCGCTTAATTAATCAGATACTTCAGGAATATATCCTTGGCCGAATTGAGCGGCACCGTGTTGGTGACCGGAGCGCCCGTTCCGGCGAACGAGGTATTGGTCGTCCACACCACCGGCGGGCTCAGGTTGGTCGTTTGCAACAGATAGTACGTATGTCCGCTTGCCGTGTTGCCTCCCGGCGTCACCAGCAAGGCGTTGTGAGCCGCATTTAGCACGGGCGCAGGGATCTTCGGCGACGATATTACGGGCGTGCCCACCGTCAGCGTGCCGGTGCCACTTCCGGCCACAAACGTGGCATTGTCGGAGGAGTTGGTGAAGTAAACGTTATACGGACCCGCCACCAAGCCACCGGTGCCGGTGTAATTGATACTGAAATCACCGGTCGCATCGCTAATGGTGGTGGTCTGCGTAGTCAACCCCTGGACGGTCACCATGACGGGCGTGCCTTGGAACAGATACATGGGCGTGCCACCGATGTTGGCGGTCACCGTGCCGGACAACGTCACACTGGCGGTGCCCGGAGCAATGGTCGGGTTATTCAGGTTCGCGTAAGCGGGCGTGTAGCCAGGCGCGCCGTCGAGCTCGATGTTGGCAAACCCTTCGTCCATCTCGTTGGAGGTGGTGCCACCCTCATTGAAATCCGCCACCTGTATCAGGAGCGCCGTGCACGTCTCAGGCGGAGAAACCGGATTAAGGAAGCCGCCGCCCAGTGGCAGGGTGAAGTGTATGTTATTACCTATGGTGTCAATCGAATCAAAGATAATAATATCACCCTGATACCCTGCATTCGGGCCGCTAAGATTCTCGAGTTTGTCAGCCGTCCCATTGATGGTATAGTAGAGCTGTATTGCCTGCACCTGGCCGTATTGGTCAAAGCCCAGGATTGGCGTATAATCAAAATTCATCTCCGTGTAGGGTGCGAGGTTGAACGCCGGGAGATTAGTCTGGATCCCCTCAATCGTATTTTGGTTGGTGGGCCCCATGAACGCCTGCAAGTCCAAGTAGCCGGTCGAAGGCGGCGGAGACGGGTAGATAGAGCCGGGGGACCACACCGCATGGCCGTTCCCCTCCGAGATCCAGCCGTTGGTGCAACTGGGACCGGTATCAATGCTGATCCAATTGGTAAAGATCGCCACGCACGGGATGGCGCTGGCCTCGGCCGAAACCGGGCCATTGCCGTAGTAGTTGTACGGCTGGACCTCATAATAATACAGCGTCCCTTCGGTCAGGCCGGTGTCCGTGTAACTGAACCCCGGAACACCCGCCGTACCGGCAGTAATGTTGTGGACCTGGACTTCACCGCCGCTGGTCGTCGAGCGCAGGATGTAGAAGTTGGTCGCGCCCAAGTTCGTCCAAGTCAACGCCACCGAATTGATGCCGTTGGTCGCCAGAAGGGTCGAGACGTTGCCTGGCACACCGATGGCGGCGCCGCTGGCGGGCGGGGCGGAAGGTGAGCTGGATCCGCCGGCTCCGACGGCGATTATCTCATAATAATAAACCGTCCAGTTCACCACGCTCGAATCCGTGTAATTGGTCGCGGTGTTGCCGGGATTGGTGGCAATCAGGGCGAAGCCGCCGACGGGACTGGTCGAGCGAAGGATTTGCCAACTGGTGGCGGTCCCACCCGAGGTATCAGTCCACTTCACGGCGATCTTGTTCTGTTGCCCGGTCGCCGTGACGTTGATCGGAGCAGTTACGCCTTGAATCGGGGAGAATACCGCCGCCCCCAACCCAATGTGGCTGGGGCTGCCACTGGCGGTACACGTGATGGTGCTGACGCCCGAGGCGAGATTGGTGGTAAGGCCCATGCACATCTGGAGCACTCCGGCCACGCCGGGTTGGAAGTTGTAGTACATGCCCCCGCCGCTGGTGCAAGTGTTGGTGATGATATTGCCGCCGCCGCCATTGTACTGGTCGCTGATGGACGCCGCCCACGAATTAGCCACAGTGCTGGGCGAGGTCGTGACGGTCAATACGGTATTGTCGGTCGGGAGGTTGGGGGGCCAGGGCGGTACTGGCGCCGAAGAGGCCGTGAAAGGAACGGTGCCGTTCGCCGTCGTATCAACTCCGGCCAGGGTATAACTATCCATGCACATGCCGGCAGGCGCCGTGGAAGCTGAATCCGTGCCCATGACAACACCGGTGCCCGGGGAGGGATCCCACAAATAGTAGAGGTTCGCAAAGGAAATTCCATAGCCAGAAGCCGTCGAAATTGCCAGGTTGACAATTTGGGTGGTGCCGAGAGTTGCGTTGCTCCAAATCAGGAACTGCGGCGAGGGGTTGAGGTTGCCGCTGGCAACTTGTGATGCGTTGGTTGAATTGCCAGTCGGGAAATCGTACAACTCAACCACCAGCGCGCCGGCCCCCGGAGTAATGGTCAAATTATTGGTGATGGTGAAAAGGCTGTTTGAAAATGCATTATAATTAAAGATCGAGCCGTCATGCACGTAGATGCCCGTGCCGATGGCAGGCTCGAAGACCATAGCCACCACATCCATATGTGAGGCGCCGCCAGAAGCCGTCGCCGTGATGGTGCTCACGCCGGCGGTCATGTTGCTGATATAGCCGCTGCACATCTGAAGCTGGCCAGCAGGAAACCAATTGAAGCCGACGGCCGTGCCACTGCTCGCCGTGTTGGTGGTGGTGTTCCCGCTACCGCCATTATAATTTTGATTCATCACCGCCGCCCAGGCGCCGCTCAGGTTGTTTGGGGTGGTGACAGACAGGGTTGTGGCGCTGGAATTGGCGCTGGCCGCGGAGAAAGGCACTGTGCCATTGGCGGTGGTGTCAACGCCGCTGAGGTCAAAGGTTTGTATGAACATATGGTTCGGCGCCGTTGAATTGGTATCCGTGGCGGAAACCACACCCGTGCCGGGCAGGGGATTCCAAAGGTAATAGAGGCCGGTGTCAATATAGCCGCCCGCATTCGCGTTCGTTACCACAGCCCGGGTGAGTATCTGTGTGGTCCCAAGGGTGGCGTTGCTCCACGTCATGAATGACGGCGATGCAGTTTGACTATTGCCATTTTGGTCCCATAACTCGCACACCATCACGCTGGCACCCTGAGAAACCGTAAAACAATTGGTGATGGTACTCACACTGTGAGTTCCGTTGGTCGAATATATCCCCCCGGGACCGGCGCCATCGAGCAGGGCGATAGTGGCCCGGGCGTTGCTACATAACATAAGCCCAAGACCGATTACGGCAAACATCAGACAACTTAGTATTTTTGATTTTGTTTTCATATACTTCGAGGGTGAGGAGTTAAACGCCAGTACCGCCCGGAACCAGCTCGTGTTGACGCATATTCCCATGGTTAACGGTTGATTGTTTTTTCTTGGCTGCGATCTCGAAGTGATATTGGCAAAAACGTTCGGCTTTGTCACGAAAACATTTGGATTATTTTTGTATAGTTCTTTGGTATAGGTTATATGCACGCCCTAGACGCCGGCATATTTCACAGTTGCAGTGCCAGCAAGCGACGGCTGCTTCGTAGCCTCCAACATGCTGGATCGCCGACTTCGAGTCGGCAGACCGTCGGCAAAACCGAAGTTGTTTGGAATGGGCGAGCCTTGCGGATTGGAAATCCGCGATACAGCAGACTGGTAGTCTGCGCTACGGTGGGAGCGCAGGCTTTCGGGCCTGCGGGTGAGGGCGGTTTTCCATCCGCCAGTTTCGGAACACGGGACAGGAATGTCTGCGCTACGACGCATGCGGGACCGGATGCAAACCGCGGGCGCTTGAGCTACCGATGGGCCGGGGGCGGAGGGGGCCAATTGAGATGCTGATGCAGGAATTCAAAGGTCCCCACGCCGTGGATGGTATGCGGGCCGGTGAACCACTCGATGGTGCATTGGTCCTTCAATCCCAGGCGCGCCTCGTAGAGATGACGCGTTTTGGCAAATTCATACGCCACTTCCTCATCCGTGGACACGCCGTCGAAGTGGCCCCGTTCCACCATGAACGGACGGGGGGCGATCAAGGCTGTCATCTCGGCGTAATTGAAAGTGCTGCCGAGGTTGTACTCGTCCATGTCATATTCGGGCGTGAAGACATAGCTGTAGGGCGTGAGGGTGTCCGCGCATTTCCAAACCCAATTGTTGAAATCGCCCGCACAGATGGACAGGCAGTAGTTTGTTATCAATGCCGGCAGGCGCACGGCGGACTTGCCGCCGTAGCTCAAGCCGTAAAAGGCAATCCGGTTCGGGTCAACGAATGGCTGGGTTTTGAGCCAATCGGTAATCTGCTGGTGCTGCGCCGCAATGAGCGAGAACAGGCACTTGCCCAAGGGGTTGGACTTGCGCTGCAGCGTGCGAAAACGGTCCACACCGGTGTAGGGATTCTGCGGGGCAAAGGTGATGAAGCCCTGCTCGCACAAATGCGCGGCAAAATCATGGTAGAAGTGGCTGTCGCCCTCAATGGTGTCCTGGGGACGACCCTCCAGGCCGTGCTGGCAAACGACCACCGGCCGCCGCTCGCCCGGCTTGAGGTCTTTGGGCAGCAGCAACACGCCCTCGGCGAACACGTCCGGAAATACATCCAGCACCACCTCATAGCCGGTCCATTTGGGCTGGTCATACACCTGCCGCGAACGCGGATTGGCCGGCAACACCGGATCGTCGAACCGCCCCAACACATCATTGTAAAAGAACTCCCGATAGCGCGCGGCGCTCTCCTGGAAATTCCCGGGCGACGAAAAATCAATTTTGTTCGTAAACCACTGCTTTAAGTAGGGGTCTTCAGCCACCGGAATGGTGCCAATGCCGGTCTCGATGGTCATGAACTGCTGGCGGGCGTAAGGGCTCTCGGCCAACAGCAATTGGTTGTGGCAGTCCAGTTCGTGCAACTGCTCCGCCTGGCGCGCCGCCGCATCGAAATTGGCCCACAACTTCTCCGGCGCCCCGCCCGCCGGCGCCAGATTCGCCTGGCCGGCCAGCACATTCAACAAGGCGCTTAGGGCCGGCCCACTGCCAAAGGAACCGTCTCCGGCATCGCCGCTCATCACCAACTCCAACGGCGGCGCCGGATTCAATCCGCTCACCATGCCCCGCGCCCGCTCAAACTCCGCACGCACATCCTGCAACTTTGGCGATACAATCACCCCCGGCGCGCCTCTTCCAACCTGTTGCGGGGTATAACAGCCTCCTCCAGGCATCGTCACCTCCGGCCCCTTGGCCGCTTCCACGATAAATCCCCGCGGCGCCACCATCGCCGCCAACTCCGCATCCCCAAATTCCTCCAACTGTCCAAACACGTTCCGGTCAATCGGTTCCTGCCACATCTTGCGCCGGTCATCGAAATAGCCGCTCACACATACCGCCGCCACCCGCGGGTCCAGCGCCGCCGTGTACTGCGCCACCAATCCCCCTTCCCCCCATCCCATCACCCCGGTCTTGATTCCCGTGTCCCCGCTCTGCGCCGCCAGCCAGTCTATCGCCGCCTGCACCTTCTCCACTTCGTAGCCCATCACGTTGCGCCCCAACTCGTACGCTGGCCGGTAGATGAATTCCCGATTGGAAAGCTGCCGCTGCGGATCTATGGTGCGGCTGATCAACACCGGCACGATCACCCGGCAACCGCTCTCGGCCAGGCGCCGCGCAAACTGACTCTCCGGCGCGATGCCGTCGGCCAGCCCGGCCAGTTGTTCGGGTGTCTGGTCGGCATCCGGTATGGCCACCACATTGGCCACCGGCGCCCGCCCCACCGGCGTCAGCAACAGGCCCTGACCCGTCACATCCCCAAACGCCGGCCATCGCACTTCATACACTTCGTATCCGGCTCCCCGCCCGCACAACGCCGGCTGCGTGGGTGTGGCAATCAGTTGCAGGTCCACGTGCTCCACCCGCGGATCGGACACCCCCAGAATGTAGGATAGCCGCGCCCGGTTGTCGGCCAGCGATTCCTGGTAGGCCGCCGCCGAAGAAAAATCCCGGTGCCAGTACTGCGCCCGACCCGCCACCGATTCATCCAGCTTGCGCAACAAAAACCGGTCCGCCCCCGCCACCATGTTCGAGGCCAGGTCGCCTTCCATGGTCAGCCGCGCCGTCCCGGCCAGCGGATCGCCCGGCGCCGCCCACAGGCTCGCCGCCGCACCCAGCCAGATCAACAAAACTGCCCTGCCCGTTTGAATGATCATTGAAACTTTCATAGTCGCCTTAGATTTGCGCAACTTTAGGTGAGCGGTCCGTTCGACAACAGGAAAAAATGTCACCGAGGGCGCAGGCGTTGCGTCGTATAGACCCGCCGCGTGAGCGCACGCCGCCTGCGGGGTCTCGCGGGCCGGGTCGGCCATCAGCAGTAACCTGGCGGCAAATGCATTACGAGACGAAGAATTTTGTCCTGCGCCCGGTCATGGATGCCAATCCGGATGCCAATTGAGATGCTGGTGCAGGAATTCAAAGGTCCCCACGCCGTGGATGGTATGCGGGCCCACAAACCACTCGATGGTGCATTGGTCCTTCAACCCCAGCCGCGCCTCATACAGATGGCGCGTCTTGGCAAATTCGTATGCCACCTCCTCGTCCGACGAGACCTGGTCGAAGTGCCCGCGTTCCACCATGAACGGGCGCGGAGCGATGAGCGCGGTGATTTCGGCGTAACTAAACGTGCTGCCGAGATTGTATTCGTCCATGTCGTATTCGGGGGTGCGGATGTAACTGTAAGGACTCAGGGTGTTGGCGCATTTCCAGATCCAATCGTTGAAATCGCCCGAGCAAATGGACAGGCAGTAGTTGGTGACGAGCGCCGGCAGGCGCACGGCTGACTTGCCGCCGTAACTGATGCCGTAAAAGGCAATCCGGTCCGGGTCAATGAACGGCTGGGTTTTGAGCCAGTCGGTGATCTGCTGGTGCTGTGCCGCGATGAGCGAGAACAAGCACTTGCCCAACGGGTTGGACTTGCGCTGCAACGTGCGAAAACGGTCCAGGCCGGTGTAGGGATTTTGGGGAGAAAAGGTGATGAAACCCTGCTCGCACAAATGCGCGGCCCACCCGCTGCCGCCCCTGCCTCTAATGGTGCCCTGCGGACGGCCCTCCAAACCATGCTGGCAAACCACCACCGGCCGCCGCTCCCCGGGCTTGAGGTCCTTGGGCAGCAGCAACACACCCTCGGCAAACACGTCCGGAAACACGTCCAACACCACGTCATAACCGACCCAGTTGGTCTGGTCATAGACCTGCTGCGAACGCGGATTGGCCGGCAACATCGCATCGTCAAACCGCCCCAGCACGTCGTTGTAAAAGAATTCCCGATACTTCTCCGCGCTCGCGCGGAATTTCTCCGGCGAAGAGAAATCCATCTGGTTGGTGAACCACTGTTTCAAGTAGGGGTCTTCAGCCACCGGAATGGCGCCAATACCCGTCTCGATGGTCATGAATTGCTGGCGGGCGTAGGTACTTTCGGCCAAGAGGCGTTGATTGTGACGGTCCAACTCGTGCAACTGCTCCGCCTGGCGCGCCGCCGCGTCAAAACTGGGCCACAGTTTCTCCGGCGCCCCACCCGCTGGCGCCAGATTCGCCTGGCCGCCCAGCACATTCAACAAGGCGCTCAGCGTCCGCTCACTGCCGGAGGGACCGTCTCCGGCATCGCCGCTCACCACCAACTCCAACGGCGGCGCCGGATTCAATCCACTCACCAATCCCCGTGCCCGCTCAAACTCCGCACGCACGTCCTGCAACTTGGGTGACACGATTACTCCCGGCGCCCCAAACCCAATCCGTTCGGGCGTGTAGCCGCCCCCGCCAGGCATCGTCACCTCCGGCCCCTTGGCCGCTTCCACGATAAATCCCCGCGGCGCCACCATCGCCGCCAACTCCGCGTCCCCAAATTCCTCCAACTGTCCAAACACGTTCCGGTCAATCGGTTCCTGCCACATCTTGCGCCGGTCGTCGAAATACCCGCTCACACAAACCGCGGCCACCCGCGGGTCCAGCGCCGCCGTGTACTGCGCCACCAATCCCCCTTCACCCCATCCCATCACTCCGGTCTTGATTCCCGTGTCCCCGCTCTGCGCCGTCAGCCAGGCGATCGCCGCCTGCACCTTCTCCACTTCGTAGCCCATCACGTTGCGCCCCAACTCATACGCCGGGCGATAGATGAATTCCCGGTTGGACATCTGCCAATGCGGATCAATCTGGCGGCTGATCAACACCGGCACGATCACCCGGCAGCCGCTCTCGGCCAGCCGCCGCGCAAACTGGCTCTCCGGCGCGATGCCGTCGGCCAGACCCGCCAGTTGTTCGGGTGTCTGGTCGGCATCCGGGATGGCCACCACGTTGGCCACCGGGGCCCGCCCCACCGGCACGAGCAGCAAGCCCTGCCCCGTTACATCCCCAAACGCCGGCCATCGCACTTCATGCACTTCGTATCCGGCTCCCCGCCCGCACAACGCCGGCTGGGTGGGGGTGGCGATCAGTTGCAAGTCCACCTGGTCCACCCGCGGATCAGCCACGCCCAGGATGTACGCCAGCCGCGCCCGGTTAGCGGCCAGCGATTGCTCGTAGGCCGCCGCCGAAGAAAAATCCCGGTGCCAGTACTGCGCCCGACCCGCCACCGATTCATCCAGCTTGCGCAACAAAAACCGGTCGCACCCCGCCACCATGTTCGAGGCCAGGTCGCCTTCCATGGTCAGCCGCGCCGTCCCGGCCAGCGGATCGCCCGGCGCCGCCCAAACGCACGCCGCCGCACCCAGCCAGATCAACAAAACGGCCTTGGCCGTTGGAATGATTCTTGAAGCTTTCATAGTTGTATTCGATTTACCCGACAGCCCAGGCGCTGGTGTTGTAAACGCCGGCACATCGGATTCAAGGAAAGTGTAAGACAAAGGCGGAAGATTGCCACGGCCAAAAATTGCCGGCGCGACGCGCAGGATTTACGATTGGCGATATACGATTTACGCGGTGGTCTCGACTCGTGAAGAGGTGCGTAAATCGTAAACCGTAAATCGCAAAAAAGTCACCGTGTTGGCGGTTGAGGGGGCGGATTGGGCTGAAGCCGGGCGCGCACCGTCTGGGCGAGCGCGGCGTTGCCCTGGGCGGTGGCCAGGTCCAGTGCCTGTTGCAGTTGTGAAACGGCTTCGGCTTTTTCCCCCTGGCCGGCCAGCGCCAGGGCCAGGTAATAGCGGGTGTTGGCGTCATCGGGCTTCAGTTGGAGCGTCTGTTTGAACTCCTGGACCGCCGGAGCCAGATTCCCTTGCACGGCCAGCGCCAGCCCCAATTGACGATGAGCATCGGCAGAATCCGGATTGATTTGGATCGCCCGCTCGTACTGCTGGATGGCCTCGGGCCATTTTCCCTGCCGCCCCAGCGCGACCCCCAGGTTAATGTGGGCGTCGGCGTAATCCGGCTTGAATTTGAGCGCCGTTTCGTAATGGAGCACGGCTTCGTCCAACCGGCCCTGGTTGGCCAGCGCCGCTCCCAGATTGTTGTGAGCTTCGGCAAAATCCGGATTGAGTTGAAGCGCCCGCTCGAAGTCGGGAATGGCCTCGTCCCACCGGCCCTGATCGGCCAGCGCGATGCCCAGATTGCAATAAGCCTCGGGGTAGTCGGGCCGGAGTTGGAGCGCCAACTGGTAGCGTTGAATGGCTTCAGCCAATTGTCCCTGGGCCGCCAGCGTATCTCCCAGATTGTATTGGGCCTCGGGGGAATCCGGTTTGGACTGGAGCGCCCGCAGGTAATCTTGAATGGCTTCATCCCGGTGCCCTTGTTTGGCCAGCGCGTTGGCCAAATCAATGAGTACGCCGGCATTGTCCGGGGCCAACTGGAGGGCGCGGGTGTAATGCTCGATGGCCTCCTGGACGTTGCCTTGTTCGGCCAGCGCAATGCCCAACGAATGATGGGCTACATAATTCTCCGGGGTACAGTCCAGCGTGTGGGTCCAGAGCGACACACTGTTTCGCCAATACCCGGTCTGCACGTAAGCGGCCGCCATCAGGCCGGACAGAACCACAACGGCAACGGAAGCCAGCACCACCCGCCGGTGGCGCCAGGAACCGCAAAACGCAACCACCCCCCACGTTATCAGGATGTACAATCCGATTTGCGGCAGATAGGTGTAGTGGTCCGCTCGCGCATGTTGCGCCACCTGGACCAGACCGATCACGGGCACCAGCATACCCAGATACCACAACCAACCCACCAGCAAGTAAGGAAGCTTGCGCCACCCCGCCAGGACGCCGCCGGAAATGATGCCTAATACCAACGCCGACAGAGCAATCTTCCAGACGGACAAATGGCTTCCCGCATGGGGATAAAACACGGCCAATCCCACGGGATAAAGCATCTGGCCCACGTATGCGGCGTAAGCGACGCACGCGTTGCCGGCCCGCGACAAAAAATCAACGTCTTGAACCGACTTGATCAGGTGCTTCCACGCCACCATGGTGATGAGGCACGCGGCGGCGCTCAGGACCAGGAAGGGGATTTTTTCGACTAACAGCCCCGACATCGGATGTCGGGGTGAAGCGTTGAAGCGTTGAACCCCCACATCGGATGTCGGGGTGAAGCGGCCAAGGGGCCAATAGTCCAGCAGCAGCAGGACGAACGGCAGCGTCACCAACATCGTCTTGGCCATCAGCCCCAAGGCAAAAAACACCAGAGCCAGACAGTAGTAGCGTGTAGCGTGAAGCGTGAAGCGTGAACCCCGAAAGCTTTCGCGGTAAAACGTTGAAGCGGAAACAGGTACGGTGGACTCGTGGACGTAGCGCACATAGGCCCAGAGCGTGAGCATGAAGAAGAGCCCGCTGAGGACGTCCTTGCGTTCGGTCACCCAGGCCACCGATTGCACGTGCAAGGGATGGATGGCAAACACCGCCGCCACGAAGGCGCTCCGCCACAGCGCTCCGGTCATCTTCCGCAGGAGCAGAAAGAGCAGGATGGCGTTGGCGGCTTGGAGCAGAACATTGGTCAGATGATGACCGCCCGCGTTCGGGCCGTGGATTTTCCAGTCCACCATGCGCGACAGGGCCGTCACCGGCAACCACTCGTCGGGACCATCGGGATGAGTGAACAGCGAGCCCACGTGATGCCAACTGAACTCCTGGGTGACCGCTGGATTGTCGAAAACGTAAATGCCGTCATCGAAATTGACGAACTCGAAGTGCCGGGTCTGGCCGAAGACGACCCATACGGCGAGCGCCAGCGCGACGCCAATGGCAAAAGTCAGCCAACGATGGTGCGATTGAACTCCCGGCAGGACGGGCTTGCCCGCCGGGCCGGCCGCCGAACCGGAAAGCGCCGGGAACGCGCGGACGGCGGAATGTTTGTGCTTTGACCGGCGGCTCATCGTTTGGACAAATCAAACATACTCTAAGGCACGGCAAGCGGGTCGCCACAGCAAAAAATCGCAACGGCAACCGGTGGATTTACGATTTACGAAGTGATAATACAATTGTCGCAAACGACAATAGACTGCCTCGCGGGCGATGAATTAAGGTAACCGCCAGCGCAAGAACCAATATGCAGTGTCAACCCAGTTGCTCCGTATAGGACGTGGGACACTGAAAGCGGGAATTGCCGGGGGCACTTATGTTGGAAATGTGATCTGCGCCAACCCGATTTCAGAAGGTTAGCATTCGGCGCCCTCCACCAACACGGTAGTTTTGCGGCTACCGATGGTGGAGGGCCTTTCGCTGCAAAACGGTGTTTCCCATCCTTTATGCGAGCCGTCTGGGGATTGCGGACGCTCTCGTGAATCGCCAATCGTAAATCGTAAATCGTAAATCGCCCGGTTCTTGCGCGGTGCGGCTCAGGACGCGGCTGCGCCTTCGAGCGATTGGAAGCGCGGATGGGGGCGCAGCGGGCCGATGAGGAACAAAATACAAAGCAGCGCCAGCACCGGCATGATTCCGTAGCCGATGAACACCGGCGTATATCCGTACTTGCCGATCGCCCAGCCGGATAGCGCGATGAAGCAAAAGCCGCCGAAGCCCGAACCCATGCTTGCCAGCCCCCACACCGAGGCCACGGCCTGTTTAGGAAATACGTCCGCCGGAAAGGCCAGCGTGTTCGCCGTGTAACCCGTGTATCCAAATGTCGTCACCGAGATGAGCCCAATCGCCAGCCACGAGTTGCTGGTAAAGATGGCGGGAATGCTGCTGGTCATGAGCAGGGCGAACACGGCCGTGCTGGCCTTGCGCGCCACCGTCGGGGCCATGCCGGAGCGGAGAAACAACGCCGTCAGCAGACCGCCCGCAATGTTTCCGACTGCCGCCGTAAGATATGGAATCCAAGCCTTCCAGCCGATGTCCTTCAGGCTGAAGTGATGCACTTGAGCCAGGAATCTGGGGAACCAGAACACCAGGAAATACCAGACCGGATCCATGAAGACTTTTGAGAGCGTGAAAAACAGGACGAATCGCGTGCCCAACAGTTTCAGCGGAGGCACCCGTGGCGGCGGCGCTTCGCCGCTGGCAGCCCGTGACACAGGCGCCAGGAACCACCAGGCCAGCAGCCACAAACCGCCCAGCACGCCCATGAGAATGAAGGCGCTTCGCCAGCCTTCCCACAGCACCAACCACGCAATGATCGGCGTCGAAATAATGGACCCGACGGACGCGCCGCTGTTGAAAATGCCCGAGCCCAGGGCGCGCTCCTTGGGGGGAAACCATTCGCTCACCAGCCGGGCCGCCACCGGCCAGTTGCCCGCCTCGCCCGCGCCGATCAGCACCCGGAAGCCCGCCAGCGAGATCCAACCGCGTGAGAAAATATGCAGAACCCCCGCCACCGACCACCAAATCATGCAGCAGGCGTACCCGATGCGCGTGCCCACCGCGTCAATCAACGGCCCCGAAATCCCGTTGCTGATGGCGTAGGCGAGCATGAACGCCGAGATGGCGTAGCCGTACGTTTTGTCGGTCAGCGGGACGGCCGCCTGGAAATCGGGCGCATTGTTCACCACGGCCATGACCGATCGGTCCAAGTACATGAAGACCGTGGCAAAGAAGGCAAACCCCACCATCACCCACCGCAGGGATGAAACCGCGGGCATCACCGGGCTTGGTCCACTAACCGATGGCGCAGGCGCAGGATTGCTTTGGGGAGAGTTCAAAACAATGGCACGGGGCTACTTCGTCCGGTCATTCGCCGGGTTCTCGTAATAATCGAAGCTCGGCCCCAACTTGTCGAGCACAGGCTGCGTGGCCTGGTTCAATTCCTCCACGATTTCCGGCGCCAGCGGCTCGGAAGCGGCTTTGATGTTCATCTCCAGCTCTTTGACGCTGCGCGAGCCGCACAACGAGCTGGTGATGCCGTTGCCGGCAAACGCCCACTTCAGCGACACTTCCGGCATGGTCATATTGTGTTTGCGGGCGATGGCGCGGATGCTCTGCAGCGCCGCATTGGTCTCCGGCTCGGCGCCCGGCAAGCCATGACGGCACTGCGGCGTGCGGCGGCTGTCAAAGTGCCGCGTGCGCCGCTGCCAAACCGGCACGTCATCCAGCGTGGGAAAAATATCGGCCAGCACACCTTGCATGAGCGCCATATACCCCAGCACGCCCAAACCCTTTTCGCGGCAAAACGGCAGAATCTCCACCTCGATGGCCCGGGTCAGGAGGCTGTAGGGCAGTTCGTTGATGGCAATCTGCGCGCCCGTGGCCAGCGCTTCGGTCAGCTTGGCCACGCCAAAATTGCTGACGCCGATAAAGCGAATCTTGCCCTGCTGCCGCAAGCGCTCCAAGGTCGCGAATGCATCCGGCACCGACGGGGTGGGGATGTTGTCCGTGGTAAAGTGCTTGATGGAGTGGGCCGTGATCGGCCAGTGAACCATGTAGAGGTCCACATGATCCGTTTGCAGCCGCTTGAGACTGGCGTCGCAATGCTCGACGAGCGTCTTGGGCTGGACATTGGACGGACTGACCTTGGTGCCAATCAACACCTTCTCCCGCGGAATTCCCTTCAGGGCGATGCCCAGGGAGCTTTCGCTGGCGCCTTTGTTGTAGGCTTCGGCTGTGTCGAAGAAGATGCAGCCCTGGTCCACCGCGTGATGCACGATGGCGTTCACTTCGTCCTGGCTTTGTGCACCCCAGTACTCACCGCCGCCGTAGGCCCAGGTTCCCATGCCGAGCACCGGCAGCTTCAAATTGTATTTACCGCATTGACGTAGTTGCATTGGTTTTTATCGTTTTTTCCCGGAGACGGCCTTTGGTTTTTGTTCGCCTGCCGCCGGTTGTTTCGCGCACCGGCCATCAAAATCATTTCGTCCCTTCTCGGGCGCAAGCGGAAAACGAATGGCCCGGCCATCGCGGGTGGTGCGGTAGATGCCCGTGAAGAGTTCCACCGTCCGCCGGCCCTGTTCGCCGGTGATCAACGGCGGCCGGTTGTCGAGGATGGAATGCAGGAAATCATCAATCTGCAAACGATGATAATACTCGACCGCGTTGATGGAGTTGAAATGCGCCGTGTCTTCCTGCCGCCATTGGGCCAGGAGGTTTTCCTCGCCCGGAACGGTCCACAGGTCGTTCAGCGGGGGTTCGGTGATGTTGGACATGCCGGCAATGAACATGGCGCCGCCGTCGGTTTGCACGCCCACCGACGCGCCGTTGCTGCCGTGGACGGTGACCTTGCCGTAGAGCGCCGGGTTCTGGCTGTTGCTCACGACGATGTTGCCGAGCGCGCCGCTCTTGAAACGAATCACCGTCATCGCCGTGTCTTCCACTTCAATCATCGGATGGTTGAGGTTCGCCCAGTAACCGAACATCTCCTCAATCTCGCCCATATACCATAACAGCAAGTCGAGTTGATGCGGCGCCTGGTTGACCAGCACCCCGCCGCCTTCGCCTTTCCACGTGCCGCGCCAGGGATCGCTCTTGTAATAAGCCGCGTCGCGCCAGCCCAGCATGGTCACGGTGCCGAGCACCGGCTTCCCGAGTTTTCCGTCATCAATCGCCTTGCGGATGCGCTGGCAAGGCTCAAAAAACCGGCGTTGGCAAATCATGCCCAGCATGACGCCGCCGGCACGCGACGCCGCCAGCATGGCATCGCAGTCCTCTAACGACGAGGCGAGCGGTTTTTCGACCAACACGTGCAATCCGCCCCGCAGCGCCTTGATGGCCGCTTCGGCGTGGATCGGGTGCGGCGTGGCGACGGTGACCATATCGGCAACCTTCGCCGCGACCAACTCGTCCACCGATGCGTAGGCCTTGACGCCGTATTTCTCGCCAAAGGCTTTGCCGCGTTCGACGTTCGATTCGCACACGGCAACGAGTTCGGAGGCCGGCAGCGTTTTCAAGGCCGCGGCGTGCAGATGTCCGACTTTGCCGCAGCCGATAATGGCAGTTCTCACTTTGTCACGTTTCATAAATTCGCTCTAATCAATAAACTGTGTTTGGAGATTCAATTACGGTTTGAGGACCACTTTCAAAAGACCCGGTTCCTTGCGATAGAGCCGGTCAAACCACGACGCGCCCTCGGAAAGCGGAGCGGCGGCGCTCATAATCGGCGCCGCGTTGATCAAGCCACGCTCCAGCATGTCGAGACAGGCCGGATACTCGCCGGCGGAGGCGCACGAGCCGTAAACCGTCAGCTCGCGGGTGACCACCGACTGGAGCGGCAATTCGATCTTGGGTGACAAATTTCCGACCAGCGTGATGGAGCCGCCCTTGCGCACACAGCGCACCGCCATGTCCACCGTCGGGGTCATGCCCACGGCTTCAATGGCCAGGTCAGCCCCGTACCCGCCGCTGAGAGCCTGCACGCGGGCCACGGTGTCTTCCTTGCTGGAATCAATGGTGTGCGTGGCGCCCAAATCGCGCGCCATCTTCAGTTTGTCGGGAATCACGTCCACCGCGATGATTTTGCCGCAACCGGCCAGCTTCAAGGCCTGAATGACAAACAGCCCGATCATGCCGGCGCCCACGACCACCGCCGTGTCGTCCAAGACGATGGGCGTGCGCCGGACGGCGTGGAACGCAATCGAAACGGGCTCGACCATGGCGGCGGTTTCAAACGACACGCGCTCGGGCAGCTTGAAGAGCACGCGCTCGGGCACAGCCACGTATTCGGCGAAAGCCCCGTGCTGCCGGTAATCCTCGCACGACACGCCGAGCACGCGCCGGTTGTCGCACAGGTTGATTTCGCCGCGCCGACAGAACTTGCACGTGCCGCAGAAAACCGTTGAGTCAAAAGTGACACGGTCGCCGCGTTTCCAGCCGTTGGCCTGGCTGCCCACCTCGGTGATGACGCCGGAGGCTTCGTGCCCCATGATGATGGGCGGCCGGCGGCGCCCCGTGGAACCGTCCATGCCGTGGATGTCGCTGCCGCAAATGCCGCACGCCTTCACCTGGATCAGCACGTCGGTGGGCGCGATTTGGGGCATCGGGGCGTCCTCATACGAGAACTTCATGTAATCTTTTAGAACTAATGCTTTCATATTTTATCCTCTGGTTTGATGACGCCGATGGTGAGTAAAAGGTTGGCGAAACGGCGTTCTTCGCCGGTGGCAATCACCAATGCCGTTTCCGGTTGTTTCACCGCGGCGTAAAAATCGAACCGCGCCAGCGTCTGCATCTCGACCCCGGCGGGCAATAATTTGGCAAACTCCTCATGGATGGGGGCCGGTTTGCCGTCGCGCGTGGCCATGACGGTGGCCCGCTCGATGGGGATGATTTCCCGCAGGACCTCCAATACATCCGTCACCCCCAGCAATCCGCGGCGCAGGTTCAGGTACACCTTGGCGGCGGTGGCCGGCGAATGGGTGAGGACCGGATAATTGCCATCGGCAATGAGCACACCGCTGCCGTGACCGGCCCGCGCGAGTACCGACAGAATCTCCGGATGGAGCATTCGGCTGAAAATCATTGGCGTCGTGTTAACAAGGCTTTGCAATATTGTCCAGTATTTTCAGCCAGTCCCCATTCCGCTCCGGACTTTGTGCTCGACGGCTGATTGCGGAATATGTCCAATTCACCAAACCAAATGAATAATACCGCTTCACGTGCCATGAAACGTTCATCTCTCCCTTTCCCACCCGCCCGATGCGCGGCGGAGAAACCGTTACCAAGCCGGCTGGGCCAGTGCCGGGTCGTCTCCGTCCTGGCGTTCCTGGCGCTGCTGCTCGCGGCTTTCCTTCCGGCCAGCGCGAGCGGCAAGGAAGCCGGAGGCTGGGGCGTCAACGCGCTGGCGCTCAAGTCGCCGTGGACCACGGCGCCGTCGCAGGAGGACTTGTTGTCCGACAAGGATCACACGGTGGTATTGGACCGGTTTTATCGGGCGGGCGGCGTGGATCGCGCGGCCACGCCCACCGAATGCCGCATCTCCTACGATCACGATGGGTTGCTGGTGGTCTTCCGTTGCGGAGAAAAGGACATGACGTTCCCCGCCTCGGACCAACTGTACCCGTACAGCCGGTCGGCGGGCACCAATAAGCTGGCCAATTGGATGGCCATGTTTGGGGCGCCGGGTGATTGCGGCCTGTGGCCGCCGTTTCCCGATGAGGTGGACTTTTTGATTCAGCCCGACCCGGCGGCGCCCTCGTACTACCAATTCGCCGTGACCCCGGACGGCACCAAATATGGCCGCGAATACACGTTGAACACGAATTCCACCGCGGTGCCTGACGACCGCGCGATTCGCAGTTCAGCCCATACCAAGATCATTGAAGGCTTTGAAGCGACGGTGACCAAGCGGGCCAACGAATGGGACGTTTTCTACCGGATACCGTGGGCCGCCTTGGGCGGGCAGCCCGGCACCCGTTTCAGTCTGTTGCCGGTTCGGACGCGCTGGCGCGACGGCGAGTTCAGCAGCCCGGTGGCGATTGATTTTTACGAAAGCATGCCGGTGGACCTTTTCATTGAAACCAGTTTTGCAGGCGACGCAACGGTCAAGGACGCCCGCTCCAGCTTGTGCCAATTGCCGTCCGGCATCTTCCGCTGGCAACGGCCCACGCTGATGTTCCATCCCGACGCCAAAACGCTGGACCAAATCTGGCAGTTGGAATCGTCGCTGGGCACGCCGACCGACATGAATAATCTGGGCCAACGGGTTTATCTGACGGAGTGCTGGATGGACCTGATGACCAGCGAAGGATTTGAGCCGCTGCCCCGGGCGTGGGGAATTTTGACGAACAACTTGACGCTGGTTCTGTGGCGGCAAAAGGTGAATCTGGCGCTGGAGCAAAATGACACGGCCAAGGCGTGCCGGGTGCTCGACTCTTACTTGAGCCAGCTCGATACCTTCTCGCGCTGGTGGTATGCGGACGGCTCGCCGGGCGACATCCGGAAGGACCAGTGGCAAGCGGTGGACAGGGTGGACAGCCTGGAAGTGAACAACAACACGCTGGTGATGCATGGCGTGGCCGGTGGTCATCCGGTTGACCTGCACCTGGTCCTCCCGCAAACGGGCGGCGTGCGAATCTTCGCCCAGGACGAAGGCTTTTTCAAACCGGCCGGCCTGCTGCCGCTGAATCTCACCCAATCCTCCGGCTCATGTTCCATTGCCACCAGTGACGGCAAGGTGGTCATTCAGCAGAATCCGTTCTCGGTGACGTTCTTTAACACCGCCGGAGAAAAAGTGACGCAAATCGGCGCGGGGAACGTGGCGTTTCTATTCGATTCAGACGGCCAGGTCACGGGCGTTGATTTCCGGAATCACCTGGATGCCGACGAGGTCATTTACGGGTTCGGCGAGAAATACGACAACTTCAATCAACACGGGCACGTGTTGACGCTGTGGGGCTCGGACGACTGGGTGGGCAACGGATTGGGTTTGCGGAACACCACCTACAAGATCGTCCCGGTCATTCACAGCTCCAAAGGCTACATGATCTTTGACGATTCCTCGTATCGTTTGAGGGCCGACGTTGGCGTGGCGGACGCGCATCAATATCGGATCACCCAGCCGGGCCCGATATTCGACTATTATTTCTGGATTGGAACACCCAAGCATTCGTTGGAGTCCTACACCGCCCTGACCGGCACGCCGCCGCTGCCGCCCAAATGGGTGTTTGAACCGTGGATGGGCCGGGGCGAGGGGGCTTGGGATGTGGGGCCGTTGCACAATGCGGTTGCGGAGGAAACCAACACCTATTTCCACTTCGCGGCGCTGGACATTCCGCATTCGGCGATTTATGCGGAGGGTTCTTCGGCGAACTCGCCGTTCCTCAATGAGTTCATGGCCGCCCATAACATCAAGGTGCTGGGCTATTTCATGCCCGCGGTGGACAATTCATATCGCGGCGGCGGCGGACGGATACAAGACCTGATGCCGGAATTGAAGCCGGACGAACTGCCACTGCTCAACTGCGGCGACCCCACTTTGACCCGTCAACTGGGCTATGTGGATTTCTACAACCCGCACGCCATGGAACTCATCCGGCGCGACCTGAAACACGCCTTGGACTTGGGCAACGCCGGCAGCATGGTGGATTTCGGCGACATGGTGCCGGATTCAGCCACCTTCTATAACGGCAAGCACGGCGCCGAGATGCACAATTTCTACTCCTACGAATATCACAAGACCGTCAGTGAATACTACCGCGAACGGCGCGGGAACGATTTCATCCTGTATGGCCGCGCGGCCACGCCGGGTGACCAACACTGGGTGGGCCAATTTGCCGGCGACCATCCATCCAACTTCGACGGGCTGAAGGCCGTGCTGACCGGCGCACTGAACCTATGCGCCTGTGGTTTCTCGACGTGGGGCAGCGATCTGGGCGGCTATTTCGGCTTGCCGGAGCCGGCGGTGTACATGCGCTGGATCGAATTCGGCTGCTTCAGCCCCATCTGGCGGCCGCACGGCAAGGCCACGCGCGACCCGTGGTTTTTCGGCGACGCGGCCGTGGCCAGCTATAAATACGACGCCTGGGTGCGGGAAAATATTTTGAACTACACCTACAACGCCGCTGCCGTGGCGAACGACCAGGGCATTCCCATCATGCGCTCCATGCCGCTGTCGTTCCCCGGCGAACAATCCGTGGCGCCCGTCCGCGATGAATATATGTTTGGCGACTACCTGCTCGTAGCGCCGGTGCTCAACGAAGACACCTCCCGCACCGTCCTGTTCCCCGCCGGCACCTGGACGGGCTTGTGGGACGGAAAAACGGTTTCCGGCCCGGCCAAACTCGACGTCAGCGCGCCGCTCGATACCATCCCGGTCTATCTGAAACAAGGGGCCGTGGTCTCGGTGCAATTGGATAAGGCCTTGCGTTTCGGCGAGAGCATGACCCCCGGCCGCGTCAATGCCCTCGTGGTCACCCCGCCCAGGAAGACCGAAACCATCTCGATTCTCAATGGCAAGGGTGAACTGGCCAACGTGCCGGTGCAAACCATGGACAACGGCGGATTCGGGTGGGTGCTCGAAAACCTTCCCGAAATGAATTATGTCATCGTCTATGGCATTTCCAATGCCGGAACGGTGAAATTGGACGGCGAAGTGGTCTCGGCGCAGACCGGCGTAGCCTTTGACCAGATGGCTCCGGGCTGGGAAGCCGACACCGCCGGCAACCGGCTGGTCGTCCGCCTGCCCGACACCGCCCCCGGCCAAATCCGCCCGCCCGCCTCGGTCGAAATATACTCGAAAACCGTCAGCCAATAATATGTCCAATTCACCAAAGCGAATGAATAATACCACTTCACGTGCCATGAAATGTTTATCTCTCCCTTCTCCCTCCGCCCGATGCGCGGCGGAAAACCCGTTGCCGGGCCTGCCCAGTCAGCGCCAACTCATCTGCGCCCTGATGTTTCTGGTGCTGCTCGCCGCCTTCCTTCCTGCCAGCGCGAGCGGCAAGGAGTCCGAGGGCTGGGGCGTCAACGCGCTGGTGCTCAAGGCGCCGTGGGCCGGGGCGCCGTCCGCGGACGACTTGTTGGCCGACGGGGCCCATACGGTGGTATTGGACCGGTTTTATCGCGTCGGCGGCATTGACCGTCCGGCCACGCCCACCGAATGCCGCGTCTCCTACGATAACGATGCGCTCATGGTGGTTTTCCGTTGCACCGAAAAAGACATGGCTTTTCCCGCGTCGGATTTGTTTTATCCCAACACCAATCGGCTGGCCAATTGGAATACGATGTTTGGGATGCCCAGCGGCACCGATGCCTGGCCGCCGTTTCCCGATGAAGTGGACGTTTTCATTCAACCCGATCCCGCCAGCCCGTCGTATTACGAATTCTCAGTGACCCCCGACGGTTCCAAATTTGGCCGCAACTACCTCTTGATTACGAATTCCGCCACCGTACCGGATGACCATAATCGGCAGTCCGCCCAAGGTGGCGCCCGCCCCAAGGCTGTTGATGATTTCCAAGCCACGGTTACCAAGCACGCCAACGAATGGGTGGTCAGTTGCCGCATACCGTGGGCCACCTTGGGTGGCCTGCCGAGCTCCCATTTTGGCTTTTTGCCGATGCGCACGCGCTGGCGCGACGGTGAATTCAGCAGCCCGGTCGCGATTGATTTTGAGGAATGCCTGCCGGTGGACCTACTGATCGAAACCAGTTTTTCAGGCAGTGCAACCGTCAAGGACGCCGACTCCTGCCTGTGCCAACTGCCTTCCGGCATTCTCCGCTGGCAGCGGCCTGCGTTCATGTTCCATCCGGATGCCAAAATGCGGGAACAAATCTGGCAGTTGGAATCGTCCCTGGGCACGCCCACCGACACGAATAATCTGGGCCAACGCATTGACCTTGCGCAGAACTGGATGGACCTGATGACCGGTGAAGGATTCCAGCCGCTGCCCCGTGCCTGGGGCAACCTGACCAACAATCTCATCCTGGCGCTGTGGCGGCAAAAAGTGAACCTGGCGCTGGAGCAAAATGACACCACCAAGGCCTGCCACATACTCGATTCCTACCTGAGCCAGCTCGATACCATGTCCCGCTGGTGGTACGCCGACAGCTCCCCCGGCGACTTCCTCAAAGACCAATGGCAGGCGGTGGCCAAGGCCGACAGCGTGGAAGTGAATGACAACACCCTGGTGATGCATTGCACGGCCGGCGGCCACCCACTTGACCTGCACCTGGTCCTGCCGCAAACGGGCGGCGTGAGAATCTTCGGCAAAGACGAAGGCTTCTTCAAACCGGAGCAACTGCTGCCGCTGAATATTAAGCAGTCGTCCGGCTCGTGCACCATCACCACCAGCGATGGCAAGGTGGTCATTCAGCAAAATCCTTTTTCGGTGGCCTTCTACAACACCGCCGGAGAAAAAGTGACAGAAATCGCCCCCGGCAAACTGGCGTTTCTGTTCGATGCAGACGGTCAAATCATCGGCGTTGATTTCCGGACTCATCTGGATACTGACGAGGTCATTTATGGCTTCGGCGAGAAATACGATAACTTCAACCAACACGGGCATGTGTTGACGCTCTGGGGCACGGACGACGCGGTGGGCAACGGATTGGGTTTGCGCAACACCACCTATAAACTCGTCCCGGTCATCCACAGTTCCAAAGGCTACATGATCTTTGACGATTCCTCCTATCGCCTAAGGGCGGACGTTGGCGTGG
>JBEKMW010000067.1:0-25022 GCA_049523455.1 Verrucomicrobiota bacterium | reverse complement strand
CAGTTCGCGTCGCCGCCGGTCGCCACGCGTAACGGACTCGCTCGCCCCCGCCCATAGGCGCGCCCCTGATGTCCAAAGAAGAATTACCCAAGAAATCACCCACAAATTGTGCTACAGACCCCGAATTTCATGGCTCGGTCAAAACCGAAGGGGCAGTGGTGGCGCCTTAATTTGTTTTCGGAGCGCGGGTCTGCGACCCGCAGCGGCTTGGATTGCATGGGGATCTGCTGCGGCTCATAGAGCCGCGCTCCTGAATTTAGGACACTGCCGGGGCAGTGGCCACGGAAGATCACGGGCTCCGGCGGGAAACCAGCCAAGCAACGCGGACACGCGCCGGCGCAAATTCGATATTCGAAATTCGGAATTCGGAATTCACCTTGCCATGCCGGAATTACTGCCACAGAAGGGCACAAAGAAAACGAAGGATTTTGCATCGCCCGCACAGATCACATCTGATCCCAGGCTTCGGGCTTGCTTCGGGCGCATCTTGACATTGCCCCCAATTACAGCTATGCGGGAGCGCGGCGTTTACGCCGCTTCATCGTTCGAGCGCCCACAGCCCAATCGTTTGTTGATTCCCTCTCGGACACTGAAGCGGCCTGACGGCTGCGCGCCGGGGGCAGTGCGCGGATCCGCCCGATTTCTTCCATCCTCCATCTTCCATCTTCCATCTTCCACTGATTGCGGCTATTTCTTTTCCCGTGCAACCGCTGAGTTCTTACACGTGCAAGCTGACCGACCCGCAGGCGTCGGCGCTTGAGGCCGCCTTGCGCGCGCGCAATTGGAAGCCGCGCACGGTGCCCTACGCCCGGTTTGCCTTTGAATCCGAAAAGACCAACGTGGTTTTCTACGAAAGTGGCAAGCTGGTGGTGCAAGGCAAGGGTACGCGGGAATTCATCGAGTTCCTGCTCGAACCGGAGATTTTGCAACAGGCGCGCCTCGGCTACGAGGCGGTACTGAATCCGGACCTGCTCCTGCCGCGCGTGGGCGTGGATGAAAGCGGCAAGGGCGATTTCTTCGGCCCCTTGTGCATCGCCGGCGCTTATGTGAACGAAAGTGTGATCAAGTCGTGGCAGGACCTTGGCGTTCGCGATTCCAAAAATATTTCCAGTGACCGGAAGATTGCCGAACTCGCCGAAAAAATCCGCAAAACGCCCGGCTGCGTTGTGAATCAGGTGATCATTGGCAACGAGGCTTACAACCGGCTCTACGCGAAGATGAAATCGGTGAATGCCATCCTCGCCTGGGGCCACGCGCGGGTGATCGAGAACCTGATGAGCCTGCGCCATCAAATGAATCCCGCGCCAGTCAAGGCCATCAGCGACCAGTTTGCGTCCAGCAAGGAAGTCGTGGCCAAGGCGCTCATGGCGCTGGGCCGCGAGATTGAACTGGTGCAGCGCCACCGGGCGGAGGAAGACCTCGCGGTGGCGGCGGCGTCCATCCTGGCGCGGGACGGATTTGTGAAAGGGCTCGCGAAGCTGGAAAAGCAGTTCAACATGGAATTGCCCAAGGGCGCGTCGAGCGCGGTCGTCGAAGCGGCCAAAAAATTCGTGGCCGACCAGGGCGCGGAAAATCTGGCCAAAGTGGCCAAGACGCATTTTCGCACGGCCTTTATTGCCCAAGGCCTGCCGGAGCCGCCGAAGAAGGAGTGGCGGAAGAAGTGAGCAAATTGCTTGTCATTTGAATTGGCAAACGAAATGGCAATCCTTAAAATGATCACATTGAAATGTTAAAAAGTCTCCACATAAAAAACTTCCGATGCTTTCGAGACTTGACGGTTGAGCCGCTCAAGCGGATCAATCTGATCATAGGACAAAACAATACTGGCAAAACAGCAGTTCTCGAGGCATTGGTGTTGTTGCTCGATGATCAGACCCAAAATTATCGAAACAACCTGCCCAACCTATTTCGAACGATGGGGGGAGGTGACTGGAACGAGAATTTCTGGAAGTGGTTGTTTCATAACAAAAGTCAAAATGGCAACATTCAAATCAAAGCCTTCTTTCAGAATGGAACAGACTATGCCTTGATTTTGCAGGGTTTGCAGGCGCCGATTGATTTTAATCCAGCGGAGTATGGGCAGGCTGGTCCGATTGGTGGCGTTCCCTATCGGTGTTTGGTGACCATGGGGAAAGCGCCTGTCGGCCTTAAACCAGCGATTTTTTCGACTCACCCAAGCAATCCAACTCAAGATGCCATTGATTATAACCGGGTCATTTTGAAACGGCGCAAGAAACAGGTGGAGAAGATGCTTCAAGAAATTGAACCCCGGGTGGAAGCCATCGAAGCATTGCAAACCGGCCAGCAGGGACAATCATCGTCGCCCCTGATTTATGCCGATGTCGGTTTGAGCGAAATGATTCCGGTGACGCAACTTGGACAAGGCTTTAACCGGCTTTTGGATATTTATTCCGAAATCGTGGCGGCCGATGCAAAGGTGCTGCTGATTGACGAAATTGAAAACGGATTGCACCACAGCGTTCTGCCGGTGATTTGGAAAGGGCTGCTGCTCGCCGCCAAGGAATTCGATGTTCAAATTTTTGCGACTACGCACAGTTGGGAATGCATTCTCGCGGCGGATGCGGCCGCACGCGCTGGAGAAAATTATGACCTGGCTTTGATCCGGCTCGATCGTGTCCAGGACGACATAAAAGCCACGGTGATTGACGAAAAATCTTTATCCACCGCCAAAGAACTTCAATGGGAGATGCGATGAAATTCGTATTCTGCGAGGGCAAAGACGATGTGGCGGTCGTGTGCGGTCTGGCATCCCACTTGCAACTCAATCTTCAGGTCGAGGAGTATGGCGGAAAGAACAAACTGCCGATGTTTCTGGAGAGCCTCCAAAAGAGACCCGAGTTTGCCCAACAGAAAGTTGGCAGCGTCGCAATCCTTCGGGACGCGAACGGCGACGCCAACGCATCCTTCGCCAGCGTCCGCGACGCGTTGCAGCGTGGCGGTTTTTCGCCGCCCAAAGTGGATGCGACATTTTCCAAATCGGCTCCGCGTGTTGGCATCTTCATCGTCGGAGTGAACGGACAGGGCATGATTGAAGATGTTTGCCTGAATTCGGTCAGTGATCAACCTGAGTTTTCCTGTGTGGACGACTATTTTAACTGCATCTCCCAAAAATCTCCGCGCGCCAAATTTTCATCAAAGGCAAAAGTCCGGGTGTGGATGGCCTCTCATGTGGATTATGAATATCATGTCGGCAAGGCGGCGGACGAGGGTTATTGGCCTTGGGAAAGTCCGGCATTCGGTACATTGCGGAATTTCCTGAAGGCATTGTAGCTACAGTTGTGAAAGCATCCAATTCGAGGAGTAAAGACGCTTGGAAAAAGGTGATGGCCAAGGTTTGGCAGGCACAGAAGAAAGTGAAGCCTTCCGAGCGTACGCCGAACCCCGTTCTGCTGGAGCGTCAACGCCGCCGGCGATAGCGCATTGATTCACGCTCACGTGTCCAAACCCGCCTTCATCGAACTCCCCGACTGCGAGCCGATTCCCATTTTATACGAGGATCGCGCGACCCTCGCCATTGACAAGCCGCCGGGCTGGATGCTCGCGCCGGTGGCGTGGCAGAACACGTCGCGCAATTTGCAGGCGGCCATCGAGTCGTCCGTCGCCGCGCGCGATTTCTGGGCGCGCTCGCGCGGGCTGAAATTTCTCCGCCACGTCCATCGGCTCGACGCGGACACGAGCGGGGTCCTGCTGTTCGCCAAAAGTCCCGGAGCGGTCAAGAGATTTTTTGAATTGTTCGAGAGCCGGGCGATGGAGAAGACGTATCTGGCGGTCGTCTTTGGCGCGCCGAAACAAAAGCAATGGAGATGCGAACTCAAACTCGCGCCCGACAAAAAACGGTTCCGAAAAATGAAGGTGGATGCGCGCTTCGGCAAGGAATCCCAAACGCATTTCCAGCTACTGGAAACGCGCGGAAAATATTCACTGGTCGAAGCAAAGCCCATCACCGGACGCACCCATCAAATCCGCGTGCATTTGGCCGAAGCTGGTTTGCCGATTGTGGGTGATGAGCTGTACGGAAAGCTGGAAGGAGACCTGCCGCTGGGTTTGCGGGCGGTACGATTGCAATACGCCGATCCCTTCACCAAAAAGCGCGTGGACATCCACGCGCCGGTCGAAGAGTTTTTGAAGGAATTCGGATTTGCTCCGCCATCGTAGCGTCAGGCATCCCTGCCTGACGTAGAGCCGGGCTTCCAGCCCGGCGGAAACGCTTTATCCGTTGATTCCACCTCAGCATTCGTGAGAAGTCAGAGTGCCACCGCCTAATTTCGGGCGGCAGGATGCCGCCCTCTACGGCAGCCAGGATGGCTGCCACTACCCCTAAACACACGGGGCGCAACCGCAAGGTTGCGCCCCGTGCGTTTCACTGGAAAGACTCTAATCCGCGTACTTCACACTGCAGCCGTAAGGCTTGGATTGCGAGACCGCGATGGGCTTGCCCGCGATTAAATCATCCACCGCTTCCCGCACATAGTTGCGCGCCTTGGTCGGGTCGTGGGAGGGATCGGGCACGTCGTCAATGGCGCCGTCATAGACCAGCGTGCCGCTCTTATCAATCACGAACATGTGCGGCGTGGTCTTCATGTCGTAGAGATGGCCCACCGCACCGGAACTGTCGTCAATCCACGCCTCGGCGGTGATCTTCTTGCTGGCCATTTCCGCGCGGGCTTGGACCGTCGTGCGATGGCTTGGGTTTTTCGGGTTCACCGAATTTACCACCAGCCACACCACCCCTTTGGCGGCCAGCTCCTTTTGCAGCGCCGGCATCGCCCCGGTCTTGTATTGGTTGTTGCAATACGGGCAGTCGGAATTGTAGGACTCAAGCACCACAATCTTGCCCTTGTAATCATCGAGTTTGATCGTCTTGCCATTGATGTCCGTGGCTGAAAAATCCGGCGCGGGTTTGCCCACCTCCACCGCCAGCGCGGCGGTGGCCACGGTCAAGGCAGTGAACAATGCCAATGTCTTTTTCATAATCGCAGTTTTAATGTTTCTTTACGTTTTGATGGCGGAATGCCAGGGAATCAGACGCCTATGGCCGCCTTTGGGTTCAAACTTTTCCTTGGGCCGCGCGTCTTCAATTGATCAGCACCCGTGCCTCTTAGTTTGCCCGAAATGTGGCTCAAAAGCAAACTTTTTCACACTTCTGCTGTAACAACCGCCTCGTTTCCGTTAATTCTTATCTGCACGCGAAATTCCATGAGCCGCCTGACTTCATCCAGCGAAGCGCCGCCAGTCTTTCCGCACACACGCTGGTCGCTGGTATTGGCCGCCACGGGGAAGGACGCGCCGGAATCGGCGGCGGCGCTGGAGGTTCTCTGCCGTGCCTACTGGTATCCCCTCTACGCCTACGTCCGGCGTTGCGGCCAATCGCCCCATGATGCGCAAGACCTCACGCAGGAATTTTTCCGCCGCCTGCTCGAAAAACACTGGCTCGATTCCGCCGACCGCGGGAAAGGCAGGTTGCGGACGTTCCTGATCGTGGCGTTGAAAAGCTTCATGAGCAACGAATGGCGGCGGGCTTGCGCCCAGCGGCGCGGCGGCGGCCATCCGCAGGCGCCGTTTGACACCCAGTTCGCCGAAAGCCGCTATGCCGCCGATCATCGGCGCGAACTGGCGCCGGACGAAACTTTCGACAAACAATGGGCATTGACGCTGCTCGATTTGACGGTGAACCGGCTGCGCGCGGAATTCGCGGCGGCCGGGAAAACGGGTGATTTCGAGACGCTCAAGGGTTGCCTCCTGGCAGCGCATGGAGCGATTGATTATGCCACGGTGGCCTCCCGTCTCGGCTTGAACGAGGGAGCGGCCCGCGTGGCGGTGCATCGCTTGCGCAAGCGGTTTCGTGAAACCTTCCGCGAGGAGATTTCCCAGACGCTTTCGGACAAGGCGGATTTGGATGGTGAATTGCGGCACCTCGCCGCCGCCCTGGCTGGAAAATAAAGTGAACCCGCCGCGTAACAACCCTCCGTCAACCGGTAAGTATCGGACATGAGCAACGAATCAGCGCCCAAATGTCCGCAGTGCGGCGCGCCCCTGCCGGAGCATGCGCCCGCCGGGCTTTGCCCCGCTTGCCTCATGGCGTTGAACCTGAAGACGGAGACTGTTTTCACCGACGACACGCCCGCCGCGGAACCGCCGCTCCCGCCCGAACAGATCGCCCCGCACTTTCCGCAGCTTGAAATCCTCGAATGTCTCGGACGCGGCGGCATGGGCGTGGTCTATAAGGCGCGGCAGAAGACCTTGAACCGCCTGGTCGCCCTGAAACTGCTCGCGCCGGAACGGGTGCGTGACGCGAAGTTCGCCGAGCGCTTCGCGCGCGAGGCACAGGCGCTCGCGGCCCTGAATCATCCGAACATCGTCACCATTTATGACTTCGGACAGGCGGGCGGGTTTTATTACCTGCTCATGGAATTTGTGGATGGTGTAAATCTGCGCCAGCTTCTACGAGCGCGGAAGTTCACGCCGGAGGAGGCGCTGGCCATCGTGCCGCCCCTGTGCGACGCGCTGCAATTCGCCCACGACCGGGGCATCATTCACCGTGACATCAAGCCGGAGAACCTGTTGCTCGACAAAGCCGGCCGCGTGAAGGTTGCGGATTTTGGCATCGCCAAGCTGGTGGATGCTGAACCGTTCGGAGTTCCGCCTTCAGGCGGCCCGGACCGGCTAAAGCCGGAACTCCCAACGCTGACCGACGCGGGTAAGGTGATGGGCACGCCCAGTTACAGTGCGCCCGAACAAAAAACCGACCCCCAGCGCGTGGACAGCCGAGCCGACATTTATTCGCTCGGCGTGGTGTTCTACGAAATGCTCACCGGCGAACTGCCCGGCAAACGCATCGAACCACCATCAAAGAAAGTGCAGATAGACGTCCGCCTGGATGAAGTCGTTTTGCGCGCACTCGAACAGAAACCCGAACTCCGCTACCAACAGGCCAGCGAGGTGAAGACGATGGTGGAGACCATTGCGGCGACGGGGAGCGCAGCCAGCCCGACCGCCGCACCCGGTCTGGTCGAACCAGAGGCCGAAAAATTCGCGCGTGACATTATTAGAGCCGTTAGAGTCCTGTTCGCCCCCAAGCGCCTGCTTTTATTTGCCGTTATGATTTTAGGGGTATATCTCATTAGCAATTTGGAGCACGCTACGGCCATCGCCCATTACCTGGTGTTGATAGCGATACTTGTTTATGTCATATTGGGCGTTTTCCTCCTTCCCCGCGCCTTTCGTACGGCAAATAAGACGATGGGTGCTGCCCTCGCCGAATCAGGCGCCGATCCCGGTCTGTTCAAACCAGAGGCAGTAAAGTTTGCGCGTGACCTTCGGGCCACACTCACTGGGAAAGGCTTGCTGTGGG
Organism: Verrucomicrobiota bacterium; assembly: GCA_049523455.1. Lineage (GTDB taxonomy): Bacteria > Verrucomicrobiota > Verrucomicrobiia > Limisphaerales > UBA11358 > UBA11358. The sequence goes on along the minus strand of JBEKMW010000067.1, from coordinate 17,650 downwards.
TTGCCGATCAAGGGTTGCTGCTGTTTGATTTTACCGCGTGGGTGCCTGGTTATGTTGAGCGCGAAGGGCGGCGACGGCTTAATTTCTGGCCGTCCTTGTTGCTGTTCTGCTCGACCATCGGCTTCATGGTGAACGGCGGCATCGTTGCCATCAACACGATACGGCGAGCATTTCAGGGAGCGAATCCGTTCGCCTTTCCAATGCTCGAAGTGAACATGCTTATTTGGGCGGTGATTTTTGCCGCGGGACGGCTGGCCGCATTGAACCTCGGCTCATACGGAGTGGCGAGTGGCGAGCGCAGCCAGAATCAGAAAAATATCAATCGCCAGAGATTGTCCGCTATTTTTCGGCGGCTGCTTTTCCTGCTCGCTTTGACGGCAGGCAGTTGGCTGTTTGCTTATTGGCTGTGTTCGCTCTCGTTGGCACAAATGGCTGACACGCAAACCAAAATGGGAGCGACAGCGCGGTGGATTGGCATCATCATCGGGGTGGGACTGCTGGCGGCGGTGGTCAGATGGTATCTGCGCATTTTCACCCGCGTCCAGCGCGAGGTGAACAGAATCAAAGCGGCCAGTACGAACTCAAATCCCCTCCCGGTCGCGGACTTCTGGGAGGCGATGCAAGATGGAAACTATGCGCGGGCTTGGGAGAAGGCAGCGTCATATTTTCAGCGCAACCTCACCAAAGACGCATGGGTCTGCCAGATGGAGAAGGACCGGAGACCGCTGGGGAAAGCCGTCTCACGTCAATTTCTTTCCAACACGGTCATCACTCCCATGACGCGCACGGCGCAGGAATTTCTCACCACTTTCGAGAACGGGCAGCAGTTGGTGGAAGGAGCATACACCGCCTTGCAACCCGATAATGAATGGAGGGTGGAAAAATATTATACCCGGCCAGCTAACAGGGACTTGGTGGCAAAGGCGAAGGCACCTTCCGCAACCCGTCCGCGCCTCTAGCGCACGGCCATTGTAGCAGCCTGCTTTGGAATTCTGGGAATGTTGGCTTTCGTGTGGGATGCTGCCATAGGCGACAGTGCGTTTGCGTGAAGAAAGTGAAATGGTAAAAAAGGATTTTCGCCGTCCGGGCTTTTTCGCTAGGTTTGCCCCGCATGGCCTTCAAAGATTTTTCAAAACCGACGCAGGGCGTGCCATTGCTGCAACGGTCGCTGGCGCGCGGGCGGCTGGGCCACGCCTACCTCTTTGCCGGCCATCAACTCGAGGAATTGGAGGCGCTCGCCCGCACCCTGGCCAAGACCCTCAATTGCCAGAAACCGGTCCGCACCGCCGGCGTGGCGACCGATTGTTGCGACGCCTGCGCCGTTTGCCGAAAAATTGACAGCGACTCCCACGCCGACGTCCACTGGGCGCGGCCCGAATCCAAATCGCGCGTCGTCACCGTCGAGCAAATACGCGACTTGATGCGCGAGATGCAGCTTAAGCCCACGGAAGCCGGCTACAAGATTGCCATCATCGTGGCCGCCGACCGGTTGAACGTGCAGGCGGCCAACGCGTTCCTCAAAACGCTGGAGGAGCCGCCGGACAAATCCATCCTGATTCTGCTTTCCATCGCGCCGGAGCGGATTTTGGAAACCATTCAGTCGCGGTGCCTGCGCCTGAATTTTTCCGGCGACGCGGTGCCGCCAATGGATGCGGCGCAGACGGAGTGGCTGGCGCGCTTTGGGGCGCTGGCGGCGGGGGAGCAAAAGACGCTGCTGGGCCGATACCGATTGCTTGACGGGTTGCTGCAAAAACTCGGCGAAATCCGGGCGCGTGTGGAGGAAACGCTCACGGCGCGGTCGCCTTTGGAACGCTACGACGAGGCGGAAAAGGACCTGCGCGAGCGTTGGGAGCACGAACTGGCTGCGGCCATCGAAGCGGAATATCGCCGCCAACGCGCTGATGTGCTATTGCTCGTGCAATGGTGGTTGCGCGACGTCTGGCTCTCCACCATCCACCAACCGACCGACTTGGAAAGTGGAGCGGCCAAGGGCAAGCCTGCCAATGGCAGCCTGCTGACTTTTCCGCAGATTGCCGGCGCCGAGGCCGTGGCGCGCCGGATTACTCCGCGTCAGGCGCTGGAAAACCTGCAAGTGCTCGAGCAGACGCAGCGGCTGCTGCACACCAACGTACAGGAAGCACTGGCGCTGGAGGTGGGTTTGCTGAAATTGCAGCTTTGAACCGCAAATTTTCAAATGGGCCAGGCGCGAATAATACTCCCTCTCCCCCCCCTTGCGCGCAAGAGCGGGAGAGAGGGTCGGGGCGAAATTCCCCGAAGAGATCGCGCATTGAACTCCTGAACCTGCTGATGCCATGCGAGCTTCCGAATACGAATGTTGACCGTTTGCTGTTCCCTCTCCGCTCCCATTCTGATGGGAGGGGAGAGGGTCAGGGTGAGGTGAGGGTTCGGGAGCTTCATTGGAAGTTGGATGTTCGATGTTCACGAATTCATGATGAGGAGGCCGTTACTTTTTGGAAGCAAGTCGAACGGCAAGTGTTGGGATGAAAAGCAAAAACGCATATTGCCGGTGAATTCGCACTTAAACCCCTCACCCCAACCCTCTCCCCGTCTTGCTGGGAGAGGGAGAGGTCTGGCGCTGGGCACCGCGAACATCATCTTCGCGCTCGTCTTCGGCCTGTTTCTGGGCCTGGCCATTTTGAAATTCGGCGATCCGGTGATTCTGGACCAGAAAGTTGACCGGCCTGCCTCGCTGTCCGATGCGTGGAGCAACGCCTGGCCACCCCATTGGGCCAATTGGGGTTTGCTCCCGCTCGCGCTGCTGGGATTGGCCTTGGTGTTGCGGAAGCCGAAAAATCCCTGGCCGCGCGCGGCCGCCGCACGGTGGCTCTGGTTCCTGCCCTTATTCTGGATCGGTTGGGAGTTGGTATCCGCGACGCACTCAGTGGATGCCGCCCTCACCGCCGTGGCCCTCGCGCAATTGGCCGGCTGCGTGGCGTGCTATTTTCTTGGGACGTTCCTGCTGCATGACCGGCGCGCCACCGGCTGGCTGCTGGCGGGCGTGCTGGGAGCGTTCGCCATTTGCCTCGTGCGCGCCGTGGACCAGCGCCTGTATGAATATCCTGCCACCCGCCAGTTTCTGCTGGAGGGTGAACGCTCCGGCTGGACCAACTTTTCGCCCGCCATGATGATGGAAATGAAACGCGATATGGCCGTTATCACCACCAACGGCGTGGACATCGCCAATCCCGTCATGCTGACCAAGCTGTCCAAGGGGCGCGTGTGCGGCACCATGGTTTATCCCAACGCCCTGGCCGGCGTGATTCTTCTTTTGTTTCCGGTTTCGCTGGTGCTGGCGTTCACCGGTACCCGGCGTTTCCGGCCGTCCACACGTCGTGGAGTCATCGCGGTCACTGGTGCGCTGGGCGCCTTGGCTCTTTTCTGGTCCGGTTCCAAAGCCGGCTGGTTGATTGCCTTGGCGCTCACCTGCGCATGGCTGTTCCGCCTGAATTGGCCGGTCCGATGGAAATGGAGCTGCCTGGCTTTCGTGTTGATCGCGGGGCTGGCGGTATTCGGCTGGCGATTCCACAATTATTTTGCCAACGGCGCCACCAGCGTGGGTGCGCGTTTCGATTATTGGCGGGCTGCCGTGCAAACCACCGGGAAATACCCCCTTCTGGGAACGGGGCCGGGCACCTTCCAGCGGCCTTACGCTCGGCTCAAATCGCCCGCCGCCGAAATGGCCCGGCTTACCCACAACGACTATCTGGAGCAGTTCTCCGATTCCGGCCTTCCGGGTGGAATGGCCTACGTGGCCTGGATCATTCTGGCCATGGCGGCCGTTGGGCGGGGTGCCTGGTACCACGGCGACCACTTCCGTTTTGCCCTGTTTCTCGGTTTGCTCGGCTGGTTCGCCCAAGGGTTCACCGAATTCGGCCTTTACATCCCAGCACTGGCCTGGACGGCGTTCACTCTGCTGGGGGGCCTGTTGGCCGCGGCCGGAAATGAATTCGACAACCGGCCCGCAACTGCCTAGACTGCCTGCCAGGCATGAAAATCCTTTTCCTTAACGGTCCCAATCTGAATTTGCTGGGCCAGCGCGAACCGGGCGTGTACGGCCGGGCGACTTTGCCGCAAATTGAGGCAAAAGTGCGAAAACGGGCGAAAGTGCTCGGCGCGGCCATTGATTTCCGCCAATCCAACCTCGAGGGTCAATTGGTCGAATGGATCCAGCATGCCAAGGGTAAATTCGATGTCATTGTCCTCAATGCGGCGGCCTATACGCACACGAGCATCGCCCTCCGTGACGCAATTGCTGCGGTCGGCGTTCCGACCATTGAAATCCACCTGTCCAATGTTCATGCTCGCGAGAAATTTCGCCACAAATCTCTCATCGCCCCCGTTTGCTGTGGTCAAATCGCGGGATTTGGCGCAAATTCGTATCTTTTGGCGCTAGATGCGTCAGTTAACGTTATCGAAGCAAAAAAAGGCCGGTGAAGCGGCATATAATGCCCAAATTTTACGTGATTTTTCGCTAAAGGATTTTAAAGCTTGACGCTCTCCGGAAAAAACTATAAACTCACTCCATAGTTTAAAGATTATTCGGGCAGAGCCAAAGTTTGGCTTCTGCTTTTTTGCTTGTTTAGCCTTGTTGAACCTTGTTGAGCCTTATTGCGGCTTTGTGGGGCTTATTGGGCCTTATTGGGCGCTATTGGCCTTGTTTGGCCTTGTTTTGGAAACTTTAACGAAAACGAACCGTGGATCTCAAAGATATTAAGGCCATTATTGACCTGATGAAAAAGAATTCCATCTCGGAATTTGAGATGGAAAAACAGGATTTCAAAATCCGGCTGAAGCGAGGCCTGAATGGCGGATCGCCGGCGGCTGTGTCTGATGACGCGCCTCAACCCCTGCCAGCCGTCCTTCCCTTGCCGGTGGCCTCTTCCCCACCCCCGGCCCCCGCTCAACCTGCGGCCAGCCTCGAATCGGACATCAAATCGCCCATGATCGGCACTTTTTACCGGGCTCCTTCGCCCGAATCGGGAAATTACGTGGAGGTGGGAACCGAGGTGAATCCCGACTCGGTGGTCTGCATTATCGAAGCCATGAAGGTGATGAACGAAATCAAAGCGGAGGTCAAAGGCGTCGTCACCCAGGTGCTGGTCGAAAACGCCAAGCCAGTGGAGTTTGGCCAGCCGCTGTTCAAGGTGCGTCCCGCCTGATCGGCGGGCGCCGCCTCGTTATACGAAGCTCCATTCATTGACAGCCCATGTTTGAAAAGATTCTGGTGGCCAATCGCGGTGAGATTGCGGTCCGCATCATCCGGGCCTGCAAGGAACTCAATATCCGCACCGTCGCCGTTTATTCGGAGGCGGACGCCAGTTCGATGCACGTTCAGATGGCGGACGAGGCCATCTGCATTGGGCACGCTCCGGCGGCCGAGAGCTATTTGCGGATTGACCGCATCATCAGCGCGGCAGAAGTGGCGGACGTGGATGCCATCCATCCCGGCTACGGTTTCCTCTCCGAAAACACCCATTTCGCCGAAGTCTGCGAAAGCTGCAACATCCGTTTCATCGGTCCGCAGCCCCGGGCCATGCAAGCCCTGGCCGACAAGGCCGTGAGCCGCGCCCTGGCCAAAAAAGTCGGCGTCGCCATGCCGCCAGGCTCCGAAGGCACCGTGGAAAAGGAACAGGATGCCCTCGCCGTGGCCAAACGCATCGGCTATCCGGTCATGATCAAGGCGATTGCGGGCGGGGGCGGACGCGGCATGCGCGTGGCGCACAACGATATTTCGCTGGTCAAGGGTTTCTACACCGCACGCACGGAGGCGGAGAAGGCCTTCGGCAATTCCAGCGTCTATATCGAGAAATTCATCGAAAATCCCCATCACATCGAGATCCAGATTCTCGGTGACCACAAGGGGCGTATCATTCATTTGGGCGAACGCGATTGTTCCATTCAGCGCCGTAATCAAAAGGTGATTGAAGAAACCCCTTCGCCCTTCATCGAGCACCGGTTCCGCAAACTGCGCGACCGAATTGGCAAGGCCGCCGTGAAGATAGCCGAAGCCGCCCATTACACGAACGCCGGCACGGTGGAATTCATCGTGGACAATCAGGGCAATTACTATTTCCTGGAAGTCAACAAGCGCATCCAGGTGGAACATCCCATTACCGAGGAAGTCACCGGCATTGACCTGGTGCGCTACCAGATTTTGCTGGCTATGGGCGAGACGCTCAGCCATTCGCAGGGCGACATCCAGTTCAAGGGCCACGCCATCGAATGCCGCATCAATGCCGAGGACCCCTTCGACGATTTCCGTCCCAGCCCGGGCCGGATCGAAATGTATTTCCAGCCCGGCGGCCGCGGCGTGCGGGTGGACACGCACACCTATGCCGGTTACACCATTCCCCCCACCTACGATTCCATGATCGGCAAGCTCATCACCTACGGCAAAGACCGCCGCGAGGCCATGGACAAGATGAGCCGCGCGTTGGGCGAATACATGATCACGGGCATCAAGACCAACATCTCCTTTCAACAGGCCATCCTGCAGGACCCGAACTTCCGGCGCGGCGTGTATTCGACGGGCTTCATCGAGCAACTCATGGGCGGCGCCCGCCGCGAGTTGATCGAGGAAAAAACCTGAACTGGTTTTGGGGGAGCACACGCGCCCCATGTGCCGTGATCGGCGTCGCGCCGAACACTCCACACGCCCAATCGTCTTACCGTATGTCACCGCACTTCAAGCCCTATCGCGACTATTTGTTAACCCGGCATTTATCAAAGATTATCAGCCTGCGCGCAGCGTCTTGGAGTGCGCCAGCCCTCTGGCGCTTTCTAAAACCACAACGTAATTCCACGCGGCCAGCCTCCGTTCGCGGCCACACTCGCCGCCCGTCGTGTGCATCTAGAAACCTCCCCATGCCGCGATGAAACTGGGAAACCAGTTTGGCTGCCAAAACGCGAAACGCTTGTAGCGCAGACAGTTTTGTCTGCTGTATCGCCGACTGGCAGTCGGCAGGCTGCCGCCCTCTGGGATCTTTCAACATGCGTCCGCGCGCTTCCCGCATGAAAAAAGATTGTCCGGTTTTGCAGGAAACCGGCATCTATAGGTGAATGCAGGCATTGGACGACATGCCGTTGCTGCGCGAATACGCCGCGCACGGCTCGGAAGCGGCTTTTGCGGAACTGGTTTCGCGGCGAATCGGCTTCGTCTATTCGGCGGCCCTGCGGCAGTTGCGCGACCCGAATCTTGCCGAGGAGGCGACCCAGGCGGTCTTTATTCTGCTGGCGCAAAAAGCGGGGCGGATTTCGGCCAGGACCATCCTCACCGGCTGGCTTTTCAAAACGACCCGATTCGTCGCCCTGGCCCAAATGCGGGCCAGCGCCAAGCGCCGCCAACGCGAGCAGGAGGCCCATATGCAATCCGAACTTCACGCCCCCGCGCCCGATCCGCTCTGGGAACAAATGTCGCCCTTGCTGGATGAAGCGCTGGCCTCGCTGGGTGAAAAGGACCGCCAGGCCCTATTGCTGCGGTTCTTTGAAAACAAATCACTGGCCGAAGTGGGCGGCGTCCTTGGCGCCGGCGAGGACACCGCCCGCAAGCGCGTCAGCCGGGCGCTGGACAAATTGCGAAAATATTTTTCAAAACGGGGCGTCAATTCGACCACTGCCATTATCGCCGGTTCCATCTCCGCCAACTCCGTGCAAGTCCCGCCCCTGGCGCTGGCGAAATCCGTGACCACCATTGCACTGGCCAAAGGCGCGGCCGCCAGCGGTTCAACCTTAACCGTCGTCAAAGGAGCGCTGAAACTTATGGCATGGGCCAAGGCGAAGACAGCCGTCAAAGAAATTGAAGAACACCAAGGCTACCAATGGCAGGTTGCGGCGAACGATATTAACGAAGTCTTGTATCATGCTCCTCCGATGGTAAAGATTCTACCAACCAGATTCTCTACACATCCCAAATTCTTTAGCGGCGGAGCGACTGAGAATTTCGACGTTGGCAATACCATAAACACGAAGAGATTGGGATTGGATGCTTCTGTCGAATCCATGATTTTTGGCGCTTATGATTTTGACTCCGGCTCCGCTCGTGCCATTCTTCCCCAATTGCCACAGGAGCGATACGACTTCATTGTCAGTTTGCCAAGGGATTCATCCGCAACACTGGCCCAGGAAATAAAACGGAAATTCGGTTTTGTGGCACGGCGTGAAACCATTGAGACCAATGCCTTGCTGCTGGTGGTGGGAAATCCGAATGCTCAAGGACTAAAGCCCAGCACCAGCTCCCAAGCCAGCGGTTATTTTGAATTTGGCCGGTATCGCTTTTACAAGGAATCCCTATCCCAATTTGCTACGTATTGCGAGGGCCAGTGCAACATTCCGGTTATTGACGAAACCGGTCTGACAAACAATTTTGACATTGATTTCAAATGGCAATCCCAAAAAGGCGAATCGGAATGGGACGGCACCAGAAGAGCGATCCGCGACCAACTCGGGCTCGAACTTGTGCCAACCAATATGCCTATCGAGATGCTGGTCGTCGAAAAGGTGAAATAGCATCCGCCAATTTCACAAATTTTCACGAATTTAATTGGCGTTCCTTTCCGTAATTCGCGGATAAAGAAAAATCGGCGCGCCCGTCCTTCCCAATGTCTTGACCACCGGCCCTCACCTTGTCTTATTTAAGCCAGAATTCCGATTGAGCAGTGCCGTCAACACGCTCAAACCGGAAATAATCTGCGTGAAACGACATCAAACACATCGGGGACTGGCGCCGCAGGACGATCGGCTGTTTGCCGCCCGCCAACTGCCCGCGTTGCGCGCCGCCGCCGCCGATTTGTGCTGGCTGCTCGACCACGATTACGCCGCGCGTTCAGCCCTCGAACTGGTCGGCAACCGCCATCAACTCACCAGCCGCCAGCGCATGGCCGTGGCCCGTTACGCCTGTTCCGCCGCCGACGCCCAGCGCCGCCAGCAACTCCGCGTCGAGCCGGCCCAACTGCGCGGACAGGAACTGTGGCTGGACGGCTACAACGTTCTCACCATCCTCGAAAGCGCGCTGGCGGGCGGGCTGGTGCTGCTCTCTCGCGACGGCTGTTGCCGGGACATCGCCGGCATCCACCGGCGCTATTGCAAGGTAAATGAGACGCTCCCGGCCCTGAGCCTGGTGGGCGAAACCGCCGCCGCCTGGGGAGTCACCCTTTGCCGCTGGTGGCTCGACCAGCCGGTCTCCAACAGCGGCCGGCTCAAAACCGTGATTCTTGAATCCGCCCGCCGCGCCGGCTGGCCCATGGAAGTGGAATTGACCTTCAGCCCCGACCACGTGCTTTCGCATACCGGGCAGACCATCAGCACCTCCGACGGCATCGTGCTGGACCGCTGCCGGCGGTGGGTGAATCTGGCCCGCATCATCATCACCGGGCGCATCCCGCGGGCGCGGCTGCTGGATTTGTCGCCGGCAGAAACTCAACCCGATGGATTTTGACTAATGAATCACGCCGCAACCAATTCCCGGACGTGGTTGAACAACACGGAAAGTGGCGGGAGCGGCGGGGCTCGAACCCGTAACCTCTGCCGTGACAGGGCAGCGCTCTAACCAATTGAGCTACGCCCCCGCCAAGGGAAAAACAAGCCTAAAAGATGCGGTGAAATGCGTCAAGGAGAGTTCGCCGAAAATATCAGAGACTTTATCCAAAGGTTCGGGCAGCAGACGCCAAGGAGGTGGGGGTGGGGAACCCCGCTGAAGAAACGTACTGCTACCCGAATGGTTCAATGTTACTTTTTCGCAATTTTTTGTCAATAAATTAGTTCATATATTTTCGTCGTTACCCTTTGCATTTCTTGACTTTGCGACAGCAAATTTAGTCCAGACCAGGCCCTTCCGCCGCTCCGGCTGAGGACTCTCCCCGGCCTTTCTCAGGAACCTATTTTCATCTCCTTCCTCTCACTTGCAATGAATACGATTAAATTATTCTCCAACGGCGGGCGGCTCGCCCTGGCGGACGCTCTTTTTCTCCTGGCGGCGGTCGGTTTCACGCGGGCTTCCACACTGTGGACAGGCCCGAACATCGGCTTTTATCACGCTTTCGACGGCCTGGCCGACGAAATGACCACCAATGTCATCATCACCCGCGGCAGCAGCGGCGGTTTGTACAATTCGTTCCTCGAGTCCGGCGCCACGGCCGGCACTAGTCCCGCGGGGACCCTGTGGGCCCAAGGACTTCTCGCCAACTACAACACCTTGAGTTACGGCCCATGCCCCTTGGAGCAGGGAAACAGTCCCGGACAGTACGTAGGGAGCACATTTGTGGTGCATCTCTTGACCAATGATATTTATTTGGAACTCACGTTGACCAATTGGGGAGGCGAAGGCGGGGCGCCCGGCCAGCAAACTTTCGGTTACACGCGTTCCACACCGGCCGTGGTTTCAACCCCGGTGGTGACCATCACCAATCCGGTCAGCGGCGCCGTGTTCGCCGCTCCCGCCAACGTGAACCTTTCCGCCAGCGCCACCAACAACAGCGGCTCGGTGACCAATGTGCAATTTTTCGCCAATAACAGTTCGTTGGGGTCGGTCACCACGGCTCCCTTCAGTCTCACCGCCTCCGGCCTTGGGGCCGGCCCCTACACCCTGACGGCCGTGGCGACGTCGGGCGGAATCTTGGCGACCTCCGCCGTGGTGAACATCACCGTCGTAACCCCGTTGCCAATCGCGTTGTCTCCCCCGACGCTCCTTTCCGGGCCCAACTTCCAGTTCAGCTATTCGGCCAACGTGGGCTTGAGTTATGTCGTGCAACGGTCCACCAGCGTGCAATCGGTCAACTGGGTTTCGCTCGCCACCAATGTGGCGGCCAGCAATCCGGCGGTGTTTGTGGATTCCCCGGCCACGAATAGCGCGGCCTGCTATCGCGTGGGGCTGTTGCCCAACCCTTGATACCCATCGAAACAAAGCGCCTGCGCCGGGCGGCGGAAATGGCGCTGGCCACCAGCGCCGGTGGACTGCTGCTCCTGGCCAGTTCCTGCTCGACGACCGATCAAACCGCGGTGGCGCCGTTGCAAATCGAAGGCGCCACCTACGTGGGTGACGCCGCCTGCGCCGATTGCCACCAGGAAATCACCCGCGCGTTTCCCGCCAGCCCGCACGCGCGTTTGCACCTCGCCAAAGGCGGCATGCCCGGACAGTACGGATGCGAATCCTGCCACGGGCCGGCCAGCAAACATATCGCCGAAGGCGGACGCGGCGGACGCGAAAAATTCATCATCAATCCGGGCCGCGACCCGCAGGCCTGTTTCCAATGCCACATGGAGGTGCAGGCCGAATTCCATTTTCCCCAGCATCACCCCGTGTTGGAGGGAAAAATGAACTGCGTCCAATGCCACGACCCCCACGGCCTGGACATCATGAAGCCCGCCGGGGGATTGGCGATGGCGCGGTTGAACGAATCGTGCGCCCAATGCCATCGCCAGCAGACCCAGCCGGTCATCTATGAACACCCGGCCATGCGCGAAGGCTGCACCATCTGTCACCAACCCCACGGTTCCATCAACGCCAAAATGTTGACCGAGCCGGATTCCAATCTGTGCCTCCGTTGCCACGCCCAGACGCCGGAACCGGGCGCCCCGGGCCGGATCTTTATCGGCGGCCGCGACCATACCGCAGACCTCACTTACGGTACGTGCTGGGCGGCCGGCTGTCATACCGCCGTCCACGGCTCAAACGTCCATCCCATTCTCCTCTATTGAAACGGCGACCGAGCAATCCAAAGGAGATCGGGCGGCTGGGTTCCTGCCTGTGGCTCGCCGGCTGCCTTCACCTTGCCGCCGCCGACGGGGACGTTTCCAACCTGCCCCCGGCTGCCGTAAAGCAAATTGATTTTGCCGGCGACATCCGGCCCATTCTCGAAGCCAACTGCCTCCGCTGTCACGGTCCGGAAAAACCCAGAAGCGGTTTTCGCCTGGACACCCGCGCCACCGCTCTCAAAGGCGGTGACAACGGCGTGGACATTCTGCCGGGCAACAGCGCCAAAAGTCCGCTCATTCTTTACGTGACACATGTGGTGGAAGACATGGAAATGCCGCCCATCGGCAAGGGCAATCAACTTTTGCCCGCGCAGGTGTCCTTGCTGCGCGCCTGGATTGACCAGGGAGCACATTGGGACAATGCCGTGCCTTCCAATGCCGTGGCGGTGACCATGTCTCCCGTCGTCGTCGGAACCGCGGTCAGCGGAGACAGCAAGAAATTCGAAGAGCATTACTGGCAGCGGGACGGACTGATTGCCGGCGTGGAACAATTCGAGTGGTTCCAGCAGACCAGTCCGGACACCAAATGGCTCTTCACCGGCCACGTGTTGCCGGATGATTACAGCCTGGGCTTCTCGGTGGATCGCAGCGACGTGGGCTTCGTTCACTCCGGCTGGGAGCAATACCGGAAATACTACGACGATACCGGCGGTTATTATCCAGCCCTGCTCCCTTCAGCGCCTACGCTGGGCGCCGATCTGTATCTGGACATCGGACGGGCCTGGGTGGATTTCGGTCTCACCCTGCCGGATTGGCCGCGCATGGTGCTGGGTTACGAATATGACTACCGGCAGGGCAATGAAGCCACGCTGGAATGGGGCGCCGTGGGCTCCGTCCCCACTCGAACGCGCAACATTGCTCCCGCCGCCCAGAATATCAATGAAGGCACCCACATCATCAAATTCGACCTGGACTACGACTTCAAAGGCGTCACCATCGAGGACCGCTTTCGCGGCGAATTTTATTATCTCTCGACCGGCGAGTCGAACTATCCCGCCGTACTCCAGCCGCAAATTGTCAACCAAGGCACCCACTATTTTCAGGGCGCCAACACCATTCGCCTCGAACGCAAGTTCAACGACTGGTTTTTCGCCTCGGCTGGCTACCTTTACAGCAAACTGAATTCCGACGCGACGTTCAACCTGTCCTCGCCGACGCTGTTGCAACTCACCAGCCTTCCGCAGATCACGCTGGAGAAGGAATCGAACGTGGGCAATCTCAACGGCCTCTTCGGCCCCTTCCACGGCCTGCTGATTTCCACCGCGGTGCAGGCCGACCTCACCCGGCAACACGGCATCGGCGCCGGGACGTTTGACCAGCAGACCCCGCCGCCGCCCTTTGGCAATTCGTACATTCCCTTCACCGTCACTTCGGATTACGACGAGGCTTCCCTGGAGGAGAATCTGGCGTTGCGCTATTCCAAGATTCCCTTCACCGGCCTTTATGCCGAAGCCCGCATGGAACAGGAAAATATCGCCCAATATGACCAATTATCCTCCCCCGAGGACATTCTCAACAAGGCGGTGTTCCTCCAGCACACCGCCTTTTTCGGCCAGTCCGGCGATTTTCGCGCCGGCTTCGACACTTCCCCCTGGTGCAACGTTGCTTTCAACGCGGAATATCGCCACGACCAGGATGACAGCGAATATGACGGCACCGCGCTGGTGCAACCCATCAAGACGGCCTATCCTGCTTTCATCCTCGCGCGCCAACTGACTACCGATGAGGTCCAGGCCAAGCTGGTCTGGCATCCGGCCGCGCGTTTCAAAACCACCCTCTCCTATCAATATCAAGCCACCTGCTACGACGACGAAACCCGGCCTTATATCAGCTTTGGCAACGTCATATCCCCGGGTGGCGAGCTGACCGGCGGGCGCGAATGGTCCCATATTTTTTCCATCAACGCCACGGTCACGCCGGTGTCACGCCTGTATCTCTCCACTACCTTCACGTATCAAATCTCGACTTTGACGACGGTAGCCAACGGTTCACCCGCCGTGGTCCCTTACCAGGGCGACATCTACACCTTGCTTGCCGACGGCACCTATGTGCTCAGCCTGCATTCCGATCTTTTTGCCGGCTACTTTTTTTCCGAAGCGAACTATGGCCAGAGCGATTTCGCCACCGGCTTGCCCTTGGGCATGGAATATCAGCAGCACAGCGCCCAAGTCAGCCTGACCCATCGCTTCAACCAGAATGTTTCGGCGCGGCTGCAATACCGTTTTGCCTTGTACAATGAGCCCAGCAGCGGCGGCGCCACCAATTACCGGGCCCACTCCGTCTTCGGCACCCTCACCTTCCGCTTCTAACCGCCGTTCTCGTCTTCGTCCTCGTAATCGAATGATTGCGTGCAGCACTGCCCTCAATTCCCAAAACCGCCCCTCCCAAATTCGCCATTCGTCATTCGTCATTCGGCATTCGCAATTCGTAATTCCTTCCTCTCCCGTTTCCTGCTATTTCATAGCGCAAATGGGCCGCCGGCCAATGGCAATTTCAAGCTTCAATCGAAATCGGGCGCTTCAATGGTGGCCTTGGCTGCTGGTCCTGGCCGTGCTCTTGTTCTCCGCCTGCATCCGCCTTCGGCTGCTGGACGTGCCGTTGGAGCGGGACGAGGGCGAATACGCCTACGCCGGGCAACTCATCCTGCACGGCATTCCCCCCTACGAACTGGCCTACAACATGAAACTGCCCGGCACCTATCTCGCCTATGCGCTCGGCATGGCCGCGTTCGGCCAGACCATTGCCGGTGTGCATCTCACGCTGCTCGTGGCCAACAGCTTCACCATCATCTTTGTTTTTCTTTTGGGGCGGAAATTGTTCGGCAATCTGGCCGGCGTCGTCGCCTGCGCCGCTTACGCGGTCATGGCCTTGAGCTCGGCCGTGGCCGGACTCGCTGCGCACGCCAATCATTTCGTCGTCCTCCTGGCTGTGCCGGGTATCCTGCTGCTGAAAGCCGGGGAAACCGGCAACCGAAAAACACTTTTCGCCAGCGGATTGCTCCTGGGCCTTGCTTTCTTGATGAAACAGCAAGGCATCTGTTTCGGCTTTTTTGGCGTCGTTTTTCTGTCCTGGATGGCGGCCCGCCGTCGTGAACTGCTGACCCGGCGATTTGCCGGCCGGTTGCTCACGTTCGGCGCCGGTCTGGCCTTGCCCTTCGGCTTGACGTGCCTGGTGCTCGCGATGGTGGGCGTCTTCGGGCGGTTTTGGTTTTGGACCATGGTCTATGCGGCGGCCTACGAAACCGCCATACCCATAAAGACCGGATTACACGATTACCTGGGCGAGCATCTGCGCGACACACGCGATCTATCCATCGGTTTCTGGTTCCTCGTATTGGCCGGATTGCTGGCCGCGTTCTGGCAACGTTCCCTCCGCAAGCCCATGGGGTTCGTTCTCGCGTTCTGGCTGTTTTCCTTTCTGGGCACGGCGGCGGGGTTTTATTTCCGCGCGCACTATTTTATTTTGCTGTTGCCGGCCTTTGCTCTGCTGGTGGGCCTGTCCGTGGTGGCGCTGCAATCCGCCTGGCGTCCCAAGCACCTGGCCGGCGTCGTTCGCAGCCTGCCGGTCATCGCCTTCGGCCTGGCGTTGAGCTGGATGATTTATTACCAGGCCCAGCCGTTTTTCCAATGGTCTCCCGTGCAGGTTTGCCGGAATTTTTACACCCAAAACCCGTTCGTCGAAGCCGTCGCCGCCGCCCAATTGCTGCGCGACCATTCCGCCCCCGACGCGCGCGTGGCCGTCTTTGGTTCCGAGCCGGAGATTTATTTTTACGCCAATCGGCGGTCGGCCACCGGCTACATCTACACCTATGCCCTCATGGAAGTGCAACCCCATGCGCTCGACATGCAATGGGACATGGCGCGCGAAATCGAAACCAACCAACCGCAATTCCTCGTGCTTGTCCCCTATTACCTCTCCTGGCTGCTCAAGACCGGTTCCAAATTTTACATTGATGATTGGTTCACGCAATACAGCCGCGAGCACTACGATAAAGTCGGCGCCGTCGGATTCGATTCCAACGGCAAGCTCACTTCCCTTTGGAGCGACACCGCCAACCTTCCGCCGGTGCCGCTGCCGGAACACATCACCCTCTACCGGCGCAAATCCTGAGTGGTGTGCAGCTTGAAACCTGCCCCTCCCCCGCTGATTCTCCGAAACCAGGACAACTATGGCGGAAGCCCCGACGACATTAGGTTTTGCGCTTTGATGCTACGGTAACCGCGTCAAGCCCCCGCAATGAACGGCGACACATGGTGTGCGGGGCTTTGCTCGACGGCTTCCCTGGTCATGTTCACGAACACCTTGGATTCATCCCAACTGATCCGGTCCACCGCGCGCGTGGGTATCCGCACTTCCTTGCCGGAAAACCGGTGCCCGATTTTGATGACCAGTTCACGAATCGCCCAGCTTTGGGTGTCCATCATAAAATCGCAGACGTGGCCGGTCGTCCCATCGCTCGCCTGGAGATGGTAGCCATTCACGGCTTGGGCGCTTCGCAGATGCGCATCGCCGCGTTCCGGGGGCCGGTAGCTCGTAGTGGCTGGCTCGCCCAGGAAAGGTTTTGCCGGCGTTTCCAAAATCGGAAAGCCGCTCATGCCCCACAAACCGCCACCTTGCCAGTAGTAGGGCCAGCCGTAATATCGGTAATACTCTTCTTCGTATTGCCGCGACACCGGCTTGTGCGAATCAATCGTAGGGCTGTCCTCGATCTGTTTCCGGGTCAGGCTCACGCGCAGAGCTTTTCCGACCTGATCAAGACTGCCGAAGGCATGAGGAGAAATAAGCACCTGGCGCCCCGGCAACCACGAGCCCGTGTCCGCGACCAGATAACGAACCGCCCAGTTCTGATCGTCAAAATAGAAATCCTTCACCTGGCCGATCTCGCCATCCGACGCCCCAAGTTTATCTCCATATAATTCTTTAATGCTTTGTAACATAACCAGAAGCATAGTCTGGGATAGGGCATGCCCGCTATTCGGTGTTTTACCCATGCCGGATTTGATGAAGCCAGCCCCGCACCAGTGTCCGGTCTGGAGGAACCTCAACCGGGCGCTGGAGCGGGGACTGGAATCATCATAATCGCAAGCCGCCGGTTGGTTGCCCGTCTGGCGGCGGGACAATTTGGCGGCGGTCACCATTGGCCTTGCGCAGAACAGCTTCCACCGTTCCCACCAACTGTTTGACGGAATAGGGCTTGGGCAGCATGGCCACGGGTTGGAGCCAGGGATAACGGTCGAATAAATCCTCCGCTGGCAATCTTCCGGTGGCCATGATGATCGGCAGGGCCATACTGGCGGCACGCACCTTTTGAACCAGAGCCAAGCCGGTTAATCCCGGCATTTCGTGGTCGGTGATCAGGAGATCATAGCTCTCGGGGGCGTGGCGAACGGCATGAAGCGCCTTCCAGCCCGCCTTGCCATCTTTGACCGTGTCCACCTCATAGCCGGAGCTCTTCAGCACTTCCGCGTTGAGACGGCGCATATCCGGTTCGTCCTCCACCACCAAAATGCGATGGGGCCGATGCGCCTGGCATTGAACTGATGCGCCAGCCTGCTCCCGGGCTTCCCTGGTGTTTTTACCCCTCATAATGACAACTATAAACCGGAAAATAGCGCCGAGGCTATACGGTGTTTTACCCATGCCCGACTTGAGGAAATAGCAATCCTTGAAACGCAGGTTGGGCTATTGGCGGAAAGGAAGAAATTGGCGGACCACCCTAAACGATGGTCAACTGAACGCTGCTCTCGATGATGCCGGCACTGATGGCGTAGCGGGTGAGACCGGCCGTGTCGTGGATGTCGAGCTTGCTCATGACCCGCTCGCGATGTTTTTCGACGGTCTTCATGCTGATGCCCAGTTCGGCCGCCGTTTCCTTGTTGGC
>JBEKMW010000066.1:0-25068 GCA_049523455.1 Verrucomicrobiota bacterium | reverse complement strand
TTACTTTTTCGCCTAAACGCCATGACCACCTTGATTTTGCTTGGACAACTCGCACTGAAACCTTCAGTAAAAGTTTCAGTAGAACCTTCAGTAAGGGGGTATGTAATGAGTTCGTTCGGAAACGTCAAGAGTAGTGAAAAACCTCTTGCATTTATTGGTGAAAAATCATATATTTATGCCTGAAAAGTGACGGTAAATAGACGGTGAACTGACCGATTCCGACCCTCGCCTCCAGTCCTTTTGCTGGGATTCTGGAGGAAAAAGCGTCGAGTTTCAGTGAAATCTTCAGTGGCCGGACTATACCGCCACTATTCGGGTTAAATCAGTTAAACTCGCCCAGAACTCGCTAACGCGGGCGGAACGGATGGTTCATGCTCACAACATGAATCGAACCATGAAAAACCGTTACCGCGTGTTCCGCCGTGGCTGGGGCACCTACTATTGCGAAGCCCTCGTCACCAAAAAGCAAACCACCCTCAAGACCCGCGACAAGGACGAAGCGCTCCGCCTCGTTGCCGCCAAAAACGAAACTGAGGACGTGCCTGCGTTCAGCCTGCATCTGGCACGCGTCTATTGGAAGGCCGGGGATCCCGCCGCTGCCCAGCGGATCTGGCAACACGTCATGGACGAAATTCCAAAACTCAAAAAGGGAGAAACGAAAGTCCGTTGGCTGACTGCCAACAAGGACAAGGCGATGGATTCCATCCGGGAACTGCCCAGGAATGGAGAACCCCTTTGCAATATGAGCGATGAATGGCTCAGGTGTGATCAATGGATGCGCCCACACGCCAAGGCTGGACTTTCGTCCAGCCCCGCCGCTGACGAGGTTTATACGCCCTCACCCGGGCGCTCAGAAGGGTGGCGCAGCCAACTTGGGGTCGCTGTCCGGACCGCGAAACCCCTATGCCAACCCTAAACGGACAGCGAAAGCCATCGGCGGCTTGACGCAACCGGCCGTCACGCTATATTTAGCACATGCAACTATTGCAGGAAACAAGTATTTATGGATGCCTCTGCCAGACAATGCGCGCGTGAAATCCTGGAGACAGTTCCACTGGTGATGCGGTTCATCCGCGACCAGGTCCGACGGCGCGGCGCAGCGAGCCTGTCGCTCCCGCAATTCCGAACATTGGCGTTTTTGGACCGGGCCGATCAGGCTTCCTTGTCGGCGGCGGCCGAACATCTGGGCGTGTCGCTGCCGGCCATGTCACGACTGATAAACGGACTGGTGAACCGCCGGCTGGTGGAGCGTCAGACAGTGGTGACTAACCGCCGCCAAATCGCGCTGACCCTCACGGCCCAAGGCCGGGCGGCGTTGGAAAAAATGCGCACCGAGGTCCGGTTGCGTCTGGCTGAGGTGGTGGAAAATCTGCCAGCGGCTGAGCAGAAAGCCCTTCATCGCGCAATGGGGATATTGCACAGGGTTTTCGACCAGCGCGCCGTTCCGGGCAGTCCATTGCAGAAGGCTGAACCATGACGATTTTGGAAACAACCGGGCTGACGCGGTGTTTTGGGGATTTAACGGCAGTGGACAACCTGAATCTCACTGTGGCCGAAGGCGAAGTTTTCGGTTTGCTGGGACCCAATGGCGCCGGCAAGACCACTGTCATTAAAATGCTGACGACGTATCACCAAACGGCAATGGGGCGCCTTTTAAATCATTTCATTTGCCCGACGGTTAAACGCATAGTTGATTGATTTGTTATGGAAACCAAAGACCAGCCAGCCGCAGAATCTTCCCGCCTCGAAAACGCCCCGCCACCGCCAATGCGCAAACGCCGGAAGAAATTTCTTTTCGGCGTGGCGGCGGGAGTGGTGCTGCTGGCGGCGGTGATTGTTTATTACATCATCTTCCTGGCACCTTATGTTTCGACCGATGATGCGTTCATTGACGGTTATGTGACCATGGTCAGTTCGCGCGTGCCGGGGCAGGTCACGCGGCTGCTGGTGACA
The DNA here is from genome assembly GCA_049523455.1 of Verrucomicrobiota bacterium. GTDB lineage: Bacteria > Verrucomicrobiota > Verrucomicrobiia > Limisphaerales > UBA11358 > UBA11358. Next base: position 23,115 of record JBEKMW010000066.1, on the reverse strand, counting down.
GATAATCAGCGGGTCAAAGCAGGCGATGAGCTGCTGGAAATGGATCCGCGCGATTACGAAACGAGCGTGTCGCTCGCCCGCGCCGATCTCGCGGCGGCGCGGAGCCGGTTGGACGAATCGCAGGCGCAGGTCAAAGTGAGCGAAGCCAGGGTTGCGCAGGCGCAGGCGGCGGTGACGGCGGCCGAGGCGGAAAATCAGCGGGCGACAAACGATCTCCAGCGTTATGAATCCGTGGAGAGCCGGGCGGTTTCCCAAAGCGCGATTGATCAGGCGCAGGCCGGGGCGCGCTCGGCCACGGCGAATCTGGCCGCCGCGCGCAGCCAGACCAGGGCTGCCCAAGCCGATGTGGCCTTAAGCCAGGCGGGCGTCGAGACCGCCACCGCTGCCGTGCAGCAGGCTGAAGCCAAACTTCAACAGGCCGGATTGAATCTTTCCTACACGAAAATTCTCGCGCCCCGCGACGGACGCGTCACCGCGCGCGGCGTGCAACTGGGAAATTATGTCCAGCCCGGTCAGATGCTGCTGACGCTGGTGCCGACGGACGTGTGGGTGCTCGCCAATTTCAAGGAGACCCAGTTGACCCGATTGCGCCCCGGCCAGCCGGTGGAATTGCACGTGGACGCCTACCCGGATCGGAAGTTCAAAGGCCGGGTGGACAGCCTGCAAGCCGGAACCGGCGCGCGGTTCAGCTTGTTGCCGCCGGAAAACGCCGTGGGCAATTACGTCAAGGTGGTGCAACGCGTGCCGGTCAAAATTATTTTTGATGAACCGCTGCCGGCTGACTTGGACATTGCCCCCGGTATGTCCGTCGAACCGAAGGTGAAGGTGAAATGAGCAACGCCGGATCCGCCGCCGTCGCAGAATCGCCGGCGCTGGCCAACCCGTGGATCGCCGCCCTGGCGGTCATGGTGCCTACGTTCATGGTGGTCATGAACACATCCATCGCCACGGTGGCGCTGCCCTATATTGCCGGCAATCTTGGTGCCACGCCGGACGAAGCCACCTGGGTAATGACCAGCTATCTGGCGGCCAACGCCATTGTGTTGCCGGCCAGCGCGTGGTTCGCCAGATATTTCGGGCGGAAGCGGTTTTTGATTGTCTGCACCCTTTTGTTCACGCTGGCTTCGCTGGCTTGCGGCTTGGCGACCAGCATGAGGATGCTGGTGATCGCCCGCGTTTTGCAGGGCGTGGGCGGCGGGGCGTTGCAGCCGTTGTCGCAATCCATCCTGCTGGAAAGCTTTCCCCCCGCCAAGCGCGGCGAGGCCATGGCCTTGTTTGGCATGGGGACGGTGCTCGCCCCCACGCTCGGTCCTACGCTGGGTGGCTGGCTGACAGACACGTATTCCTGGCGTTGGATGTTTTACATCAACTTGCCGGTGGGCGTGGCGTCGTTTTTGCTGATTTCGCTGCTGGTGCATGACCCGCCTTACATCCGTGAGGGCCGGCCCAAGAGCATTGACGGAATCGGTTTCGGCTTGATGGCGATCTGGTTGGGAGCCATGCAAATCAGTCTGGACCGCGGCCAGGAAGTGAATTGGTTTTCGGCCGTCTGGCTGCGCTGGGTGGTGGGCATCTCGGCGGTGGGGATGGTCGGCTTCATTCTGCGCGAGCCGCGCGCGAAGCATCCGATTGTGGATTTGCGCATCTTCTGGAACCGCAACTTCGCGGTGAGCAGCGGCATCGCGGCTTTATACGGCGTGGTCATTTATGCCCTGATCACACTCCAGCCAATGTTCCTCCAGCAACTGATGGGTTACAACGCGTTCAACGCCGGCCTGACCGTGATGCCGCGCGGCTTGGGGCAGCTCGCGGCGTTGTTTTTGGTGGGCGCGCTCGTCGAGCGGGTGGATCAACGAATTCTGGTCGCCATCGGTTTTTTATTTGCGGGCGTGGGCAGCCTGATCCTGAGCCGGATGAATCTGCAGATGGGCATGGGCAACATCGTTCTGCCCAACATCATCAACGGCTTCGGCCAGGGTTTCATTTTTGTGCCCTTGACGACGCTGGCGGTCCGCAACTTGCGCAACGAGCAGATGGGCAATGCCACCGCCATTCAGAATTTGCTTCGCAACCTCGGCGGCGGCATCGGCCTTTCCCTGGTTTCAACCTATTTGGAACGCTTCTCCCAGGCACATCAGGCGCAAATGGTCGGCCAGCTCTCGCCGTTGAATCCGCAATATCAGCAGCGGCTCCAAACCGTCCAGGGGGTTTTCGCCACGCATTTCAGCCCGGCCGACGCCTTGGAGCGGGCGCGGGCTTTTCTTTACCACACCCTGCTCCAACAGTCGGATTATTGGTCCTACATGAACCTATTTTACCTGGTTGCCGGATTGTGCGGCGTGTGCGTTTTGGGCATCCTGTTTTTTGAAAAACCCCGGCGCGGCCACGCGACCGCGGCGGGAAAACGGTGAACCTTGGTGTTATGAAAAAAATCCTTCTCATTGGCCGGGAATTTGGCTCCGGTGCCAGCACCGTGGCCGACAAAATCGCCCGGCGGCTCGGCTGGACATTGCTGGATCACGCACTGCCCCGGGAAATCGCCCGGCTGGCCCATGTTTCGCCCGATGTTTGTGAGCGCCTCGAAGAGCGCGTGGACCCGTGGCTGCACCGCCTGGTCAACATCATCTGGCGTGGCAGCTTTGAACAAAATCCGCCGCTGTCGGACATGGCTGTTTTGGACACGGACCGCTTGGTTTCCTTGATCAAACAAGTCATCGAGCAAACCATTGCAGCCGGCCCGTGCGTCATCGTCGGTCGCGGCGCGCCCTATTTTCTCCACGACCGCGCGGACACTCTTTGCGTGTTTCTTTACGCCTCGCGCGAACGCCGGTTCCGCCGCGTTCTGGAGCGCGCGGGCAACGCGGCCGAGGCCACCAGACTGGTGGACACGATGGATGAAGAACGTCGGAAGTTCACCAAACATTACTTTGGCTCCGAGTGGTCCGATCGCCGTTTTTTCGACGCCATGATTAATACCGCCATCGGTGACGACGCCACCGTCGAGGTGATTTTTCATCTGCTGAACACCGTCAATCAAAACGAGGAAGCAGGCAAACAATGAAACGGGTCATCATTGCCATTGCCGGGCTGGTCCTCGTCTCCGGCTGCGCCGTCGGACCCAACTATCAGCCGCCGAAAATCAGCGCGCCGGCGCAATGGAATTCGCCCCTCACCGGCGGTGAAACGAACCGTCCCGCCGACTTGACCGTTTGGTGGAAGAATTTCGGCGACACCAACCTGGACGCTTTGATGACGCTGGCCGTCCGCTCCAATCTCGACCTGCGCATCGCCGGGGCTCGTGTCCGCGAAGCTCGCGCCGAACGCGCCGTGGCCGCCGGCGGTTTGTGGCCGTCCGCCGGCGGTGCAGCCGGCTATTCCCGCAATCGCTGGGGGCAAAACAGTTTTCCGCCAGTGACCGGCGTGCCGCTGGACTACAATCTTTATAGCGCCGGTTTTGATGCCGCGTGGGAACTCGATATTTTCGGCGGCACACGCCGGGCCGTGGAAGCCGCCAACGCCGAACTCGGCGCCGCCGAATATGGCCGGCGCGACGTGCTGGTTTCGCTGCTCGCGGAAGTCGCGCGCAATTACATCGAGGCGCGCGGATTCCAGCAACGCCTCGCGATCACCCGGCAAAACATCCAATTGCAGCAAGATGTTTTGAGTCTGACCCGGAGCCGCTACGAAAACGGATTGAGCAGCGATCTTGACGTTCAGCAAGCCACGGCCCTGCTGGCCACCACCACGGCGGACATGCCCTTGCTTGAAACCGGTTTCCAGCAATCCGTTCATCATCTGGCCGTGCTCCTCGGCCAGCCCCCGGGCGCGTTGCGGGACGAAATGTCCGCCGAAAATCCCATTCCCGCCGCGCCGCCGACGGGCACTGCCGGATTGCCGTCCGATTTGCTGCGCCGCCGGCCCGACGTGCAGCGTGCCGAACGCGAACTGGCCGCCGCCACCGCGCGCATCGGTGTGGCCACGGCGGATTTGTTCCCGAAATTTTCGCTGACGGGCGTGGCCGGCTTGGAAAGCGAATGGGCGGGAAACTGGTTTGATTATGTCAGCCGGGATTGGACGGCCGGCCCGACCGTGCAATGGAATCTGTTCCAAGCCGGCCGCATCCGCGCCAACATCCGGGTGCAGAACGCGCGTCAGGAACAGGCGCTGGATGCCTACCAGCAAACGGTGTTGACGGCGCTGGAGGACGCCGAAAACGCGCTGACCGCCTACGCCAAGGAACAAGTCCGCCGCGAATCGTTGTCCCGTTCCGTGCAGGCGGACCAGCAGGCGCTGGATTTGTCAAATCAGCTTTACAAAAACGGCCTCGTGGATTTCCTGCGTGTGCTGGACTCCGAACGTTCGCTTTACGCGGCGCAGGATGCCCTGGTCCACAGCGATCAAAGCATTTCCCTGGACCTCGTGCAACTCTACAAAGCCTTGGGTGGCGGCTGGCAAGAGGAATCCAAATCAACCTCGATGGCATCCGCAATTAAACGATGAGGACGCATTTGCATCTCGAAGGCAGTGGCCAAGGAGCAATTTTTTGCACACTGCCCTGAGATTTTGTGCCGCGTGCACACGCCAAATCGTCTGCACAACTTCGCTGTGCGTGGAATGCCAGGGCTTTTGGATTATGCCGGTGTGCGATTGGAACGTTGCCGGTTTGGCGCTGAAAAACCGACTTGCGCCAACTGCCCGGTCCACTGCCGCCCGCGCGTGCGCCGCAAGCAGGTCAAGGCCGTGGCTGACCAGTGGCGGTTGACTTCAGTGTGGGACTGGCATGACCGGCAGGATTCGGCCGCTTTTGGCCGATCTCGATTTGTTTCATGTCCGCTTTGCTCTTACTTCTGCAAAGTCACCATGGCGCAACCTTGCACCAGCGGAACTCGCAGCATCGTGGCCCCGTCCCGGTCCTTGAACAGGATGGTGGCGGAAGCGGGGGTCTCGACGCCCGGTTGAATCACCGAATATTTGTAGGAGCCAAGGCTGGGAATGTTTCGGATAATTACGTCTGCATAAGTGGCGTTGCCCCCAAAACAGACCGGCATGGCATAGCCGCTGGGAACCTCGAACAGGTTGACTTTGGCCGTGTCATTTACCACTTCAACGCAATGGGGCGCGAGCACCCATTTCTTCCCGCGCATCGCATCCAGCAGCGGGCCGTAAGCCACATAATATTGATCCGGCTTCATCCATTTATGCCCGGTGTCCCGCTCGAACAGGGAGCCGAAATCGAAGTAGAAGCGGTCCCAATTCATATCGGGAATGATGCAGTGGTTGTTCCATGGATACGGCGCGGTGGGATACGCGCCCATCAACAAATGCCGCTGGAAGAACGTGTCGGGATTGGGCCGGAATAGCGAGTCGTTGTAGCTCCATGCCAGCACCGGCTTTTCCAGTCCCATGAACGCGCTGCTGTTCAACCCGCGTCCGTCATAGCCAAATTCGTCGTAGAAGCCGTCAATCTGGCGGTACACGTCCAGCCGCGCAAACAGCGGACTGGCAAAAATCACCTTGCCGGCGTTGTGCATTTTCGGGCCCAGCTTGGAAAACAGGTCATCCCAGGAAAGGCACATCGCCCGGGCGGGCCCGCCGTTGATCCAGCTCACCCCGTCGTCGGCATTCGTGTTGTTATTCAGCGAAAAATAGGTGTTATCAATGCAGATGCCTGCCGAGTCGGGCATCCAGCGGATGTCCGCGTCACCCTGCTCCAGGAGGAATTTCTCAAAATCGGGGTCGCCACAATCATAGAGGCCGCGGCGGGAAGTGACCGGTGCGTGAGGGAAATTCGCGAGCATGAAGGCGTGGCCGTTTTGCCATAACGGACCATTGGTGGCACCCCGCCTGCCGCCGAAGTTGTAAACGTTGAAATAATCGAGGCAATAAAAGCCGTTGGTCTTGAGATACTCGGCATAATGGTTCATTGTCCGGGCGCTCGTCATGTGCGGTTTGTCGGGCGTCTCCGCTTCCAATCGCCATGAGCGCTCCCATTGTTCATCCGCATTGGTCACTGGCGGGATGTACATGCCCATGTAAGCCATGTCGTCATCCAGTTTCCAATTGACGCGGAACCCCATCTTCTTGAGGTGGGCCACGTCCACCGGTTCTTCGTCGCCCGAATAGGCGGCGCACCCGGCCATCTCATCAGCGCGCCGATTGGGTGGCTGGAAGAACTCGGGATACTGCATCGTCAACCAGCGCAGTCCGCCCCGCCAATCCGCCTCATGCGCCACGAGATTCATTTCGAAATGAAGCCGTTTGCCCCCGCCCAGGCGGTAATTGGTGCGCGTAAACCCGATGGCGCCCGATGGCGTCGTTTTGAATGTCGAGCCGCACAGAATGGTGTCTTCCGGTGAGACCACCAGGCTCAGGCCGAAATCGTCAGCCGGTTCCGCAATGGTCACCAGCGGCAGCACGGTGTGACTGGCGCTCGTGTTCCAATCGCCGTAAGTCCAGGCCGCGTCAATCAATGGCCGCAACACCAGCGGATCGCGCCATTCACCGGTCTGGATGTCCGTATCGAACCAATTCGTCCAAACCGGATCGGACCACGCCGTCCAAAACCGCGTCGCTGCCGTGGCGGGATAATTCAGGGCCGTCGTGATGTCCGCGGTCCACGGGTCGCCATCGGAAGCCACTTCGATTTCCCAGCGCACGCTGTCATTCTCCGCCTTGAAACGGTCCACCAGCGTCACCGTCCGCCCCGAGCCGGTTTGTTGCAACGTCCGCGTGAACTCGACCGCGCCGCCGGACAATTTCTCCACCTTGGTTTCTCCTACTTGGGTGCAACCAGCGAGGCTGGTCCCGCCCGTGGCATTGATTTCGCGACCGCCCGCCGTCAATCCGGCGATTTCACCATTGACCGACAATTTCACGCCGATGTCCTTTGCGTTCACGGCATATCCCGGCGAATTGTCCCCGCCGGTCTGGGCGTGGGCGGCCAACATGGTTAAGACGGTGAAGACTACAATGCATGAATATCGCATAATTCAAACTGGCTGGGGCTCAAGCCAAACCGCCCCGGACTTTTTCTCCGATCTCCGAGGGGCTCCCGTGGGACAATTCAGCTTCGAGCGGTTGGTTCATATATTCGTTCGTCCCTGGCTTTGATGGGACAGCCAAGGATTCGAAAGGGGAGAATGGCGGCCGCTGATTGCGTGTCAATACTTTTTCGGAGTCTGTCAAAGCCATGGGGTGCATCTGACAAGTTGCCCCGGCGCGCGGCCTTTCAGGCCGCTTCGGGGCACGAAAGCAATTGGATCAAACGATTGGTGTCTAGCGGGCGGTGTGGAAGCGGCGTAAACGCCGCGCGCCGCGAGGCTTTGCGTTTGGGGGAACTTCCCAGATGCACACCAAACCATGACCGCTAACCAAGCCAACTGAGAGACCAACGTCCGGCACGTTTGCGGGCACGAGGACGAGCACGAGGGCGGACATGAGGGCGAAGAGGACGAGGGGGAAAACTTTGAACTTTGAACTTTGAACTTTGAACTTAAGCTTGGCGTGTGTCGCAAATGCTCAAGTCTTCCGGCGCCATGGCCGCCGCCACGCTTACCAGCCGTCTCCTGGGGATGGTGCGCGAAATCGTCTATGCCCACTTCATGGGTGACACCTGGGTGGCCGGCGTCTTCAAGTTTGCCTTTCAGATCCCAAACCTCTTCCGTCGCCTGTTGGGCGAGGGGGCATTGACGGCGGCCTTCATCCCGGTCTTCAAGGAAAAGGAAAAAAGGCAGGGCGAAAAAGAAATGTGGCGTGCGGCCAACGCAGTCGTTTCCGGGCTGGTCATCGCGGCCTCGGCCATCATTGGCCTGGTGATGCTGGGCCTTTCACTGGTGCTGGCCGCTCATCATTTCATACCCAAAACGGAACTGACGTTGCAACTGCTGCGGGTGATGTTTCCCTACATGTTGTTCGTGTGCCTTGCTGCGGCATTCATGGGCATGCTCAATGCGCGCGGCCATTTCTTCATTCCGGCTTTGGGGGCCGCGGCGCTCAATGTCGTAATGATTGCCTCGGTCCTTTGGCTCGCGCCGAAATTTGGGACCGGCCTTCCTCCGGAATTGCGATTGCCCCGACAAATCTTCGCTCTCGCTTACGGCGTCCTCGCGGCTGGCGTCGCTCAAGCCGCGTTTCAATTGCCGACCCTCTGGCGCGACGGCTTCCGTTATCAGTGGATTTCTCCGTGGGGCAATGAAACTGTTCGGCTCGTCGTGACCCGCATGATTCCGGGCACCATTGGCGTTGCCGCTTTCCAAATCAACGTGGCGCTCGTCGGGTTTCTCGCCATTTACGTGAATCCTCAAATCAACGCCTCCTTCGACTATGCCGTGCGTCTGATGGAATTGCCGCAAGGGATGTTCGGCATCTCGCTGGCGACGTATTTGCTGACTACGCTGAGCGCGCTGGCCGTGGACAAAAATTACCCGGAATTTCGCGCCACGCTACGCCACGGTCTGGGCACCCTGCTCTTTGCCAATCTCATCGCCGCGATTTTGCTCGTCGTCCTGGCCGAGCCCATCGTGCGTTTGCTCTTTGAACACGGCGATAAATTCACCGCTGCCTCGACGGACCGCGCGGCCTTTGCCCTGCAGTGTCTCGCGCCCGGATTGGTGGCCTTTTCCAGCGTGAACGTCTTGGCGCGCGCCTTTTTCGCGTTAGGTGACACGAAAACGCCGATGAAAGTCAGCATCTTCTGCCTGACGCTGAATATGCTTCTGGCTGCTGCCGCAATCCTGCCGTTTGAGCCGGGCGGCCTCGGCCTGACAGATACAACCCTCCATTGGATCCATCAGGCACCGAAAAATCAGGAGTGGGGGCAGGGTGGCCTGGGGCTGGCCAACACGATGACTTCCGTTTGCAACGCCGGCCTGCTTGCTTTCGCGCTCCGCAGGAAGCTTGGCAAGCTGGAAATGGCACCGTTGCGCGCCACGTTCTTTCCGCTGGCCTGTTCCGGCCTTTTCGCCGCGCTGGTGGCATGGGCGGCCTGGAACTCTTGGGAATACCGAATCGGCCATGCCACTATTGCCCTCGAAATCGGCGCGGTCTTTGTGCCCGCGGGCATCGCCGCCTTGGTCTATGGCCTGGCGGCCCTCGCGTTAAAGGTCCCCGCCGCCAAGGAAATGCTGGACTTCGCCCTGGCCAAGTTCAGAAAGTAGGACAGGCGTCGCGCCTGTCTCCAATTTAGTTCAGAGAAAATGTATACAGGCGCGACGCCTGTCCTACGGGCAAATTGGGACCACCGCCGTCCAGCAATTTGCTCCGAACTGCATCTTAAACTTGTCCACCAGCGCCTCCCCGACCGTAACGTTTTCCACAATGGCGAACGTCGCCGACCCGCTGCCGGACATCCGCGCTGCCAGCGCGCCATGGTCGCGCAGAAACTCCTGGTAGAGTGCCAATACGGGGAATTTGTCGAACGCCGGCGCTTCCAGCGAATTGTAAAATTCGCCCGCCGCCGCTTGCAGTTCGCCGCGTTGCAGCAGGGACACCAGCTTCTGCGCCCGGCCCGGCTTGCCGTTCAATGCGTCCGGAAAGCGCGCGAGGTTCCGGTAGGCCCACGGCGTGGATATGCCGAACCCGGGATGAATCAGTAACCATGCCTTGCCGCCCAAGGCGGGAAAGTTTGCGAGCGGCTGAATCTTCTCACCCCGCCCGGTGGCGAGCGCCGGCCACTGGTGGAGAAAAAACGGCACGTCCGAGCCGAGTGCTGCGGCCAGCGTCTCCAATACCGGCGCGGCCAATGGATTTCCAAACCATTCGTTCAGCCCGAGCAACGTGGCAGCGGCATTTCCGCTGCCACCTCCCAATCCAGCAGCCAGCGGAATTCTTTTTTCCAGCCGGATGCGGACGCCGTCGGCGATTTTCGCGGCGTTGCGAAAGGCGGTTGCCGCCCGGTGAACGAGGTTTTTGGAATCCACGGGCAAATTCGCGTCGCTGCACGACAATTCCACCCCGCTCCCGCCGCGTTCGAACGTCAGCCGGTCGCACAAGCTGACGGGGTGCATGACGGTTTCCAGTTCGTGGAACCCGTCGGGCCGGTGGCCCAGGATGTTCAGCAGCAGGTTGACCTTGCAGGGCGATGATTTTTCGAACGGCATGGCCTTACCAAAACCAAGCGCGCCAACCGGTATGAGTTGGCGCGCGGAGCAAAAAATGGAGTCACGATCAATTGTCCCAAATTCGGAAGCGGCTGCCCGGTATGAAGGGCGCCACGTCGCCGCCGCTAAACCCGGTGTAGGTGTCCGTTTTAAACAGCGGATCCGAACCCAACCCGGGCTTGTAGCTCTCGGGGAAGACGGGCTCGGGTTTCAGATAACTCGTAAGGATGGGATGGTAGGGCGGCAGCGGAAAGGTGACCACTTCATAAATGCCCAAACCGGTGCGCGCCAGCGAGCGATCAAATCCTTGCACGGCGCCCGCCGTATAGCCTATGCCCGGGGATTCCAGGACCGCAGTCTGCTCGATGGTGCGGCGCATTTCGCCCATGCGGACGGCTTCGAACGTGTTGCTCATGCCGCGTCCGAGTTTGGATTCCGGTCCGGCACAACCAGAGGTGAACACCACCGCGAACGCTGCGGCGGCGAGGAGAGGCATTCCGTATCGCATACGATTTTTCAAAGTTGACGAACCCAGCTTACGCCGATTCCGCCGGTTGTAAAGCATGTTTTTCCAAAAGAAGCAGAATCTTCCGTTTAATTCCAATACCGCCGCAACAGCGGCCAGCCAAATTCCAAAGCCCGCCACAGCAACAGCAGGGCCAACAAGACTACCAATACCGCCCACAAGAGCCGCCGCCGCGCCCTGGTCCGGTCCGGCTGATCCCAATACCACGCAATCCACACGGTTATTTCGTACAGCCCCTGCAACGGCACGAACATGACCAGTTGCGTGATCGGCTCCGGCGTGGTCAGCACCGCCCCAAGAATCAGGTTGATCACAATCATGTAACGCCGCGCTTTGGCCAGCGTGCCGTAACTGAGCACCCCGATTTTCACCAGCGTCAGAATCACCACCGGCAGCTCGAAGCCCAGGCCCATGCCCAGCATGAATTTGCAGACGAAACTGATGTAATCCTCCGCCCGCCACTGCAACGCGCCGAAGCCAAGCCATTGCGAATACATTTGCGCCGCCGCCAGCGCCACCGGCATCAGCGCAAAATAGCAAAAGGCCACCCCGGTGAGAAACAATCCGATGCCGATGGCCAGGCCGCGATACACATATTTCCGCTCGCGCAGTTTCAACGCCGGAAACACAAACCCCGCGACGAAATAGAAGATGAACGGCGACGCCAGCAGCACGCCACCATACAGGCCCACCTGGAACGCCACCACAAATCCACCCGCCGGACTCAGGTTTATCAATTCAATCTGCGCGTGCTGCGACTCGCCCGCGGCATCCAGGTTGGTATTGACGCGCCAGCCGAGCACCTGGTTGGTGCCCAAAACGAGCGGCTCCAACTCCACAGCCACAAATCGGTTGGTCCCCAAGTCCAGCGATTGCTGCTCCTCCGCGGTCAGTGGAAAAGTGCCGAGCCGGTTCGTGCCGAAGCTGACGGTGACGACTTGGTTCGTGCCGGCGTAATGGATGGGGGCGTGGGCCAGCGGCCATTTGATGATCCGCACCACGTGGTTGGCTCCGCACAGGCAAATCAGCATCCCCAAAAACAGCGCGACGATGCTCTTGATGAGCACCCAGCGGAAGTCTTCGAGGTGTTCGAGGAACGTTTTGACCGGGCCGCCTTCGGATTCCTCGGGGCGTTCCGGTTCGTTGTCGCCCATGCCGGGAGCCGCCGCCATCAAGCCTTGGGCGGGTTGGGAGCTTGCGGAACGGTTTGGCCGGGCTGCGGCTGGCTGGTGGCAGTTGGTTTGGGAGGCGGCGGCGTATCATTCGCCGCGTTGTGGATCTCGTCCGATACTTCCCGCGTCGCCTTCTTAAATTCCTTGATGCCCTGGCCCAAACCGCGGGCCAGTTCGGGAATTTTCTTGGCGCCGAACAACAGCAGAACAGCCAGGACGACGATGATCCATTCCCAACCACTCAGAAATGTTGCAAACATAACATTCATAATATTGTCGTGCCTTTAAAAGCCTACGCTCCTTCGAGAGAATGTAAAGCGCCAAAAATCCAATATCGGAACGCGAGTTGTCTGCCGCGCCATAGCCTCTGGGCGACGGCTGGCCTGCCGGGCCGTAGCCTCCGGGCGAAGGCCGGTCCCAACTCGCAGCACACCCGAATGCTGTAGCACCTGCGGATTTGGGGGCAATTGATCGTTAGCAGGTCTGGAATAAGGGAGTCTCCCGATTTCAACGCTGGTTTGGCTGTCAACGCGCTGCGGATTGAGACAATCCGCCCTCCCCCAAAAAAGCGCGGGCACAACTGCCCGCGCTTGGAAAACTCAAATGACCACAAGAGCCGCGGACGCGGCCGTCCGCGCTCCGGAATTACACACCCGTTTTCGGTTGACGCAGGAGTATAAACTGATCGTTGCGATTTTGCGACCATGCGCTTTCGTCGTGGCCGGGATTCACGGGTTTGTCCTTGCCGTTGCTGAGGGTGCGGATCCGGGAGGGATCAACGCCCAGGGCGGTCAACGCTTCACGCGCCGCCAACGCCCGGCGTTCGCCCAATGACCGGTTGTATTCCTCCGTGCCACGCTCGTCGCAATTGCCTTCGATCAGCAGCTTGGTGCTGGGATCGGACCCCAATACCGACGCCACCTGGGCCAGATTGGGCTTCTCGCTCGATCTGATGACGGAGCTGTCAAAGGCGAAATGAATGGTATAAGCCGCCAGCGCCGAGGAGTCTTTAACCATGCCCTCGAAGGTTTCCAACGAAGCTTGTGGCAATGGGCCTTGATTCGCGCCTTCGTTTGGATTAATCGGCGGCGTACTCGGCAACGTAGTCGGATTGTTTTCGTTGCCGACGAATGCCGGTTGACCCGGCAGCGGCGTGACTTTGGCAGGTTTATGTTTGCAGCCCGTCGTGGCCAGCACCGCAACCAGCGCGAGCACCAGTGGATAAATCAGTTTGGTCGTTTTCATTGTTTCGCTTTCGTTAAGTTTTGGTCAAAAGTCTGCAAAAAGTCAAAATTATCTCTCCCACGCGGGTTCGGAATTGCTTCCCGAAACACGGTCCATATCTTTGAACTGTTTCGTTGGCGCGTCAAGCACAGACAAGACATATCTGAAGGAGGCCGTCCGCCGCGCATAAACCAGCGTGCGCGAGTTCGGCGCCCACGACGGGTCCTCACCGCGCACCAGGATGGTGGCGTCGCCGCCGCCGGCCGGCACCACGCAAATGTCAAATTCTCCCATCTGCGACGTAAAGGCGATCCATTTGCCGTCCGGCGACCAGTCCGGCTCCGTGGGGTTGGAGACGCCCACGGTGCGGATGACTTGCACTTCGCCGCCGCCCGCCGGGACCTTGGCCAGTAACCGGCGCGAATTGATCTTGGTCGCGAAGCAAATCCATTGGCCGTCCGGCGACCAGCACGGCGACGAATCCTCGCTGGTGTCGGTGAGCTTCTTCACACCCGAGCCGTCGGCATTGGCCACATAGACATTCGGGCTGCCACCCTTGCTGAGAATCATGGCCACCTTGGTGCCGTCCGGCGACGCCGCCGGGCTGATATTGGAGCCGCTGTAATGCGCCACCGCCCGGCGCTCGCCGGTGGCCAGGTTGTGATAAAAAACATCCGGGTTGTTGAGCTTGTAAGAGTTGTAATAAAGCGCCAGCCGGCCCGGCATCCAGGAGGGATGCGAAACAATCACGTTGTCATGCGTGACCGACTGCGCGCCATGGCCGTCGAAATCGGCCACGCAGATTTCGCTTTCGGGCGCCTCGCGCCGGAAGGCAATGCGCGCCGTGGAGCCGTGCGAAAGGGAAATGCCGGGTTTGTCGGTAATGGCCTCCACCACATCGTTGGCCAGGGCGTGGGCCTGCGCCCGCAGGCTCGCGCCGCTGTAACTGCGGGCCAGCAACGTGCGCTTGCTGACTGGCGACGTCACCCGGCCCTGCACGTTGCCCTCGTTGCTGCCGCTGACGACGTATTGCGCGGCGTCGGGTGCGACAAAACTGAAGCCTTGCACGTACAGATCAAAACGCAAAACGTCGGCCACCTCGCCGGTGAAGCCCTCCAAAGCAATCGGAATCGGCGGCGTCAGACCCATCTGTATGGGCGCCGTGATGGGAATTGGATTTTGGCTGCGCGCCACCAAGGCCGTGAATAGAAAAATCGGCAGGAGAAAATTGAGCGATTGATGTTTGATATCTTTCATTCGAGTGTTCGTTCAACTTCAGGATTGAAGCTAATTGGATACGTCCGCTCTTTTTCGGTTGCACCTTCCGGGAACGGCGCGATAAACGTGACCCGGTCCAGCGTGTGCTCGACGGCCGTGTCCCAGGCTGAATCACCTGAGGGCGTGGTAATGCGGGCGGAAATAACCGTGCCGTCCCTTGCAATGGTCACGCTTGCTTGCGTGACCTCGTTGTCGTTCGCCACCTGGCTGGGCTTGAAATCGTTCAGGGCCCGCTCATAGATGCTTTTAATCACCGCGTCGTAACTGGCGTAGGACACGCTGCCGCTGCCGGGCATGTCAATCACCGTGGCGGAACTCATGTTCTTTTTCAGGTTCCGGGCGATGTTCCGGGCGGCGGATGCCAAGGCTTGCTGTTTCTTCTGCGCTTCATCACGCGGGTTGGTGGGGGCAACATCCGTTGGCGCCCGGCGAACGACGGGAGTCAGGTCCGGCTGGATTTGATGCTCCGTTGGCTTGGGCTCCGGTGTCAGTTCCTTTGCAATTGGTTTGACCGGCTCCGGCGTTTCGACTTTGGGCGGGGTGACGACTGGTGTGGGCGGCGGCGGCAGCGGCGGTGGCGGGGTCACCACCGGCGTTGGCGGTGGTGGCTGGGCGTTTTGCACGCCGCTGTTGAGTGCCGCCTCAACCAAGCTGGCCGGGATGACATCCAACACGGGCAGATTGTCGGCCTTGGGCTTGGGCGCGAAGAAGCCGGGCCCCACGATTAAAATCACCAGCAGCAGCAGGTGAATACCCACCGTGACCATTGCACATTTTTTCTGCAGGCGGTTCATTTGGCCGGCTTGGTGCGCAACGAGTAACGCGTGATGCCGTCGCGCTGGCAGCGGTCCAGCAGCGCGGCGACGTTTTTATACGGCCCGTCCTCATCGGCGCGGATATAGACGACCAGGTTCGGGTTCAAGTGGAAATCCATGCGCAACCGCGCGGTCAATTGTTCCAAACCCATACGCTGGCGATTGAGCGTATAGACACCGGTATTGCTGATCTCCACCGTGCGAATGTTCCGGGGGTCCAATTTCGGTGCCGTGATGCCGCCGCTGGGCAGCCTGAGATTGATGCTCTTCTCCAGCAACGGCGTCGTGATGACGAAAATAATCAGCAGCACGAACGCCAGGTCCAGCAGCGGCGTGATGTTGATCTCACTCAACGTCACCAGATAACTGCGTTGCGAAAATCGTCTCACGGGGGTTACAGGTTGCTGGTTGCAGGTTGCAGGTTGTTTCTCCGTGCCGGCCTTTTTACTCGGGAGTCGGTGGGGCAACCCTCAAGGTAGCGGATAAACGCCGACAACTTTTTCGACAGTGTCACGGCCGAGCTGCTCAAGGCGGCAAATTGAATATCACCGACATGTTCCTGGTCCCGAGCGACGTAAAGTTGCGAACGAACTTCGCCATTCGACCCTTTGGCAATGTTCAAGAATTGGATGAACTCTTTGCGTGTTCCCCTTTCGAAACCTTCCGCGATGTTTGACATGGTGGAAACGGCTGCCCGGCGAATCTGATCACGCAAACCGAAATCGTAACTGAACGGCCGGGCTCTGGACACGGAATAAATCTCACCGACCAGCCGGCGGGCGTCCTGCCAGACATTCAACTCTTCAAATTGTCGTATCGTAGCCATTTCTAATCCACAACCTGCAACCTGCAACTTGCAACCTGCAACCTGCAACTTGCAACTTGCAACCTGCAACCTGCAACCGAATCTCATTCCTCCAAATACTCCGCTTCCATTTGGGAAACCAGTTCCTGGGCGAAATTGTCCAGCCCCACGGTAAACACGCGCAGGTTATGCACCAGCCAATTATAACCAAACATCGAAGGAATCGCCACGAGCAGTCCGGCGACCGTGGTGATGAGCGCGGCCGCCACGCCCGGCGCCATGGCCGCCAGATTGGCCTCGCCCTGTTGCGCCACCTCGCCAAATGTACTCATCACGCCCCAGACCGTGCCCAGCAACCCCAGAAAGGGCGCTCCGCTCGCCGCGATGGACAGAAAAATCAATCCCGACTCCAGCTTCAACGATTCCTGCGCCACGGTGTTTTCGATGGTGCGTTTGACGTGTTCCATGTTTTTGAGCGACACCCGTTGTTTGCGCCGTTCGCCTCCCGGACCATGCAGCCGAGCGTCCAGTTGGGCGCAGCCGGCCTGATAGACCATGAACAGCGGACACCCTTCCACGTGCAACTTGCGATCGAATACTTCCAGCACCGATTTTTGGGCATGGAACTCGGTGGAAAAGTATTGGTTGAGCTTTTTCGCGCGCCGCAATTGCAGCGCCTTGGAGATCATCACCGACCAAACGATAATGGAACCAATGAAGAGAATGGCAATGATCACCTTGGCTTCCGGTGTTGCCTCATGCCAAACGTAAGGAAGCTCCCACTGATTGGAAGCGGCCCCCACGACAATACACACGTATCCGTTCATCATGCCGACAATTTCCCTGGTCGTGAGGAACCGATTAGCGGCCAAGCGGCAGGAAGTCGAGCTAATCCTGCCACGCAGATTGTTGCTGGCAGGCGGAGAAATGCCAAGCCTTTTTTGCGAAAAAAATGGGCCGTGGCCGCAGGATGCCGCCCACCGCGTCCGGCGAGGGGCTTGGGCAGTCGGAGGTCGGAGGTCGCAGGTCGGAGAGGTTTGAGGGGACCCCACGCCTTAAATCAGAACTTCACCCCTGCTTTGGCCCGTCCTGCTCTTTTTGAGCGCGCTCCTGTTCCAGCGCGGCAACACGGTCAAACACACTTGTGGCACAGTGGTTACACGCGGTCTTGACCGTCTTCCAATCCTGCCATTTCGGGGCAAGATTCTTGTATTCGGTCAAACGCGTCTCCTCCAAATCGTATGGCAGGGGACTTGCCAGTTGAATCTGCAATTGTTGCAATGCCGATTCCTCATTGGCCTGCGGATACAAACGATCAAAATCCAGCAGCGCCCGGGCGGTCTTTTCGCCACCAAGCTGATCCGCC
This sequence comes from Verrucomicrobiota bacterium, assembly GCA_049523455.1. Classification (GTDB taxonomy): domain Bacteria; phylum Verrucomicrobiota; class Verrucomicrobiia; order Limisphaerales; family UBA11358; genus UBA11358. Next base: position 5,832 of record JBEKMW010000066.1, on the reverse strand, counting down.
AGCGCCACAAAATCCAAGTAATCGCGCGTGGCGTTTCGTCTCAAGATCAGCGCGCCCTTGATTCGCAGGATTTCCTCCTTCGTTGGGACGGTTATTGCCTGACCTCCATAGTTGACCACCGTGGTTTCCAAGGGCTGATCCCGAATCAACTGGTGGATGCCCGTCTCAATGCCGTCGAGGCTGCCCAAGATTTGAACCGGTCGTTGCACGCGGGCCGTTTTCCAACCCGACACCGACTCCAGTTGCGCGAGAATTTCATCGAAATGCTCGCGCAGGCCCGGCAGCACATGATCCGCATCCTGCGAGAACCGATGCTGGGCGTGAATAGCGGAAGCGGTCCTGCCCACCAGCACCGCATCCGGCAACAATTGCTGCAGGCGCGACGCGGCGGAGAGAACCTGTTCCCAATCAGGCAGTGACGTGGGCTTCGGCATAGGACATCCAAAAATGATGGCGTTGCGCGTGCGGGTCGGCGATACGCGCGCGGCATACCCGTTGGATTTTTTCCAGATATACCGGGTTGGCCAGAGCCGCCAGACGCAAGTCCTCCCAGTCCTTGCGCTTGCCACGAGCGATTATATCGTCAATGGCCGCAAGGCTCAATTCCTGATGATTAAGATGCCGGTGAATCATGATTTTTCGCGCTTGAGCTTCAAATCTGCTTTTATTCCAACCCATTCCGCCGGAGGCGTCAACTCTATATGCTCCCGCAGCGCATCCCATTTGGAACAACCCCGGCGATACCGATTACGGCTTTCCTCATTCCTTGAGCGGCTGCATTTCCTTGGTTGAGCTATTTCAGATAGGCGCTGCCGTTTCCGCGGGGAAATGAGGCGGGCAGAAGGTGGCGGGCGAGGCCCGGCGGCTGGCGGCGTTAGGCGGCCAAAAATAGTCCTTGACAGCCGCCGGCACTTGTATTATTTTACTAGTACAATATTCTAGTAGAACATTTATGGCAGGCATTCCTTGGGAGCAGTGGCAGGTCGAATATAATTCGGGCATCCCGGTTTACCGGCAGATCAGCAACCAGGTCTGCGCGGCGGTGGCCGCGGGCGCGTTCAAACCGGGGGACCGACTGCCCACCATCCGGGCGTTGCACGAACGCTTGAAGGTCAATCCGAACACGGTGGCCAAGGCTTATCGCGAGCTTGAATTGAAGGGGATCATCGAGAGCGAGCGCGGCAGCGGCTCCTTCATCAAGGCCCAGCCGCCCGCGCCCCGCACCGGGGAAAAAAAGGCCAGACTGAAAACGATTTATCTCCGGCTGTTGGCTGAGGCAGCCAGCAGCGGATTGACCGAAAGTGAACTGCTCAATTACCTAAAAGAAAGGAACGTTCCGACATCATGAACACGAAATTCAAAAACAGTTGGCAGCTTTTCAAGGCTTCCATCATACTCACGCTGCGGCATCGCAAGCTGCTTTGGTTCCCTGTCGTGACCACGTTTTGCACGGCTTTGATCGCGCTCTTCTTTTTGACGGCGATGGCGCTTCCGGTGGTACTGCATCCCACCGGTTACCATCTCAATCAGAAGCAACATTGGGTGGCATTGGAGCACTACTATCTTCCCGCCCATGCCGGCAACCCCAAAGCCCGCGACCCCGGCACTGGGAACGGCGCCCTTGGCCGGCTGCTCACCGGCCATTCCACCGACGTTGATGCCTCTGGCCATCCCGTCGCGGCGCAAACTTTCCCTTGGGGTTCGCTTGCTTTGCTGGTGATTTATTTTGTTTCGATGTTCCTGGCCACCTTTTTCAACGTCGCCTTTTATAGCGAGATCATCGAGGCCCTCAACGGCAAGGGGGTTTCATTCCGGCGCGGTTTCAGCACGGCTCGCAGCCGGTTGCCATCCATTCTGGCCTGGAGTCTGTTAGCCGGGCTGGTGGGATGGCTCATCCGGACCATCGAGCAACGCCTGCCATTCGCCGCGCGCATCGTGACCGGCCTGATCGGGATGGCATGGAGCGTTGCGTCGGTGTTTGCGATTCCGGTGATCATCCAGGAACAACCGATGCGCAACCCGCTCAAAATTCTCCAGCAATCGGCGCTGACGTTGAAGCGGACGTGGGGCGAAGGCCTGATTGGCTACCTCGGATTTACGGCGGGAAGCGTGGTGGTCTTTATGTGCTCGCTGCTGCCGTTGCTGCTGGCGGGGGTTATCGCGCTGCTCACCAGGAGCGTTTGGTTCATGGTCATTGCGGGAGTGGTTTGGGTGATCGGCGTGTTGCTCGCCGCCTACGTCTCCAGTGTCGCCAGCCACGTTTATCGTTGCGCCCTCTATATCTATGCCGCTGAAGGGGTGGTGCCCGAGCCATACAACCAGGATTTGCTGGACATGGCCTGGAAGGTCAAAAAGAGTTAGGCTGCGAGGCACATCACACAAAAAAACACGCAAAACCATGAAAACCAAAAATACTGGAAACTTCGGAATCAAAACGCACTGTGAGGCTTGCGGAGACATGGTCTTGGGAGTTGTCGAGTCGCTACGGAAAGTTGGCCGCAGGTATTTGTGCCCAGCTTGCGTCGCCAAGTCCAAAGACCCAAGCTTTACGACATGTCAAGATTGTGGAGCGTTTATCAGCGCTCGTGCCACCAATTGTCCGAAGTGTGGTGCGCCACAGTCACACAAGACAGCACCCTAACCGCGGAGCCAACGGCCACAGCTTTGGATCGTTCTGAGCCTCAGTGAAGCCACCGAATCGTGGCTCACTATCGGGTTAAGCTGCAACTTTGTGGCGCATCGAATGTTTAATGAATTATGAAAAATCCTCTTAAGCTATTGGCCATAACCGCAGTCCTCGCCGTCCCGCTGACGCGAGCGTTCTCCCAGATGCCAACACAGCCGTCTCTGATTAGCGTGTCAGGTTCGGTGGAAGTCAAGGTGGCCCCTGACGAGATTTATTTGAAAGTGGGAGTGGACACTCGCAGTGAGAATCTCGACGAAGCGACGCGTGCGAATGACGAACGTGTTTCCAAGTCGCTTGCTTTTTTGAAAACCAGCGGGGTGAAGGAAAAAGATGTCCAGACGGACTTCATCAGCATTGAGCCGTCTTACGACAACAGTTCCTCACGGACGAAGGCCGTGGTTTACATCGTTCGCAAATCCATCGTGGTTAAGTTAAGCAAGATAGACATTTTTGAGGGTGTTCTGACTGGATTGCTCACCAATGGCGTCAACACTGTTTCCGGGATTGAATTTCGCACGTCCGAGTTGCGTAAATATCGGGACGAGGCGAGAGCGATGGCGATACGGGCGGCGAAAGAGAAGGCAGACGCGATGGCCTTGGAGCTTGGGGTAAAGAGAGGCAAGGTCTATAGTGTCAATGCGAGTGATTCGGGCGGCTGGTGGAGTCCGGGCACTGGTTATTGGGGTGGAGGTTTTGGCGGGGCGTTTCAAAATGCAGCACAAAATGCCGGAGGAGCATCCGAGGAAGACGGGACGCTTGCGGTTGGACAGATTAGCGTGTCGGCATCGGTGAATGTATCGTTTTTGATTGAATGATGAAACCGTATCCAGACATCATCGAGAGGGGAAGTTGGACCGTTCGAGAGACCGTTCGTAGGCCCAGGGCGCGCTTCTTCACCTTACTTTCGTGCCTTTGGCTGATCGCTTCCGTTGGCGCGTCATTTCCGTTTTGGAATGGTTGGCCAGAGTCGTTTTCTGGCTTGGAATGTTTCTGCGGCATGGTTATCGTCCTAGAGCCTGTTTTCGTCGTGCTGGGGGCCGTCTCTTGGTTCACCGAGAAGCCACGCATCATCAGAGAGATGCACCGGAATCCAGACTACGATATTCGCGGGTTCCGTTAATATGGATGTGAACGCACGCTGCCTAGGCACTGGAGGTGTCATGGCTGCATATAAGCTGGTCGGGCACCTGAAGGCGGAACTCCAAACTGGAACAGTGCCAAGATGCGCCCGTTCCTGGGGCCGGTTCTGCTCTCTCCATGAACCGGATGTCCACCCGCAGGTTTTTGGGAGTGCGCGGACATGTCCGCGCTTTGTTTCGACGCGACACGTCGCGTCGAGGAAAGCGGCGACATGTCGCCGCACTCCAAAACGTTGTCGCGGCAATTGGTTCATGGTCCCAATGCATGTGCGAAAGCGAAAGGAGGCTTTCCATGAACTACCGAACATTCACGAGACGACGGCGCGCACGGAGTGACGCGCCCTACCGAAATCAGGGCAATAAAGGGCAATAAAGGGCGCTAAAGGTCACCACTCTCCATGAACCGGGGAACATCGAACATCCAATAGCCAATAGCCAATGAAGGCAGAACCCTCACCTCACCCTGACCCTCTCCCCTCCCATCAAAATGGGAGCGGAGAGGGAACAGCCAGTGGCCCGCGAACCTGGCTCGGCGGACTGGCGGCTTGCGGCAGGTTCTGGGGCACAATTTGCGAAGCTTTCGGGGAATTCTCTCTCTGCGCTTGCCGCGCGGCGAAAATCGCTTACAAAGAAGGGCGATGTCTCATCCACGTCTCATCGGATTGCTGCTCGCGCTGTTCACGCTGCTGGTTTATTTGCCGGCGGGTCACGACAGCTTTCTGGTCTATGATGACAACGATTACGTGACCGATAATCAAGCGGTACAGGACGGGCTGACGTGGGGAGGGGTCAAGTGGGCGTTCACCACCGGCCACGCGGGCAATTGGCATCCGATAACCTGGCTTTCGCACATGCTGGATTGCCAGTTGTTCGGCCTTAATCCCGGCCCGCAGCATTTGGTGAATGTCCTGTTCCACACGGCAAACACTGTCCTTTTGTTCGTGCTGCTGCTCCGCCTCACCCAGGCGCTCTGGCCCGCTGCCCTCGTCGCCGCGCTGTTTGCCTGGCATCCGCTCCACGTGGAATCCGTCGCCTGGATCGCCGAACGCAAAGACGTCCTGAGCACCTTTTTCGGACTGTTGGCCGTGCTGGCGTACGCCCAAGCGGTGGGCGCCGAACCGCGGCCGGCAGCCGAAAAAACCGGAGCGGCGGCTGCTGACGTTCCACGTTTCACGCATCACGCTTCACGCTTCCATTGCCTGGCCCTCCTGTGCTTCGCCCTGGGTCTGATGTCCAAACCCATGCTGGTGACGCTGCCGTTCGTGCTGCTGCTGCTGGATTACTGGCCGCTTCGGCGCTTAAACGCTTCAACGCTTCAACGTCTGGCCGCCGAAAAGATTCCATATTTCCTGCTCGCGGCGATTTCCAGCGTGGTGACGTTTCTGGTGCAGCGCCAGAGCGAGGCGGTGATATCGCTGGCGAGAGTTTCGTTGCGCTACCGCCTGGAGAATGCACCCGTAGCCGTGGGGCGGTACCTGCTGAAGTTATTTTGGCCGGCTGATCTGGCCGCTTTTTATCCGCTGGCCGACAAAATCTCCCCGCTCGCCGTCCTGGCGGCCATTGCGGTTTTGGCAGTAGTTACCGTAGTCGCCTGGAGGGCGCGGCGGCGGGCACCCTATGTGCTGGTTGGGTGGCTCTGGTTTCTGGGCACACTCGTGCCAGTCATCGGCCTGGTGCAGGTGGGCGGAGCAGCCATGGCGGACCGCTACAGCTATATCCCGTCCATTGGCGTGTTCCTGGCGGTGGCATTTGGAGTTCGCGCTGCCGCGCAGCGGTGGCAAATTCCCCGATTCGCCGTGCCGGCGGCGGCCATGGTGATTTTGGCGGGTTGTCTGGTGGCGACGGCCCATCAATTGCGATTCTGGCGAGACAGCGATACGCTCTTCCGCCACGCCCTGGCCGTGACGACGAACAATGACGTCGCCCACGTAAACCTCGGAGTGACCCTGGATCAGGAGGGCCGCTACGAGGAGGCGTTGGCTGAATATTATGCTGCCGCCAGGCTGG
>JBEKMW010000065.1:0-25410 GCA_049523455.1 Verrucomicrobiota bacterium | reverse complement strand
CTGCTTTCCGCCGGCGGTTGGGATTACCTGTGGAATCAACCGATGCCCAAAGCCGCTTGACCACCTTGCCTGTAACTTTCCTGCAACGCACCCGCGACGCAGGAAAAACAACTCGATCTGCAAGCCAAACTGAACGCCGCCCAGAATCAGGGGAGCTTCGGTTATCAATTTTCCGCCGCCCTGGTCAGCATCCAAAGCAAGTGGAATACCTGGGCGATAGAATCCGCCAAGACGTTTGAAACCGCGTGGGCCGGGGCGACCAATGCCATCAGCGGTGGACTTACGAGGCTGTTCGAATATGGCGCGCAGAAAGGGCAATGGTTCCGTGAGATTTGGAACGGGATCATCGGCAGCATGATTAGCGGCGTCGTTAACCTGGCCGTCCGTTGGGTAATGCAGCACGCGATTATGGAAGGCGCGGAACTGGCTTTGCACGCGCTGGCGGTGGCGCTGGGCTGGACGCGGGTGGCCCAGTACACGGCGCAGGAATTGGCGAAAATGGGCGCGGGCAAAGCTATTGCCGCGTCGAACATCGCCGCCACGGCGCCAATCGCCGCCGGGCTGTCCCTAGTGTGGGCCGCGCCGGCCACGCTGGCCACCATTGCCAGTTATGGCGGCGCCGCAGATGCCGCGCCCGGCCTCATTGCAATTGCCGAAGGATTGACGATGGCATCGGCCGCCTACGCGGAAGGCGGCTACACGGGGTCCGGGGGGCGTTACGAAGCGGCGGGGATCGTCCATAAGGGCGAATACGTCTTCAGCGCGCCAGACGTAGATCGGATCGGGCTGCCAACGCTTGAGGGGATGCACCGGGGCTATGCGGAGGGCGGCTATGTGGCAGGCGCCGGCGTGGCGTCTGCCGGCAGCGGCACGCACATGGGCATCTATATGGACAAACAGAAAATGGTGGATGACCTGGCCAAATCCGACGCGCACGAAAAATTCATAGTGGATGTGATGAGGCGCAACATCCAAAGGATGACATAAACCACAAAGGCTCTTAATGCTTGAACCAAACGAGACGTTATGCGCTATGCTGGCATTTTTGGAGTTTTCGTGCGAAGCGGACATTGCCGGCGAAATAGGCGCCCCCCTTTGCTGTGGTGAGAATCCGATAAAGGAAACCATGATTACGCCAATTGATAAAACCTTGGCCAGATTGATAGTCTTAGAGGCTGCGCTTGGCGGACGTATTGCGAGCAGGTTGGCGGGTCTTTCCGTAGAGGAATCCCAAAAGTGGAAGGCTGATTTTGTCCGCGCTTTGAAGGGCTTCGATTTCTCCGGACGGCAGTGGAATACCTACAAAGATGAAGTGTTTGAGGCTGAATTTCACGCGGAGATGATAGCGTGCGGCAAAGAATTTATTGCTGCAATTGCTATTAGTGAGTCAGAAAATCGAACGCGAAACGCGAACTGGTTGCAGGAATTGAGGGGCAAGTTGTCGCCGCCTACAAGCCCCGCCGCCGACGCAAAATAAAATGGCCCTCTCTCGCTCACAACAGATTTTGCTTAAACGCGCGCAGCGCGAAGCGGGCCTGCCTGAAGACGAATACCGCGACGCCTTGGAAACGGTTAACGGCTGCCGATCCAGCAAAGACGCCGCTTGGACGGATCGGCAGCTTGATATTGCCCTTGCCTATTTCGAGGCGATCCACTGGCGCAAGGTGGATGCGGGCGTGTTGCCGGCGCGTGGCAAGCCTGATGCAGTGTTTCGGCAGCGGTGTTTTTGGGCAGCCAAAAACACCAACACTGAAACGAGCCGGGACCGCTACACCGGCCAAAATCTCGACCGGGAAATCGTCGGCCTGGAAGCCCAGCTTCAGGCGCTTGGATTCGGGCAGGCATATTGCGAGGCAGTTCGCCGGAAAGTGGCTCATGGGCGCGCTGACGCGCGCGGCGCGCACTTATACTGCGTTGCCCTGAAACGTACGCTGGCTGCCAAGCGCAACGCGCAGGCAGCGGCTTAGAATTTACTTCCGTGATCTGATTTGGGCGGAAGGGTTTGCACGCTCGCCAGAAGGGCGCGCAATTTGTGTTTTCACCACTTTTGGAAACCGCCGGGCGATTCGGCACAAATGCAGCGACGGTTTACAAAAAGTCCTTGCAATTGTGTGGAGCAGGCAGAGAATCACAAAAAATCCCGAACAAGGCCCACGCTGGTCGTCGGCAACAAACCAAATGCGAAATGTCAAAAGAGATTTCTCGCGGTAAACCTGCAAGAATTATGAAAAAGAAAATTATCGTTTCAACTTTGCTCGGCATCATGGCACTGGTATCGGCGGCGCAGCCGGCGGCGCCCGGCAAACCCGTGACCCGCCAGGAGGAACAACGCTTGCAGGAAACCTATTCCGCTTACCGCGGTGTGGACGCGGATTACACGCACGCCGGCGAAGCGGCGGTGGAACGCTGGATGGACTGGAAGTGGGGTCTGCGCATCCACTGGGGGCTTTACACCATGTTCAACGGCCAGGAATCCTGGATTCTCGTCCGCCCCCAGCCGAAACCGCCGGGCTGGCAGTTGAATTACTACACTTCCTACCAGCAGTTCAATCCCACCAACTTCGACGCCGACGAATGGATGCGGATCATGGAGCGGGCCGGCATGAAGTTTTTCTCGTTCACCAGCAAACACCACGAAGGCTTCTGCATGTGGCCGACCCATACCTGGCAGAAGGGATTTTTCAAAAATGCCGACGACTCCTATGTGGAAGTGACGAATCACTTTAGCATCGCGGAGACCCCGTTCAAGCGCGACATCGTCGGCGAAGTGGTCAAGGCCGGCCATAATCACGGCCTGGGGGTGGGCCTTTACTATTCACATATTGATTGGCATGACTGGGATTTTGCGTGGGACAACCGGAACTTCTGGCATGACGGCTCGTTCACCAAAAAATCCGACGATCCGGCGCGTTGGGCGGCTTTCATTCAGAAGGAACGCGACCAGATCACCGAGTTGCTCACGCAATACGGCCCGATTGACATACTTAGTCTGGACATCAACTGGCCCAAAGAAGCGCAGCAGGACGCCTATGGCGTGGCCAAGCTGGCGCGGAGTCTGCAACCCAACATCTTGCTGCGCAATCGCGGTATAGACGCCTACGGGGACTACGAAACACCCGAGGGCGTGATCCCGGAGAATCCCAACCAGATCAAACGTCCCTGGCAGGTGATCTATCCCTGCGGCACGGGTTTTTCCTACAAACAGAACGACACCTACAAGTCGCGGGAATGGGTGTTGGAAAGCCTCATAGACATCGTCGCCAAGGGCGGCAATTTCCAGGTGGGCTTCGGTCCCAAACCCGATGGAACATGGCCGCAGGAGATGATTGACCGCGTCAGCTACGTGGGTGATTGGCTGAAGGTGAACGGTGAGTGCATTTATGCGACCCGCCCCTATATGCGCTATCACGAGGGAGACAGTCTGCGCTTCACGCGAACCAAGGATAAGAAATATGTCTATGTGATCAGCCTCCAGTGGCCGGGAGAAACGCTGAAGACCACGCTGGTCAAAGCCAAGGAAGGCTCGGCGATTCGCATGCTGGGCATGGATCAGGATCTCAAGTGGCACAACGACGGTGACACTCTCGTCATCGAGATACCCAAGAATCTTCAGGATGCCGCCCAGCGTCCGTGCCAACAGGCGTACGCGTTCAAGGTGGAGTCGGAGCCTTGGGAATAATTCAAGGCGGCCCTGCCCCTGCCCAGCGCCAGGATCGGTTGAAACATTTTCTCCGATATCATGGTCCGCCGCCAGAAAACCCGTTAAATCGAGAGATGGCCACTGAAATATCAAGCCTACCGTGCCGGGCATTTTACACGGCCTCGCGCATGGTTACGCGGCATGGTCATGGTGTGATTTGCAGCCATTGTGGGACAGCATGAGCGTGACTTTGTGGAAAAGGGAGTAAAACACATGGCGTCGGCTCACCGTTGGGGCCATCGAAGGCCCGGCGCCGTATGGGAAATCCGGATTTATGGCTGGCGCTCTTGCTGCTGGAGCCACTGAAGCATTCGGAGCGTGGTTTCGCCGCCGGGCTCGTGGTCGCCGGCCAGCCATTGCGATACTTTCGGCGGCGGCACGCCCAGGTACTTCGCCAACGCTGATTTTTTCCCGCGTTCCCGCGTTGCCTGGTTGAGCCGCGCCAGGAATGCCGGCAAGTTCGCCGGCCCGGGATCAATGTTACCATACATGGGAATATTGGCCGCCATCTTTTTGGCCGCTGGCAGGGAGGATTGCGGCGATCCCTGGTTTTCCAACCACGCGCACGCCAGGTCTTCAAAATCAAACGCGTCCCGCCAGGCGGCGTCCAGCAGGCGTTCGAGCCAGGTGATTTTTTCCGGGGGAACTTGCCGCCGCAAAACGTCGTGAAACAGGATGCCGAATTGGTTCAAGGCCAGCACCAGCCGCTTTTGCCGGAACTCTTCATCCACCTGGATAAAGGCGTTCACCAGGTACTGCAACATGTTCTTGAGCCGGGCGGTGTTGTCGTCAAGGGATAAAACCACCCGGGGGAATTCCCGCGCACCCTGGCGCTCCAAGGCGTCATATTTGGCTCCCAGAAACTGGCGGTAGGCGTGGCTGAACAGCAGACTGGGCTTGAACGTTTGCACGACTGGCTCTTGCAGGAGGCCCAGGTAACGGCGCGCCACAAAATGGGAGAACGGGATGGAGCGTTTGGCCGCCACGATGCGAGCGGTGGTTTGGGCATCCGGATTTCGCAGCAACTTTTGGAACCGGATGCCGGTGGCCAGCCATTTTTCGCTGATGATGAACTGGTGGCACAGCTTCAAGGCGAGCGAAGCTTTGAGGGGCGCGCGGGCGTCTTCGTAGCTGGCCAGGCGGGAGCGGGTGATGGCCAGTTGCCGCGAGAATTCCTCCTGGGAAAGGCCCAGGCCGGTGCGCGCCTCGCGGACGCGCAGACAAATTGCGATTTCGCGCGGCGGCAACTTCGACTTGATGGGCCCTTTGGGACGCGGCACGGGTGCATTGAAACGGATTATCCAAAATTGTCAAATTTGGACTTGACGAACGGGCCGAGATTTGACAATCTTTGGTAAATTGCATGGATGAACTTGCGCGGCACATCCGCCTTGCCGGTTCCTGATCCGGGAGTTACTCCGGGCACAGGCGCCGGCCAGCGGCGCCTGCGCCCGGCCCTCTGCCGGCCATTGGGCGACGTCAACGCCGCCATGCGGGACCTCGACGCCGATGCGGAGCGGGTGCGCGCGCTCCTGGATGAAGGCAAGCTGGTGGGCTTCAATATCGGTGCGCGCGACGGGGGCAGAGCCACCGTGCGTGTGCTCACACAGAGCATTGAGCATTATCTCGAAACGGGGGCGCCTCTGTCGCTGGCTTGGGAGCAAATCTTCCGGTTCCTGATTCCGCATGACAAACTTTTTTTGCGCGGGCCGGAAATCGAGCGCGCGTTGAACTGCGACCGGGGACTGGTCGAAAATCTCATCCGGGCCAAACGGTTCACGTGTGTGAAACAGCCCCGGTTCGGGCCGGGCGGTTCGCCCATGGTCACCCGCGAGAGCTTCCAGGCATTTATGAAAGGGCGGATGCTGTGAAACAGGAGATGACAGAGATTTTTCCGAACGCGATTAGGAGGACGAGGACGAACCCGCTTAGCGCATGGCGCGGAAGGGGAAGTGAATGGCGGGCTTGCGGGCGGGTTGGGCCTCTGCCGTCGGCAGATTCCAAATGTTATGGCAATGTTCGCAATAACATTCGTGTTCAATCACGCGGAAGATGATGCCCAAATGCAGGATGATGGTGGGCAGGATGAACTTGCGGGTCATCTGGGGATAGGACACGCGCAGCGAACTGCAGGACGGGCAGTGAAGGGCCGGCTCTAGGCTGCCGGGCGGGTCCGCCGTCAAGCGATGTTCCACCACCTTGATGTCGCGCCGATGGACCTGCACCCGCACGGTCGGGCGCGGAGGGCGTAGAAACAAGAAGTAACGAAAGAGTTTGTCGTCGTACGTGCGCGCCTGGAAGCCCTTGCCCGTCAGAAACGATTCGAGGGCTTTGCCGGCGTTCACATCCTCAAACACCGCCACATCACTCCAACCATGGTGTTTGCCAAAAAGGTTCATGATTACCGGTGGCCCATTCTTGCGCCGCCGTCAACTGCCAAATGGCTTTGGCCCAACGATTTCCAAATTCCGCCCGGGGCACCGCGGCGCGCCGCGACCTCACCCGGTCCAGTCGGCCTTGACGCGCGCCGGCGGAGGTTTATTTTCGGTGCATGAAAAAGATTACGGTTTGGATTTTGCTTTTCGTTTTCACGACGGCAGCGGCGCGGGCACAGGACGCTGAGACGACGGAACGCCTGAACAAGCTGGAAGGCTACGTGCAGGATTTGCAGGCGGCCCAACTCGCGCAGGCCAAGCGGATCGAGGCGCTCGAAAAGGGAATCAACGACTTGCGCGACAAGCTGAATCAGCCCGCCGCGAATAATTACGCCGCGCAGGACGATTTGGCGAAACTGGCCGCGCAGGTCCAGGACCTCGCCAAAAAACAACAGTCGGACAACGACCTGATCGTGAAGCAGCTCGAGAATTTCGGCAAAATCAGCGCCGGCTCGACCACCAGCCATCGGGCGGCGCCGCCTGCGCCGACGCCCCGCTCAACCGACAATCCGCCCCCCGGCGGGCCGCAGAATGGTTTTTACTACACGATTAAAGCAAACGACACGTTGTCGGCGATTGCCAAGGCGTATCGCGAGAAGAACGTCAAGGTGACGGTGGACGATATTTTAAAGGCGAATACCGGTTTGGACGCGAAAAGTTTGATTGTGGGACAGCAGATTTTTATACCGAGGCCCCAGTAAATCCTAGCGGGGCAGACTGAAGTGGAGGAGGAGTACGGCGGCGGCGGCCACGAGGCAGTAATAGCCGAACCATTGCCAGTGTCCGCCTTCCAGCCAGCGCGAGAGCCATTTGAGGGCGAGCAACCCGGCGGCAAAGCTGAAAACCATTCCGACCAGGCTGGGCAGAAACAGGCGCAACACCGATCCTTGCCCGCCCAGGGCATGCTGGTGCAACACGCGGAGGGCTTCGCGGCCAATCACCGCCGGGGTCAGCACCACGGCCAGCGCGAAACTGAATTCCTCCAGTTTTTGCTTCGGTAAACCGAGCAGCAGGCCGGTGGAAATGGTTGAGCCGGAACGCGAGAAACCGCGGAAAGGCAGACACAGACCCTGCACGAGGCCGATCCAAACCGAGTGCGACGGCTGAATTTCCGAATCGCGCGCCAGTTGTTTTTCCCGCAGTCCGGCGCAGATGATGAGCACACCCACCGTCGCCAGCGCGCCGGCCATCAAGGGAAGGTTGTTGAACAAGTCCTCCACTTCCGCGTGCGGCCGGCCCCGCAGGAATGCTTTTTCGATGATTTCCTTGAGTCCATAGCCCACGGCCGCCGTACAGGCAGTGGCCAAAATCAATTGCAGGGCGAACCATTGAAGCTGGCCATAGGAAGCGAAGCAGTCGCGCCGCCAACCGCGCCAGAAATAGACAATCACGGCGAACATGGTTCCCGTGTGCAGCATCACCAACAGCATGGCCAGTTCGGGGCTGGAGGGGTCAATAGGCTGGCCGCTGGTCCAGCCCATGATCTTTTCCGCGGCAATGACATGCGCGGAACTGGACACGGGGAGCAATTCACATGCGCCCTGGACCAACGCTAGAATGAGGATTTGAAAGTAGTTCAGCACAGCGGCCAATTACTTGCCCTTGCCGAAGAACGTCTTGTTCTCTTCGGCCCGCTGCTTCACTTTGAGCTGTCCGAGGATGGAATGCCAGCCAATATAAATTTTGTGCCACTGGGCTTCCATGCCACGCAAGGCGCCTTCGCTCATTTCGCTGAGGTAGCGAAGCGAGGGGGCGTTGCCGATGAGGCCATGGACCTCGTCCCGGGTGGGCGAGGCCACCTCGACCGAGGCGTAGATGAGCTCCAGTTCCTGCACGATGATGCTTTTGATTTCGAGGAAATGGTTCTCCTCCGCCGGCCCGAATTTTTTGGAACGGGCGACGTTGACGAAGTGGTTGAACTGTTTCCAGCACTCAATGTGAGTTTCGATTTGAGTGACCAGTTGGTTGACTTCTTTGGCGGTCATAAATGCGATCCGGTTGCTGTGGGTGAAAACGCGGTTTGGGGGAAGAGGAAAATGACGGCGCCACCGCGCAGTTCGCGGGCGGTGACGTGCAGGCTGCTGAAATGCAGGCTGATTTCGGCCAGCGGCATCTGGGCGGTGTGCGCTTCGCGGAATAGGAGCACAACTTCACGCCCGATATTATTGAGCAACGCCTCAGGATATGCGGAGGAGACGGTGGAAGTGACCACCCGGCCGCGGTGGTCCACGGTCATGCTGCCGGACGGCAGTAATTGCACCGTCGCCTTGGAGCGAAATTGGAACAATCGTGTCAGGAATCCCATGAGGCGATTAGTTTTTTGGTTTTTTCAAAGAGTGGGCCGGCGTCGGCATTGGGCGGCCACCCGACGAGAAAGGATTTATCTTCGCGCGGCAACAGCACCAGTCTGCGTTCGAGGTTGTTGGCGGCCAGGTGCGAGAGCGGCCCGGCTTCGAGATGGTCACCGAGACGGCGGGCCACTTCCACCGCCAGACGCGTCCACGCGGCGGCCGGCTGGACCATTTGTGTGCCCAGAGCTTCGACTTCACCGTGTCCTTCCGGCGGAACGGCGATGACGAAGTCGGCATTTTCGCGTGTGAGCAAGGCGAGCTTCCAAACGTTCCTGCGATGCGCGGCTTGCTCGAGGGGTTCCGGTTCGACCGGGTTGGCGGTTTCATCAATGGCCTGGGCGGATTCGAGCAGCAGCGCGTTGACGGATCTGGTAATGGTGCGTTCGCGAGCCCGTTCGGGCGGGAGGTTTTCAAAAGTACCGGCCTTCCAGGATAGAATCCTCCGCAACGCCGTTTCGCCGCGTGTTCCTTCGGCTTCGGCATCAATCAACTCGCCATCTTGAATCCACAATTTGGCCACCAGCGCGCCGCGCGTCAGCCGCAGGACGGTGGAAGTGCGCGAGAGGCATTCCATCTGGATGATGTCCATGAGGCTCTTGCTTTGGATGCCGCGAAAGCCGCCCTCGGTGTCGCGGCCCAGAAGCGATTCGAGGCAGTCCAGATACAACGGCTTGTTGCGTAGCATCTCGGTTTTGAGCCAGAAGAGGTCCACCCCCAGGGCATAAGCGCGCGAGCGGAATTCCTCGTCTTCCAGCGCGCTCAGGACCACCGTGCGCAATGCCGGAAAGCGCCGACGGACGATGGCCAGCACCTGCAGGCCGTCGATCCGCGGCATTTTCAAGTCGCAGATCAGCAGCCGGAATGGCTCGGTTTCCAGCAAGGCCAACGCGCGGGCGCCGGAGGTGACGGTGCGGATTTCAGGTTTGCTGGGCAGTTCGGCCAGGAGCTCGCGGCTTAACACCAGCCAGTCCTCGTCGTCGTCCAAAACCAGAATTTTATGCTGTGCTTCCATCCCGATCGTTCAATCGCTAATGCCATCGGCCCGCAATAGCAAGCGTCAAACGCGCCGACGGCGATTCGGTGGCGCCACTTGACACGCTCGTAAATCGGAGCGCGGTTCGGCAAGTCGCATTTCGGCGGGAACCTTGGCGCGACCGGATTTCATTCGTCCGCGCTCCGCCGCTTTCCATTTTCAAAAGCAATCGCCGTTCCGGCAGTAAATCAGGGGGTTTAAGCCGCATTATGGACAATCATCGGACAAGTCAGTCCAACGGTGGGACATTTTTTGTCTTTGATCCGACAAAGCGAATGATTCCATTGTAAATCGGGAAAAACTGCGCCCGTGGCGCGCTTCCTGCTGAAATTCAACGGCAAGCGGCACGTCAGCCACCCCGGCGGCGTGCAGCCCGGTTTCATGTCAAAAACAGTCAAAACGAGATTCGTTGGTTTGCTCCGGGGCCTGCTCAGGCGCCTGGATGACTATGAATCAAACGAAGAAGCGGAAGCGCCGCGGCCTATTGCGGTGGCGCCCTCCACGGTGACCGCTTCGTCAACTGCGGCTGAGTCGGCGATGGCGTCAGTGCCGGCACAATCGAATACCGCCTTTGCCCGGCCAGCGGCCCGACCGGAAGAGCCGGACGAATTGCAAATCCCGCTGTCGGGCGTGCTGGCGACCTTGCCTGTGGATTTGCGCGGGAAGATCATGCAGCCTCCGCTGCCGGGCGCCTGCCTGTCTGTATCGGTTGAGAAAATCCTGTCCCAACTCGCGCACGGTTCGGTGAAAATCAGCTTTGGCGAATTACGTGCCGCCGCGCCCAACCTCTTCGTGAATTCCGGTGGCGAAAGCGATTCCCGCCCGGTGACCCTGCCGTTGAACGAAATCCTCGCACGGCTGAACCCCGCCCTGCTGGCGCGTCGAACCAGTCAGAAACGAGTCGAAGTAGGCGGCGACATCACTGGACCCTTCGATGGCCGTGGCAAGGGCATCACGTTTACAACCACGCCGCTCAAGCCCAACACGCCGCCTCCGCTGCATCCGCGAGTCAATGATCCGGTTAGCTGGCCACCATTGCCTCCGCATCCGCTGGCTCCGCCACTGCCGCAACGGCCTTCCCGCGCCACAACGGTGACGCCGGCAACCGGCACCACGCCTTCGCGGACGGCCCTGCTGTCGCCGTCTGTCGCCGGAACTGTGCCTCCGCGCAATGGCGTCCCCAAGTCCACTTCCGCTGCGCCCGTTCCACCGATGACAATGGCCGCGCCCGCGGCTTTGCCGGAACAGGCGCAGCCTACCATTCTTGCGCCTTTGGCCGCTCTTGCCGAAGAATGGCCCGAAGCGTTGCGTCTGGAAATCAGCCAGTCCGGTCTGGCCGGCGCTCAAGTGGCCCTGCCTCTGCACCTGGTGGAGCCGCCGTTGAAACGCGGTAGGGTTATTTTCTCGTGGCGTTACGTGCGTTCGTGGATCAAACCCATGCCCGCGCCAACTTCCATTCACGACGGCCTGGAATTGGAACTGCCGCTCAAGGTGCTGGCGCCCTTGTTCTTTGCGCGGCAAAAAGCGGCCCGCCAGCAACGCAAAGTCTCCCTCTCATCCGATATCCCGAATTTGTTCTTCGGTTTTCCGCAACCGCAGGCTCCGCCCCCCGAAGCGCCGGCACCCAAGCCGGAAGTTCCACGGCCTGCGCTCAAGCCGGTGGAGGCCAAGTCGTCCGACACCAATTTTTACCTGTGGGGCGATAATGGCGAGGCGCCCCGGAGTGATGACACCGAATACAAGCGTCCGGTCGCGCCCGCCACCGACTTTGCCAATCGCCGGGCGATGCCCAGGGACGTGGTGTCCCGCGCCGTGGCCTTGCCGGGCGTGGCCGGCGCGGTGGTGGCGTTGCAGGACGGACTGAACGTGGCAAGCCAAGTACCCGCCGGCATGAACGGCGACACACTGGCGGCGTTTCTGCCGCAAATTTTCGACCGGCTCGGCCAAAGCACGCGCGAGCTGCGCATGGGGTCGTTGAACAACGTGAATTTCACGGTGGGCAATGTCCCGTGGAAAATCTTCCGCGTAAGTGCCGTCTATTTCGCCGCCTTCGGCCATCCCGGCGAACCGTTGCCCACGGCCCAATTGGCCGCACTGGCCGCCGAACTGGAACGAAAGAAACCATAAAGAACTATGGCTATCATCAACCAAGCCACCAAAGAACTGCAGGTCAAGATTGTCTATTACGGTCCCGCCATGGGCGGCAAGACCACCAACCTCGTGCAGGTACACGACCACGTCCAGACCGCCGCCGGCAATAAGGGCAAATTGGTATCGCTGGCGACCAGTTCCGACCGCACGCTGTTCTTCGACTTCCTGCCCATCGAGGCGATGACCATCAAGGGCTTCAAGACCAAATTTCAGCTTTACACCGTGCCCGGCCAGGTCATTTACAACACCACCCGGCAGCTCGTGCTGCGCGGCGTGGATGGCATCGTGTTCGTCGCCGATTCGCAATACGAGAAAATGCCAGAGAACGTCGAGAGTTTCCAAAACCTGATGGAAAATTTGGGCACGCTCAAACTCAACCTGGACGACATCCCCTACGTGCTGCAGTACAACAAACGCGACCTGCCCAACGCCGCGCCCATCGAATACATGGAGTTCCTGCTGAACAACCGCGACGCACAGGTGCCGTCCTTTGCCGCCACGGCGCACAAATGCGAAGGCGTCTTCGAAACGCTGAACATGATCACGCGCCTCCTGTTGCACAAGTTCATCAACCAAAGCGTTCCACAATACGCATGACATGGCCACTTTGCCCCAATTGCTCGAGCAGGACATTCAACAACTGGACGAAACGCTCCGAGAGTTCATTGTCCAGACCGACGCCACCACGGCGTTGATCATTGACAAGGGCGGCTTTCTCATCACCCACCAGGGCGACGCGGCGCACTTTGACCTGACCACCCTCGGGGCGCTTGCCTCCGGCGCGTTCCTGGCCAATCAGACCATTGCCGGGCTCGTCAACGAGGAAAATTTCAACAGCATTTATCAGCAGGGGGAAAAATCCAGCTTGTTCGTCGTTGACGTGGATGAGCACTGCTTGCTGGCCATTATTTTCGGCGCCAAATCCGGCATCGGCGTGGTCAAGTATTACGCCGGGGGCGCGGTCAAACGCATCGCGAGCGCGCTTCGGACGGCCCGCGAGCGCAATCCGGCCGGCGGCATTGACCTGTCGGTAATCAACGTGGCCACACCCCAGAATCTCTTCCGCAAAAAGGAAGGCTGATTGCCGTAAAATCGCGAATCGGGGAGGCACTGCCCTCCTGGTTCCTCCCGGTGCCCGGTTCCCGATTCGCGATTTACGGCAGTCAGCAAACGCTCGTCGGCGATGAGGACGCCTGGGCCTCTATCGCGGCAGGCGGCGTTTTATGCGATAACTCGCCGGGTCGGTTTTGGGCGCCGGCTCGTCGCCGTCAATCATCCGTTTCAATTCCTTGATTTGGTCGCGCAACAGGGCGGCCTTTTCAAACTGCAAATCTTCGGCGGCTTTGAGCATTTCACTTTCCAACTCGGTGATGGTTTGGGTCAAGTCCACGTCCATTTTGGCGTCGCGCAACACACCCGCGCCTTCTTCGCGCCGCGATTCAAAGGCGGCCAGGCTGGCTTCCACGGCGCGGCTGACGCTCCGCGGGGTGATGTGGTGCTCCCGGTTGTAATCCATTTGCTTTTTGCGCCGATAGTCGGTAACGGCCAGGAACTTTTTGATGCTGTCCGTCATCACGTCGGCGTAAAGAATCACTTCGCCGTGGAGGTGGCGCGCGGCGCGGCCGGCGGTCTGGACCAAACTGGTTTCGCTGCGGAGGAAGCCCTCCTTGTCCGCATCGAGGATGGCCACGAGCGAAACTTCCGGCAAATCAAGTCCTTCGCGGAGCAGGTTGATGCCCACCAACACGTCGAATTCGCCTTTGCGCAGCGAGCGCAGGATTTCGACGCGTTCGATGGCGTCAATCTCGCTGTGGAGATATTGAACGTTGACACCGATGCCGCGGAGATAATCCGTCAGTTCCTCAGCAGTGCGTTTGGTGAGAGTGGTGACCAGCACACGCTCCTTGCTGTCAGCCCGCCGGCGACATTCATCAATCAGATCGTCAATCTGGCCCTTGAGCGGCTTTACCGTGACTTTGGGGTCAACCAATCCGGTCGGACGCACGACCAGTTCTACCACACCGGGCCGTGTAGCGGCAGGCTTCCAGCCTGCCGTAGAGGACGGCATCTTGCCGTCCGGGCCATCGCTCGAAGTTTCTGTGGACTTGGAACTGCCAACGATTTTTCCGCCAGCCGGGATGCCCGGCTCTACGGCAGGCAGGCTGCCTGCCGCCACGCGCGACCATTCCAGTTCGCGCGCGGCCGGCGTGGCGCTTGCGTAAATCGTCTGACCCTGCATCGCCTGAAATTCCTCGAACTTGAGCGGACGATTATCCAGCGCGCTGGGCAGGCGGAAACCATAATTCACCAATACCGTCTTGCGGGAGCGGTCACCCTCGAACATGGCGCCAATTTGCGGCACGGTCGCGTGCGATTCGTCAATCACCAGCAGATAATCGCTGGGGAAAAAATCCATGACCGTGGCCGGACGCGAGCCGGGCGGGCGGCCGGCGATGTGGCGCGAATAATTCTCGATGCCGGAACAAACCCCCATCTCCTCCATCATTTCCAGGTCGAACTCCGTGCGCTGCTTGATGCGCTGGGCTTCGAGCAGCTTGCCGTTCTTCTCAAACCACGCAATGCGCTCGCCCAGTTCCTCGCGAATGGTAAGAATCGCGCGCTTCATCTTATCACCGGTGGTGACAAATTGCTTGCCGGGGAAAATGGTCACCGCCTCGAGCGATTCCGTTTTGCTTCCGGTCAGCGGCTCAAAGCGCGTGAGGCGTTCGATCTGATCGCCAAAGAACTCGATCCGCAATCCGTCTTCGCGCCCGGCGGGCCGCACCTCCACCGTATCGCCGCGCACGCGGAAATCGCCGCGCTCAAAGGCGATGTCGTTGCGGTCGTATTGCAAGTCCACGAGCCGCGCGAGCAGTTGTTCGCGCGACAGGTCCTGGCCTGCGCGCATGGGAATGACCATCGCCTCGTAATCCTCCTTGCTGCCGATGCCATAAATGCACGAGACGCTGGCGACCACGACGACGTCGCGGCGCGAAAAGAGCGAGCTCATGGTGGAGAGCCGTAGCCGCTCGATTTCCTCGTTCCGGCTGGAATCTTTTTCGATGAACGTGTCGGTGCGCGGAATGTAAGCCTCCGGCTGGTAATAATCGAAATAGCTCACGAAGTATTCCACGGCGCTGTTCGGGAAAAATCCCTTGAACTCCGCATAAAGCTGCGCGGCCAGCGTCTTGTTGTGCGAAATCACGAGCGTCGGCCGGTCCACGTTTTTGATCACGTTGGCGATGGTGAAGGTCTTGCCCGAACCGGTGACGCCCAGCAGCGTCTGGTGTCTGACGCCGGCCAGGAGGCCGTCGGTCAGCTTCGCGATCGCCTGCGGCTGGTCGCCGGCGGGTTTGTAATTGGAGACAAGCTCGAACACGAAAATGAAAATAGACCGGAATCAGGTCGTGTCAAACCCGTCTGGTGGGGCGAGGCTCCTGACGAGCCGCCTTCACAGAGAGTTTCGGCGCGCCACGCCCGGCTCGCAGGGACGCTCGCCCCACCAAAAATTGCAAACTGACCCGCTACCCTTCATCGCCGCCAGATGCAGTGGCCATCCTTGAAGACCTCGCGGACCCGGTGGAAGGGTACGCGATGAAATTGGCCGTCGGCGTCCACGAGCCGAAAGGCGCGCGGATCATCGGGCGGAAATTCCACGGATTGGAAAGGAACGAGGATGACGCGGTCTTCCACGCGGTCGAAGTAGCCCAGCTCGAAATGGCCGCGGGCAAATTCGGTGTCCCAGCGGATCCGGTTCAGGAGTTCGTGGATGGGCGTCATGGCGGCGACACAAATTTTCAGCCACAGATGAACTCAGATAAACACGGACGGCAAATGACAAATCCGGTGCTGGCCACGGCCTTTCTTTAAGGTCGCAAATTGCGACCTTAAAGAATCTGCCTCTTCCACAGTCAGTTGGAACAAAAAATCAGGCGGAAACCGGTCGACATTGCTCTTGACCTGCTCATTCAGCCGCTTCGTCGGCACGCCATAAATGCGGGCCAAATCGGAATCCAAAACGATTTTTTGTCCGCGAATTGTTCGGATTAGCGAGCCAATCCGGTCCACCTACACTGGCATTTCGTTGTTCATATCGTTGCCCTTCTGAACCGGTCACAATTTGTGACCGCATTGTTTTTTTGACATCGCAAATTGCGATATCAAATTGCCCCTCAAAACTTTGTTCAAGGTCACAATTTGTGACCTTAAAGATTCTGGCCGCACAACTTGAGGTCACAATTTGTGACCTCAAGTTGGCAGTTCACTTTTTCTTCCCCTTCACCTTCGCCACCACTTTCAACCGCAGCGCATTCAGCCGGATGAAGCCGGTGGCGTCATCCTGGTTGTAGGCCTTGGTCGGGTCGGCTTCCATCGTGGCGATGTGCGGGTTGTAAAGGCTCACGGGGGATTTCCGGCCGGCGGCCATGATGTTGCCTTTGTAAAGTTTTACTCGCACCGTGCCGGTCACGTTCCGCTGGCTCTCGGCCACCAGCGCCTGCAAGGCCAGCCGCTCGGGCGAAAACCAGTAGCCGTTATACACCAGCTCCGCATACCGCGGAATCAATGAGTCGCGCAGGTGCATCACTTCCCGGTCCATGGTCAAACTTTCCATCTGCCGGTGGGCGAAGTGCAGGATGGCGCCGCCGGGCGTCTCATACACACCCCGCGATTTCATGCCCACGTAGCGATTCTCCACCATGTCCACGCGCCCAACGCCATGTTTGCCGCCAAGCCGGTTGAGTGTCTGCATCACGCCGAGCGGCGAAAGTTTTTTGCCGTTCACCGCCACGCAATTCCCCTTCACATAATCGAGCTTCACGAATTCCGGTTTGTTCGGCGCGTCTTCGGGAAAGACCGAGAGCGTGGTAAACGAGCCCCGGAATTTCGGGTCGCTCGCGTCCAGCCACGGGTCTTCGAGTATCCCCGCCTCGTAGGAAATGTGCAGCAGGTTCCGGTCGGAAGAAAACGGCTTCTTCGCGCTCGCTTTCACTGGAATCTTATGCCGCGCACAGTAGTCAATCATCTCCTGCCGGCCCGGAAATTCGTTGCGGAACCGCGCGTCCCGCCACGGGGCGATGACCTGCAACTCCGGCGCGAGCGCCGCGGCCGTGAGTTCAAACCGCACCTGGTCGTTGCCTTTGCCGGTGGCGCCGTGGGCAATGGCGTCGGCCTTTTCCTGCTTCGCAATTTCCACCATGCGCTTGGCGATGAGCGGCCGGGCGATGCTGGTGCCGAGGTAATATTGGCCCTCGTAAATGGCGGCGGCCTGGATAATCGGGAAGATGAAGTCCCGCGCAAATTCCTCCCGCAGATCGTCAATGTAAACTTTGGATGCGCCGGTCTTCTTCGCTTTCGCCTCGAGACCGCGCAATTCCTCCTCCTGGCCGATGTTGGCGCAGAAGGCGATCATTTCGGCGTCGTAGGTTTCTTTGATCCACGAGAGCAGCACCGAGGTGTCGAGGCCGCCCGAATATGCCAGAACAATTTTCATGCCCGGACATTAAAATGCCAACCAGCGCGAAACGCAAAGAGAAATGGACGTTTCAAAATACCGGATTGTAATAATTGGGGTTCGCTCCGACATCGGGCGTTACCGAATCGACGTGGCCGTCGGCAAACGTCACGTCCGCCCTGCCGCCGTGCCGGATCGTCAGCACGTCCCCGGGAGGATACCAGTGCCCGTCAACAATGAGCGTCTTGCCATCCGGGCTGTCCCAAGTGGCCACCGATCCCGGTTCCTCGGCGAACATGATCTTGCCGCTCGGATTCTTTACCTCATTTTCCTTGAAAAGATACACCGCCGCCGTGCTGCCGGAGCCGGTTACCATCGTGGACATGCCCATGTTGTTCCCGTTTTTGTCGAGTCCGCAACCCGTCAGGCTGTAACTGTAAAAGTAAGGACCGGAGTTATCCGAATAGGAATAGTTGAGGCGGTCCTGGTCGCTGTCGTCGAGCGGGCAGCGCAGCGAGTTCTGATCCAAGCCGGAAGCCACCACGACGATGGGACTTTTTATCACCGGCGGGTAGAGCGCGGTGTTGGTCCGCCAGTAAACCCAGTCCGCTGGCTGATAGCCATACAGGCGCGAGGCCATGCCGGGAAAAGTGCCGTTGTTATCATCCACATACACCTTTATCCCCGTGCCGAGTTGCTTCACGTTGTTGATGCACGCGGCCTGGGCCGCCCGCTGCTTGGCGCTCTTCAACACGGGCAGCAATAACGCCGCCAGGATCGCGATGATCGCAATGACCACCAGCAACTCGACAAGCGTGAAGGCGCGGGTGGTTTTCATTGACGCATTCACGGCGATTGCCCCACCCGCGCTGAAGTCCGCTGCTGCATCCATCCCCAATCCTGTACATTGGCATTGGACTGTGGTTGAGGGTCTTGCGTCCATTTGTGAATTTCGGAATGGCCGTCCGCAAACGCAAAACCGCAGGCGCCATTGTGATAGGACCCGGGCCCATCCAGCCATACCGGTTGTTCCATTCCAAACGCAAAGGCGGCGTCGTTGAGGCCCTCCGCGTTCTCGTCCACCAACACCCAAAGCGTGGAAGGCCCCGGCGCAAGAATGTCCGCGGTCCTGCCGTAAGTGGCCCAAGGCGTGTTCCGGTGATGAGTGTGTTGATTGTTCAACCAAGGGCCATTCACGGACAGGGTCGGGACGCCGAAGTGGCTGTACGACGAGCCGTATTCCGTTTGGTTAAAACCCGGATCAATGGTGCCGACCGCCTGATTCATGGAAAAAGTGCGTGCCGCCGGCACAATCTGACCGATCAACGCCGGGTTGCTTTCCTGATACAAGCCCTGCCGCAGGTCACCGGGACAACGGAATACCGCGACATTGCCGGAAAGATAACCAATCAGCAACGAAAGTTTTGGATCGGCAAGGATATCGGGATTGAATTCGTCCGATTGTCCGATGCCGGCTGAGCCACTGCACCAGTTGTAGCCGGGCTGATCATTGCCATCGTCCGGGTTCGGTGGGAAAAAATCGCTGTTCTCGCTCGTGCAGAGGAGCATCGCCGTCATCAACTGTTTCCCGTTGCTCAAACACAGGGAGCCTTGGGCCTTTTGTTTGGCCCGGGAAAGCGCCGGCAGCAACAACGCCGCCAGAATGGCGATAACGGCGATGACCACCAGCAATTCGATCAAAGTGAACGCGCAAAAGTGACCAGTGGCCGGCCTTCGCTCGGAAGCTCCTGCCGCCGCTTCGCTTTGGCGCGGCAAGTCGGCCCGGCAAGCACGTGACATTTGACGGGAGAGCATTCGGGAGCATTGCCCCCCTGCCTGGTCATCGGTCACCCGCCCCGTGTCACGTTTCATAGGCCTCTGCTGCCATTCTTAGGCATTTTTGCAGTTCGGTCACGTGAAAAAAACATTGGGCAATGCTCATACAGACACCGCTGGCGGTGGTTTATTTCGGAAAACACGTAGCAGCCAGCGTGAGCTGGTTCTGATTCTTTCATTCAGATAAATGTCCGCCGCAGCTAAAAACGCAACAGTTACCTCCAAGTGTTTGGAAATGAAAGACTTCCAGTGAATTCAATTCCAACAACTCAGCGGGGCGGGACAGCTAGAAAGCCAAATTTCTTTTCCATAAGCGCAAAGTCAACATCCGGCGAACGAACGAGTTGCGTGTGACCATCTATAAGCCCATAAACTCTCACGTATGCGCCATCGGGAGCCAGTCTTGGCGTTTTTTCCCTGATCAGAATTGTGTTCCCGTCCGCCCAGGGCAGATTGCCGCAGGACACGATCTCCCAACCTGAACTCGATAGGTCATTGCCGTGAGGGCTGACTTGACTGAATTCTTCGGGATATTGATTCTGATGATCTTCCGCATACTTTCTGAAAGCTTCCATCCACTGATGGGCCTCATCCGCCCGCACCTTGTTTTCGGCGGCAAGATTTAACCACTGATTTGTCAGCGTCTCGTCGCTCAAATTTGTCGCCGCAGAACTCGTGGCTTCGGCGCCAGGGCTTGACGGCGAATTCGACTGCGGAGGCGATTGATGCGTTTTTATCGCCACCGTCGTTCCTGCTGCCAAAATGACTAAAACCGTTCCGGTGACAACTGCCGTTTTCGCTTTGGTCCATGCCATAATTTTCAATGCTCCTTTCACAAGGGTTAAGGTTGAAGTTGAAGCCGCCGCGCCTTTGGCCACGGCAGCAGCCGAAATCGCCTTCGCCAGCGCCGTCGGCGCGGTGTGGACGGAGTTGGCCGAGACCGCTTCGCTGATTACCCCCGTGGTGGTCGAAATGCCGCGCCGGGTGAAAAAGACGTGCAACTTCTCCAGTCCGCGCGCCACCCGCTTCTGCGCCGCTCGCTCGGCGATGCCCAGGGCGGCGCCGACTTCCCGCAAATTCTTGTTCTCAAAATACCGCAACACAATCGCGTCGCGGTCGCGGTCGCGCAGATGCGCCATCGCCTCGTCCAGCAACGGCGAGAGTTGTTGCCACGTGGTATCGGATTGAACCGGATCGGTAACGGCTTCCATCGGTGCCTCCTGTTCGCGAAGTTGGCGACGGCGCCGGCTTTTCAGCGCGTCAGCGGCGGCGTATCGCGCCGCGCGATACAACCAGCCGGACAGTATGGTTTGGTCACCCAGCGATTTCGCCTTGCGCGCCAGAATGACGAAGACCGCCTGGGCGACGTCTTCGGCCAGATGCGGGTCCTGCACTTGCCGCAGGGCCGCCGAATAAACCAGGTTGACGTAACGCGCGACCAGCGTTTCGAAAGCCCGTTCGGATTGGCTGGCCGCGTATTCCCGCACCAACGCCATGTCGTCATTCATCATCCCACCTATTAATGGACGCCGCCGCCAAAAGGAGACATTTTATTTTACACGGTAGCCTGACGAATCCCAGCCGTCTTAGTCACCTCGCACAACCTGCCCGGCGCGGCGAAACTGCAGGCAAAGAGCGCGGCTTGCGCGCCGCGCCATAGCCTGTCAGTCCATCCAGCCGGGAAATTCCGGAATAGATACGGCCCCAAAATCCCAATCCTTATGCCAGGGAAATTGCCACAAACCTTTGGCCCGCGAATAGCGAACGGAACTGTCGAAGAAAAGAATGTTCACGCCTTGGGCGTGTCGCGCGATGGCAAAAGCGTACATCTCCGCCCATGTCCCCTCCATACCCCACCATTCACCGTTGAAATCGGGCGGTAGATCGGTTTCATAGGGACCGCCGCCACGCCACATGGAGTCCAGAAAAAGCGGCGTGACCGAAGGTTGCAGCGCACTCCCGTATTTCCGCCAGTGCCAGTCTGCAATCCGTCCCTGGATATTGTTCGTGTTGGGATTATAAATCCAACAATTGACACCATAACTGGCGGACAACAGAAGATTGGGACTGGCCGGGTCGTTGATGGGAAAGTCATAGGCGGTCGTGGGACCGCCGTAATCCACGGCGCTGGGATTGTTTGGCTGGACTTGAACCTCCGCCTCGCCGGGACCGCGGCGGTTAATGGCCTTGGGACAAAGCAGCGGCGGATTTTGCGCGTAACCGTTGGTGAACGAAAGCACCCATGTGCCGCGCGCCCAGCCCACGCGGGTGCCGGACATGAACGTGTCCTCGTTTTCGTCCGCGTAAAGCCGCCAAGTAACGCCCCATTGCCGCAGATTGGAAAGGCAATTGGCATTGCGCGCTCTGTCCTTGGCCCGGGAAAGTGCCGGCAGCAGCAGCGCCGCCAGAATGCCAATGATGGCGATCACCACCAGCAATTCGATCAAAGTGAACGCGCAAAAGTGACCGGTGGCCGGCCTTCGCTCGGAAGCTCCTGCCGCCGCTTCGCTTTGGCGCGGCAAGTCGGCCGGGCAAGCAAATGACGGCTGACACGAAGGCATTGGGAAACATGTGGCCGCCGTCTTGTCCCCTGTCACCTGCAACGAGTCACGTTTCATAGGCCTCTACTTCCACTCTTACGCAATTTTGCAGTTTGGTTGCGTGAAAAACGAAAACACCGGGTTACCTTCATATAGACACCGCTGGCGGTGGTTCGTTTTAATGATTTCGGCGGTGCAGAGGCGCTGAGCACCTTTTCGAGGTCGTGTTATCCCGGCTAACGTCCGATAACCCAACGGGTTGTCACCCCGTCTTGGGCGCAATTCGTGACGACGCTGGTTTGGCCTGCGGCGGCGGCAATATTCCGGTCACAAAATCGGCGGGCAAATCCTCCGGCAACAGCGTCGTGAGGGCATCGCGGTCACATTGGCCGCTGTTGACCAGGCGGGTGCTTTGGTTGCGCACGGCGGACTCAAACAAATTCCGCATCTCGCGCGCGTTGCCGAATTGCTCGGTGCGCGTCGCATGCAGGGCGGCGCACGCGGCCAGCACTTTCTTCTCCGTTTCCGGCGCGCACACCAGCCCACTCTGCGCCGCCATGCGATGGAATATTTCCAGCAGTTCCTCCGGTTGATAGTCCGGGAAGTTAAGATAGTTCGTGAAACGCGATTCGAGCCCAGGGTTCGACGCGATGAATTGTTTCATCGGCTCGTTGTAGCCGGCCACGATCACGATGACCCGGTCGCGGTCGTCTTCCATGCGCTTGAGCAGCGTCTCGATGGCTTCGCTGCCGAAGTCCTCAGCGCCGCGTCCGGCGAGCGAGTAGGCTTCGTCAATGAACAGAATGCCGTCCAGCGCCGAATCCATGACGGCATTGGTGCGCACCGCGGTTTGCCCTACGTATTCGGCCACCAACCGGCTGCGGTCGCACTCCACCACGTGGCCGCGCCGGAGCAGGCCCAGCGATTTGTAAATGCGGCCCATGAGCCGCGCCACCGTGGTCTTGCCGGTGCCCGGATTGCCGAAAAACACGCTGTGCAAACTCGCCTGGACCACGGGCAATCCCTGTTGCCGGCGCATGACTTGCATGCGCGCGAAATTCGTGGCGCGATGCACCTCGTTCTTCACCGGTTCGAGGCCGACCAGCGCGTCCAGTTCCTTCAATATGGCGGCCAAGTCCTCTTCGCTCACGCCGGGGTCGGCGGCACGCGCCGTGAAATCCACGGCATATCGCCGCGACACGTCGGTAAGCTCCGCGGAAATGACGGCCGAACGCCGGCGGCAGGCGTCGGACAACTCGCCGCCCAAGCCCGCGAGCGTGGTCACCAGCGTCTGCAACGTTTGCCGGATGAATTCGATGGTGACTGGTTGCAGGCCCAGGTCGAGCGCGTGGCGCGTGAACAACTCGAACACTTCATCAAGCCCGCGTTGGTCCACCGGCTGGAGAATGGCCGCCACCCGTTCCATCGCCTTGCGCCCACCTTTCTCGAACCATTTCACAAAGGCTTCTTCGTCACCGTTGGCCGCGGCGTAACCGGATTCGATGAGGGCCAGCGCATCGTCCTCCTTGGCAGCCAAACCGGCGACGCAGGCGGACAGCGCGCCGTAAGCCTGCAATTCCGCGCCCACGGTGGCGAGCCGTTGCCAGATGGCCAATCCCAGCAGCCGCAACAGCGCGTGCAGGTCGTCAATCAAATCGAATTCCTCATTGCCGATGTGCCGGACCGTCAACAGCGGCGGCGTCAGAATTTCCGCGCATTCAATCAACAACCGCAATTGCAGCAGGCTGCGCAGGATGGCCTCTTCCTTGGCGGCTTCGTAATTGAACACCGCCGCCCGCCAGTCGCTGCGCCGGAGCAATTGGTGCAGCCGCCGCGAATGCTGTTCGATGCTGGTCCGCAGGCGCTCGGCGTCCTCCGGCGTGAACAGCGATTGCGACTGGTAATACTTCAACAAGTAATCGCTGGTCATGCCGTCCAATTCGCCCAGTTCCTCGCGCTTGAACGACACGGTGCGGCCGGTTTTGGGATTCCGAAACAACGTGGTCAAAATCGAGCCGGGCAGGAATGTCTCGTGCAACGGCACGGCGATGGGCGCCGGTTCCTTGACTCGCGGCAAATTGGCCGGGGCGTGGGTGACCTGCTCTAACTGCCGGGCATAACGGAGCAGTTCTTCCAACCGCCGTTGCAGTTGGGTTTCGTCTGACTCAGGTTGCCGGTTCGTTTCCATGTGGCGCGGGGGCCAGCTTGGGAATGGACGAATTGTCGCGCGCCGCAGGCAAAAGGCAAGCCGGAACCGGATGCGCGGCAAATGCGGGCGCATCCGCTCACTGCCTACCGGCGCGCGGGCGTGAGGCCGCTTCAGTGTCCGAGCGGGGACCAACAAACGATTGGGCTGAGGGCTCTCGAACGATGAAGCGGCGTAAACGCCGCACTCCGGCGTTGTTGTAATCGGGGGCCATGTCAAGATGCCCCCGGCAGGTGCGGCACAGCTTGGCATCGCCACCAGAGCGCGAGTTGTCTCAACTCGCAGCACTTCCGACTTCTCCAAATGGGGAGTGCGCCCGCCCCGGGGCGCAGTTTTCCGCGCCCCCGCGGAAAACATCGGAGGCACCGAAAAGTTGCAAGTATTGGGGATACCTCTTGCCCAAAAGAGATGCATGCGAGTGCGGCGGAGCTTGGAACCGCCGGCCTTTCCGCGACTCCCATTCATTACAGTGGCACGCCTGCACCGCTGGCGTTAATGTGGCTTATGTTTTTCATTGGATTAGGAGTGGCCGCGCCGCCGCGACGTTACGCGCAACGCGAATGCTGGGAGGCGCTGCAAATTGCCCATCCCTTCCACCGGCTCGCGCCACGGTCGCAGGCCATCCTCAAGAAGATTCTCTGCGGCGACAATGGCATCGCCACGCGCCATCTGGCACTCGACCCGCTGTCCGAGGCATTTGACCTGACACCGGACGTCTTGCAGGTCCGCTTTGCCCGGCACGCGCCGGCTTTGGCCACCGAGGCGGCGCAGCGGGCGTTGCGCGATGCCAACCGTGCCCCCGCCGACATTGACGCAGTGCTTATCAGCACTTGCACCGGCTATCTTTGTCCGGGTCTCACCAGCTACGTCGGTGAACGGCTCGGGCTGCGCCCGGATGTTTTCCCGCTGGACCTGGTGGGACAGGGTTGCGCCGCGGCCCTGCCCAACTTGCGCACCGCCGCCGCCCTGCTGGCCGCCGGACATGTTCGCCACGTGCTGTCCATCTGCGTCGAGGTTTGCAGCGCGGCATTCTATCTGGACGATGATCCGGGCGTGCTGGTGAGCGCGTGTTTGTTTGGAGACGGCGCGGCCGCGGCGGTGCTGGCCGCACAGCCACAACCGGGACGCCAGCGGGTGGAGTGGAAGTCCGCCGTGTCTTGCCTGGCCCCGGAAAAACGGGACACGCTGCGGTTCACGCACAAATGCGGCATGTTGCGCAACGTCCTCTTGCCGGAAGTCCCGCAAATCGCGGGCGAGCAGGCGGCCCAATTGTTGTCCGGCGCGCTCGCCACGGCGGGACTGGAGCGGCCGCGCGTAGCCGGCTGGGTGTTCCATACCGGCGGCCGCGACGTCCTGCTGGCGTTGCGCGACCAATTGGGCCTGGCCGCATCCGATCTGCGCCACAGTACCGCCATCTTGCAGGAATATGGGAATATCAGCAGCCCCACTGTGCTGTTCGTTTTGCAAGCGGCGCTGAATGACAGCGTGCCGGAGGGCTTGTGGTGGATGTCGTCATTCGGCGCCGGCTTCAGTTGCCACGGCGCCCTGCTGGAAGTGGGGCGAACATGAAATCTCCCTTTCGCTTTTGCGCATGCATTGGGACCATGAACCGGCGACGGACAGGAGCGCGGACAGCCTTGTCCACGAGTTCGGCGAAACGGGTTCGGGCGGACAAAGCTGTCCGCGCTCAGAAACCAGGTTCATGG
>JBEKMW010000064.1:0-25578 GCA_049523455.1 Verrucomicrobiota bacterium | reverse complement strand
CCGCTAATGTTTCCGGCATTCGCCAAATTCGCCCAGGTATTTTGGTTGGTGGCCTGCACCTGCCACTGATAGTGGAGCGGCAGCGTGCCAAAGGCGGTGGCCGCCAGGGTGACCGTGGCCCCAGCCCCCACGGTCTCGCCGGCTGGCTGCTGGGTGATCGTGGGGAAGGCATAGACCGTCAAAGTGGCGTTGGAACTCGTGGCGGCATTCACCGAATTCGACACGATGACCGAATAATTACCCATGTCATTGGTGTGGATGCCCGTGAGGGTCAACACGCTGTTGGTGGCGCCGCTGATAACGGAACCGCTGCCGGTGGTGCCATTGACGAGATTCGCGCCGTTCAACTGCCAGTGGTAGAAGTACGGCGGCGTCCCGGAATTGGTGACCGTGAACGAGACGGTGGCACCCACCCCATTGGTCTGGCTCACCGGCTGCACGGTGATGACGATCGGGAAGTTTGTCACCACCACCAAAGCCACCGAACTCGTCACCGAGCCCACGGAATTGGTAACGACGAGCTGATAATTTCCCGTGTTCGTCACCGAGGCGCTGCTGATCAACAGTTGATTGGTGGTCACGCCGCTGATGACCCCGCCATTCAACAGATTGGTCCAGACAACCTGGTTCGTGGGTTGAAACTGCCAATGATAATGGAGTGGCAGCGTGCCAAAGGCCTCGGCCGTCAGAAGCACCGGCGACCCGGTGCCGTTGGTCTCGCCCACCGGCTGCTGGACGATGGTTGGAACGGCAAATACGGTCAACGTGGCAATCGAGCTGGTCACGGAATTCACCGAATTCGTTATGACCAACGTGTAATTTGCCTGGTCCGCAAGCTGCACGTTGGTGATGGTCAGCGAGGAATTGGTGGCGCCGATAATGCCCGATCCGCGGCCGGTGGGGCCATTGGTGAGCGCTGCTCCATTAATCTGCCATTGGTAGGAAAACGGCGGCGTGCCTGAATTGGTAACCGAGAACACGACCGTGCCATGCACGCCATTGGTCTGGCTGACCGGCTGCTGGGTGATAACCACCGGGAAATTGGTCACCGACAGCAAAGCCGGGGTGCTGATGACCATGCCACCAAGAGCATAGTTGGTGACGATGACCTGGTAGGTACCGCTGTTGGTAATGGTAGCAGGGAAGATGGTGAGCGTGGCGTTGGTGGCACCGCTAATTGCGCCTCCGTTCGTCAGATTTATCCAGGTCAAGACGCCGTTTGTGTTCAGGGTCGTCGCATTGGTCATCTGCCATTGATAGAAGAACGGCGGCGTTCCCGTTACGCCGACCGAAAAGCTGACGGACGAGCCGGTGCCATTGGTCACGCCCACCGGCTGGCTAACGATCTGGACCGGTTGCAATCCGTATTGAATGACGGCCAAGAAGGCGTCGTTGGTGCCGTCGAGGGTGGTCAGCAGACCATTGGGCGCGGGGAAATTCGTGGACATCGTCTGGCCCACGACGTAGGCGTTGGTCATGTTGTCCACCGCTATGCCGTAACCAAAATCCTGATTATTGCCACCTAGACAGGTCGAGTAAAGAACGCTCGAGAAATTGGCGCCAAAGGCGGTCACAAACACGTCGCTGTTGCCGGAGTTGGTGGCGCGCAAAAAGCCGGCATTGCTGTTGGTGGTGAAGAAGTTGGTTGAGATGGTGGAGCCCACCACGAAAATGTTATTGTTGGTATCCAGGGCCAGGTCGTAACCCAAATCCATCAGGTTGCCCCCGAAGACGACGGAATTGAGAATGTTTGTGCCCTGGGGACCCAACTCGGTCACGAAAACATTGGTGGTCACCGCGAAAAAGTTGATGTTGTTCGTGACATAACTGGGAATCAGCAAATTGGTGCCCACCGTGTTCGGGAAATTGGTCGAGGCCGTGGAGCCGACCACATAGGCATCGCCCAAATTGTCACAACGGATGCGTGAGGCGGCATCGTAGTTGGTGCTGCCCAGGTACGTGGAATAAACCAGGTTGGTATAAGGCGGCGCGAGTTTGGCGACAAAACCGTCGAACGCGAAGGTTTGACTAAGCGGGTTGGTGATTCCGTTCAGATGCGCGGACAGCGCGTTGGTCAACGGAAACACCGGAAAGTTGGTCGAGTCGGTTACGCCTGAAACATAAATGTTGCCGTTGGCGTCCACGGCAATGCCTTCGCCGCTGTCATAGTTGGTGCCGCCCAAATAGGTGGAATACAGCAAGTTGGTTCCGCCGGCCGCGACTTCGGTGATGAAGGCGTTTCCATTCAGGTAGTAATTGGATGATTGCAAGAAATGGCAATAAGGACCGTAAGCCGGGCTGAATGCGTTGGTTGCCGGGAAATTGGTGGAACTGGCAAGGCCCGTGACGTAGGCGTCGCCGGCGGCATCCACGGCGATGGCGGTGCCATAATCAATGCCACTGCCGCCTAGGTAGCTTGAATAGACCAGCGCACTCCCATCCGCTGACAATTCCGTCACGAAGGCGTCGTTATTGTAGCCCAGAGTTTGCAACGGGAAGGTTGCATTGGTCCCGCCGATTCTCGTCTGAAACGCATGGTTATTCAGGTTGGTCGGCCAGACCGGGAAATTGGTCGAGTCGGTGAAGCCGGTCACAAAGGCGTGTCCACCTTCCACCGCCACGTCCAACGCGCCGTCGTCGGCGCTGCCGCCCAGGTAGGTGAGATAAACAAAATTGGACCCATGATTGCCGAATTTGGCGACGAAGGCGTCCCCGGTGAATTGGCCGCCATTGAACCTGCCCCCATTAAAATTCGTCTGGTCATCATTGGGCGCGATATTGGCCGGGAATTGGGTCGAAAGGGTCTCGCCCGCAATATAAACGAAGCCGTTGGTATCCACTTTCACCGAAAATGCCGCGTCGCCGTAGTTTCCGCCAAAGTACGTGGCGTAGCTTAACACCGGGTCAATGACCAACGGCAGGTGACGATCGTACCGGCCCACGGTAAAGGCCACAGTGTGTGCATCCACCGACCGGTAGCCGCCGCTGACGTCGGAGCGCGCGCCAGCAACCGTTTGATAGACCACCGGTTTGGCCTGGCGGATTTCGCCGTCGGGCAAAGCCAGAACCAGTTCACCTTGCGGGCTGATGACAACCTTTTTCACGCCCTCGAAATGGATGCGAATCGCATCCGGATCCGCCTCCGGAGCCACGGTGAAGTCGTATTCGAGCTGGCGCTGGTTTCCGTGATAAACCAGGGTGATTCCCGGATAGATATCGGGGACCCGCACCCGGGTGAAGGCGGGCACGGCGGTGCGCCATTGTTCCGGGTTATTGCCGACCAGATAATTGATTTTTCCGGGCAATTCCCCGTCGCCGCTGATCTGCGCCTGTTGATTGGCGCCAACGAATTGCATCCGCACCGTGGGGGAAGCGCCGTCGGCCCGGCGCAGGGCGAATTGTGCTTCCGCCGGGGAAACCAGGAACCGGGAGGTGCGTCCGCGGGCGAGGAACTGGAAGGCATGGTTTGACGGCGCCTGGTTGGTTTCAAAATAGAGCGGCAGATTGGGGAAGGGCGCCGCGGTTTGCGCCGACACCGCCAACGCCGCCCAGCCGAAGGCCAGTCCAAGAATAATTTTTGCGCGACGAATCATTTTAAAATGGACGGGTAAAGCCGACACCGAATTGGAACTGCCCGCCGCGGCCGTTATATTGATCATGACTGATTGGTATGCCGTAGTCCAGCCGCAAGGGACCCAGGTGCGGAATGTTCAAGCGAAGGCCCACACCCCAGTCGTCGTCGAAGTTGCCGGTAAAGGAATAGGAGCCCGCGCCCACGTCGCCGACGTCGTAAAACAGCGCGAAGCGCACGCCCAAGCCGTTGTCCTTTTCCAGGATGGGAATGCTGTATTCGAGCGACCCGAACCAGTAACTGTCGCCGCCGATCGGCTCGTTAGGGAGGGTCGGCTGGCCGTAGGGCAGGGTAACGTTATACAATGGATCGCGCGGGGCGATGTTCCGGTATTTGAAGCCGCGCAGGGAATAAAGTCCGCCGAGATAATAACGGTCGTAAAATGGCACGTCCTGCGAACCCAGGCTGCCGGCGATGCCGGCGCGGCCGTCGGCCTCCAGCACGTGGCCCTTGAAGAAACCGGGGAAAAACCAGCTTGATTTGGCTTCCACTTTGTAAAACGTGGGATCGCCAAGGCTGAATTCGGGATCAATTTCACTGAGCTGGCCGTGATTGGGCAATTGCACACTGTTGCGCGTGTCGTAGGCCAGCGAGGCGCCGAAGCGCTGATAGAAATGGTCCCCGGTTTGCTGTAAAATGGCGGTGGGAACGTTTTGACCTTGCTCTCCCGGTGACGACGACGACGGTCCCGATAGCCCTGGCGGATACGGTGTTGGGTTCGGGACCTGAACATATTGCGCCCCGTGCCATCCGCCATTGAGGTCAATGCCCACGTCTTCGATGGTATAACTGACGCTGCCTTTGAGGAAGTCGCTGCCCAGCGCGCGCTGGAGGCTCAATCTCATGCCGGTGCG
The DNA here is from genome assembly GCA_049523455.1 of Verrucomicrobiota bacterium. Classification (GTDB taxonomy): domain Bacteria; phylum Verrucomicrobiota; class Verrucomicrobiia; order Limisphaerales; family UBA11358; genus UBA11358. Next base: position 21,093 of record JBEKMW010000064.1, on the reverse strand, counting down.
GGTTTCGTCAAAGATGTCGTTGGGGCTTTCGAAATCCAGCACGCTCCGGTAAAGGGAGACGCCGAGGGCCAGTTTGCGGTGCAAGAACCAGGGCTCGGTAAAATCCGCCTCGTAGTCTTGGCGCTCGGTGCCCAACTGGACGAACAGCCGGAATTTCTGGCCGGCCCCGGTGAAGTTGGGGGGATTGAACAAATCGAAGTTGCCCTGGGTGAGCTCTGCGTAGCCAACCAGAGCGTCCACCGAACTGTAACCGGCGCCGAAGGTGAGCTTGCCGGTATTTTGCTCCTCGACGTTTACGATCAAATTCTCGTGTCCGGCGATTGGCGGATCTGTCGGCTCGGGCCGCAGATCAACCTTGTCGAAATATTCGAGGTTTTCCAGGCGCTGCTTGCTCACGTCCACCCGGACCATGTCGAATACTTCGCCCGGGGAGATGGCCAATTCGCGGCGGATGACGCGGTCTTTGGTTTTGTAGTTGCCGCGGATCTCGATTTTTTCGACGTAAGACTTCTGTCCTTCGACCGCCTCAAAGTTGAGGTCCATGGTGCCGACGTCCACGTTGGGGATTTGCGTAACGCGGAGGGCCCGGCCCTGGGCGATATCAATGTAGCCCTGGCTGCCGTAAAAGTGCTCGATGGCGGTGGTGTTGGTGGTCAGGCCGTCGGGCGTAAAGATATCACCCGTCTTCATCGCGAAGTCATGGTTCAATTTCCGCGCCCTGGCCCAAGCGGCGTAGGCTTTGCTGGTCTTGGGTTTGGGTTCGGGCCCGGGGTTGAAGGCTGGGCTGACGGCGATGGTGGGCAGGAGGGTAGTGTTGGTAAACGTGATGGCGCCGACCTTGTATTGCCGGCCTTCGGAAACGTAGAACTGGATGTTCAAGGTGTTGGTCGTGGGATGCTGCAACTGCACGTCCTTGATTTCGAAATCGAGGTAGCCGTGGCTGCGGTAAAAATCCACCAAAGCGCCCTGGTCCTCGTCGAAGTTTTCCTGATTGAATTTTCCCCGGCCGGTCAGCCAGGACCACATCCAGTGCTGTTTGGTCTTGAGTTGCCGGCGCAACTCCTTCTGGGGGAAGGCCGTGGCACCGATGAAATCAACGCGCATGATCTTGGTCTTGATGGTTTCGGTGATGACGAAGGTGACGGTGCCGCGGCCGGCGGTTTCGTCAATGTTCGGAACGTATTTCACGACCGTGTCGGGATACCCATATTTCTCGTAAAGCTTCTGCATCTCCTGGGCGTCGGAAAACAGCTTCTGCTCGTCGAGCGGTTGGCCGACTTTGACGGTGATTTTTTTGCGGAGCTTGGAGTCTTTGAGTCGTTTATTGCCCTGCAGCTTGATCTCCGAGATGCGCGGGCGCGGTTGCACGATGTAGGTGAGAACCTCCCCGCCGTCCGCGGCATCGTCCGCCGAGACGCGGATGTTGTAAAACTGGCCGGTGGCGTAGAGCGTGTGGACGTCGTTCTCGGTGCTGTTGAGAAGGTAGATATCGCCGGCTTTGAGGCTGATGTTGGCGCGGACGTATTGTTCGCTGACGGTGGCGGGACCGATGAATTTTATATCCACGCGGTCAACCTTGCGGCCGAGGGTTTGTGCGCCGGCGGCCAAGGCGAAGCCGGCCAGGAGCCAAAGGGCGAACCAACGGCCAAGGAACCCACTAGCGGTCCATCGGCACGTCTTCATCGCTGACTTTGGCGGCGCTTTCAAAGCGTGTGTATGACTTCAGGAACGTCAAATTTACGTCACCCGTGGGCCCGTTGCGTTGCTTGGCGATCAATAGGTTGACCGGCAAGCCTTCCGGTTCCTCGCCGGGGTTGGCGTCGTCATCCTCGCCGGCGTTCGGTTTGTACAACAACCCCACCAGGTCGGCGTCCTGTTCGATGGCGCCTGATTCCCGCAAGTCGGACAACCGCGGCTTGCGGTTCCGGTCCCGTTCAAGTTCGCGGTTCAACTGGCTGAGCACGAGGACCGGCACCTTCAATTCCTTGGCCAGCGCCTTGATGCCGCTGGAGATATCCGAGATTTCCTGCTGCCGGTTCTCTTGAGCTCGGCGGGCAGTAGAATGGAGTAGCTGCAAATAGTCAATCACGAAAAGTTTGATGCCGTGCTGCTGGTGGAGGCGCCGCGCCCGGGCGCGCAATTGGAGGATGGAAAGCGCCGCGGAATCGTCAATGAACAGGGGGGCATTGGCCAGGCGGCCGGCGGCGTTGGTGAGCTTGGGAAAATCGGCCTCGCTCATGAAGCCCTCGCGGATGCTGCGCAGGTTGACCCGCGCCAGGGAGCACATCATGCGCAACACCAGCGCCTCGGCGCTCATTTCCAGGCTGAACACGGCCACCGGCAGCTTGTCCTCCAACGCCACGTGCTCGGCGATGTTCATGGCCAGGGACGTTTTGCCCATGCTCGGTCGGGCCGCGATGACAATCATTTCGCTGCCGTGCAACCCGTCGGTCATGCGGTCCAGATCGGCGAAGCCCGTCGCGAGGCCGTTCAAGGTGCCTTTGCGACTGAAATAATTTTCGATGGTGCCGATGGCCTTGCCGACCAGTTCCTTGGTGGTCAGCACGCCGCCCTGCACGCGCGATTCGGATATGCGCAACACGTCCCGTTCGACCTCGTCCAGCAACGCGTCCACCTCGCCTTCGTAATCGTAAACGCGCCCCACGACGGCGGTGCAGGTCTGAATCATTTTGCGCAGCAAGAACTTTTCGCGGACGACGTCGAGGTAGTACGCCAGATTGGCGGCGCTGGGCACGGCGTCTTGCAGTTGGGAGAGATAAGCCAGTCCGCCCACCTGGTCGAGCAGTTGCCGGTCTTTGAGACGCTGTTGCAGCGTGATGACGTCCACTGCCTCGCGAGCGTCGTACATGGCCACGAGCGTCTCAAAGATGGTCTGGTGACGCAGGTCGTAGAAGACCTCCTTTCCGTCCTTGAGTTTTTCCAGGCACTCGCCCAGGCAGTCGTTGGGCGAGAGCAGCACGCAGCCGAGCACGCCCCGCTCCATGTCCGGCGAGTGCGGTGGCAAACGGTCCACGGTGGCGGCACTCTCCGACCGGCGGACGCGTTTGGTGCGTTTCAAATCGGCGGCGGCTCCGGCGGTTTCGGACACGGAATCAATCATGCGATGAGCAAATGAAATTTTGGGCGTTCCTGCAAACCTGATTTACGCACACCGGTAAAAGTTCTTCACAAAAACGGAGAAAAGGCAGTCGCCGCCGAGTCCGTCTGAAGTTGGACCTGTGGATATGTTTGGCCCGAAAAGCGAAGTAGGGGAGCACGCCCGCTTCGGGCGTTGCTGGGCACAAGCCCCTCCTCCGTAAATCCATTTCAATTTTCTCCAATTCTTTCAGTGATGGCGACGAAAGCAATTCGCGTTTTCAATCCGGCGAGATGTTGCAAGCGCTCCAGTTCCGCGCCTTCATCCGGTTGGATGGTTTTATCCCGTTTCCTCTGCAAAAGTTCATGACGGCGCTGGTTTGTCGCGTCCCAGTCAGCCGTGATGGCAAGATAATCGGCCAGTGAAATTGGTTCATCGAAACCTATAGGGAAATTGCGGTCTTGCTTGAACGGAACATGAACTGGCCGCGATGCCGCATTACCATCCCACGCTCGCCGAAATCTGGACGTATCCGGCGGAGGAATTGGCGGAAAAAATTTCGCCGGGCTAGAAACCGCCCTCCCAATGCCATTGGCCATCGCGCTCTTTTCCAATGCGAAGGCTATTGGTTAATGTACCGCCCCCCTTGAATCGCACTTCGTAAGGCACAAGTATCCATGAATTCGGGCCTTCTGTGTAGGGTTTGCCCATGCTGACAATTTCCAGTCCCCCCACAAGCGCCTTCATTTGGTCGGTGAATATATCGTTGAAACTTCTGCCTTTTGGCACATACGACGGCCAAAACTTGGCGACGATATCCCAATCCTCGTTTCTAAAAGCTTCAAGAAAATCCCTGGCCACTTGTGTGGCTTCCGCAGCCTGTTGCGGCGGCAACGGCGTTTGAGTACTTCGGCTTGTACTTGGCGCCTCCGAGTTCGGATGCCGGATTGGATTGGGACGCACGGTGTTGTTTTTCTGATGATTAAGCCAAACGAGTGGCGTAACGATGAGCGCAGCCAGGACCACGGTGGCGACGATGGCGAATTTGGTTTTCCTGGTTAGTACAGGATGGGGTGATTTGTGCTTGAGGAAAATCGTTATGACTACGGCCACGCCCGCCGCCAGGATTGCCAGGCATAATCCCATCAATAACTTGCCTTGCCAGCCGAAGACTTCGAAATCCCGTCCTTGCACGTACGTCGGACAGTCAATGCCCTTTGCGGCCAACAGCGCCAGCGTCGCTTGGTCCGGCGGCGCGATGAATTTGGAAAGTCTGCCGTTTTCGCGATACTTGATCCAAAGCTCGTCGTAAGTATCGTTCGCAACCCGGACGGCGGAGTGATAGTGAAAACGGAGGATGAAGAATTCGGCGCCCTGACTTCTTTCCGCAATGATCTCCTGCGCTTGCGTGGTGGATATTCTGGGCACGTTCCCATTCGAATCCGATATGCCCAAGGCAAAAAATGCCGCCGCCAAGACGATGGCCAGCACGACGACCCAGATGAAAAACTGTTTTGCCCCGGCGCGGGGTTCGGGATTGGAGCCGGATACTTCCTGCCGGCGGGATTTTCGCCGTTGCCAAATCCAAAGCGCCGCGCCGGTCGCCACGACGGCATACATGATGTCCAGCCAAATTCTCATCCCCGCGAGGAAGTTTTCCTTTGAGCCGAACAGGAACATTAACGGCACGCACAGGAGTAAAGGCAGCAGGACAAAAACTACCAGACTGGCGGCGAGAATGCCCCAGAACCGCAGTACCGATGCGCGCTGTTGCGGCGATTGCCCGGCGTCACTGCCCATTTTGTATCCCAGCCAGCCGCTCAGGGTGATAAAGGTTCCCACGGGGAGAACGACGTTGAGCAGGGCCTGGAAAAATCCGGCCAAACCTGTCGCCTTGGCCACCGCACTGCCTTGGGCGGCGGTCGCACCCACCGTGGCAGCTTTGGCGGTGATTGCCAGCAGCGGCAAGGCCGCCACGACACCCAGAGTAAAAGCCTTGTTCGGCGCCGTTTTCTCCAAGGCGCCTTCCACAAACGCCAGGACCTGTTCCTGCAACAATTTCCGCCCGCGTGAAAGACGCTGCTTCACCGCGTCCTCGCTTAATTCCAAACTGGCCGCCACCGCTTCAATGGATTGATGTTCGCGGTAAAACAAAACGAGCGGCTCGCGGTAAATTTCCGGAATGCGTTCCAGTGAACGCCAGAGAATATCCGCCTCTTCCCGACTGATAGCTCGTTCCACTGGCAACGGCTCAACTGAGCACGATTCGGAAATTTCCTCCAGCGGTTCGGCGTGGTAACTCGGCTCCGCTCCTTGTTTGCGCAACCAATTGTGGATGAGATTTCGCCCGATGCCGCAGAGCCAGGCGCGCAATTTTCCCGCCTCCCGCAAGTCGGCGATCTGCTTCCAGGCAGTGACAAATGTTTCCTGCGCCAGGTCTTCGCTCTGGCTCAGGCTGCCAGTGGCACTGTAAGCCAGCGAGCAGATGAGCGATTGGTAGCGTGCGACGATTTGCCCAAAAGCATCGCGATTGCCCGACAAGCTCTCCCCAACCAATTCGGCGTCGGTTTGAGCAGTGTGGGACATGGTTTTCGTCGCCATCATATCGCCGCATTAGTGGCAGAAAAGCCGGAAAAGGTGACAAACGATTTTTCTTTCCTCCTTTTTGGAGCCCGCCGGCCGGCGGAGCAATGCTCCGCGCTCCGGAGAACAGCGGCGGAGGGCCGCCGCAGTCTAAAGCAGATTACATAAAAGAATTGCCGCCAAAGGACCCCGCGTGGCGAAGCCACAACGAAAGGAGCGCGAGTTGCGTGCCGCGCCATAGCCTCTGGGCGAAGGCCGGTCTCAACTCGCAGCACGACCGATTGCTGTGGCACCTGCGGATTTGAGGGGCGATTGGCGTTCAGCAGGTCTGGAAACGAGGGAGGTTCCCGATTTCAACGCTGGTTTGGCTGTCTGCGCGCTGCGGATTGAGACAATCCGCGCTCCCAAAAAGCTTCCCGGCACGCGAAGATCCGCTGGCGCTTTTGGCCCGGCCGGCAAGGGGCACACGGCGTCAAATGGCCGTGGACAAACAATGGTAGTAGGCTTACTGTTGTTCCATTGGATAAATGAAGGCCGCATCTTCGCGGTCCTGTTTTTAAAAATTGGCCGTATGCTGTGCGGTGATAATTGTAAACTTTGCATGTTTGTATGGCGGCACTGGTATTTTACCTTTCCGGCATTCGGAATTATCAGCGGTGCAGTTTATCTGCTCACTCACCGAGAGCACGAGTTATCCGCTCTGCAAACCATCCTATTTCTCGGGGTAATGACACTATTCATGACCGTGTGCGGTGGTGTCATCGTGTTGATTGCAGAAATTCTTGTTCGGATCGGCAGATGGCTTCGAAAATGAAAATGGAACCGTCATGTGCCACAGAGGAGCTTTTGAGGACCACTGTCCAATCGGTTTTGGGAAACCAAAGTAATGTTTTGCACCTCGCTCCGTTTTTACCGCTGCTACTGACGTTGCTATTGGCAAACGGCTGCGCCACGCCAGCGCTCTGGAACGATGGCAACCTGGAAGCGTGCAAAGAACCGGCGGGCAATCCCAACTTGCGCCTGTTTGATGCGACACGGCGGAATGATGTGCTGGTGGTTTATGATGAGTACTCCGAGCGGAACGACAAGGTCCACACGCAGGCCTATTGGCTGGGGAAAAATCAAGCGCGTATGGACCAGCAGCACGCGCCGCATTTCGCCAGCACCAAATTGATGGACGATCTGCCAGCGGTGCCGGTTTTCACCGGCTCAACCCCGGGCGTGACAAACACGGCGCCGCCGCTCTACGCCGTGATGGGCACCAACCAACAATCGTTCACCCTTTATGCCCGCGGCCATCCGATGGGTTCGCATGATTTGCCCGTTTACAATGACGGCTGGGGTCATGTCATAAAAGCAGGCCTTACGCCGGTGGCGGTGACTGCGGACATTACGATTATTGGCGGCGTGGTCGGATGTTGGTGTGTCGCAGCCTTGGGGCAATCAGGAACGTCAATATCCGTTCATTGAATTGCGGCCCGTGACTACTGGCCACTGATTCTTTGATACGCCAATATCCCCCGCACAATGGCCTGCGCCATCTGCAAGCGGTAGGCGTCGCTGAAAATTCTCCGTCCTTCCACCGGATGGCTCATGTAGCCGCCTTCGATCAAAATGGCCGGCATGGCGGCGTCGCGCAGCACGGCGAAGCGCGCGCGCCGGACGCCGCGGTCGTTCAGATGCATGGATTGCACGAGGGATTTTTGCACTTCGTAGGCGAGCAGCAGGCTGTTGTCCTCGCGGCGGTTGGCCGGCGTGGGACCATCATCGCTCCCTTCGCCGTGTCCGTTGGTCGAGCCGGCGCCGACCGGCGTGATACAATAGGTTTCCGGCCCTTCCACCTCGTCGCGGCCAACGACGGTGGCGTTGAAGTGCAGGCTCACAAACAAGTCTGCACCACGCCGATTGGCCAGGGCCGGACGCAGCGGCAAATCCACATAGGTATCGCTGGTCCGGGTCATAAAGACGCGAAAGCCCGCGCGCACAAGCTGGTCGCGCAAGGTGCCGGCCAGTGCCAGCGTGTAGAGCTTCTCGTAATGCCAGCCCGCCCGGTTGCCGGTATCCCGGCCGCCGTGGCCGGGGTCCAGGCAGATGGTGGTGATGTGTTTGTCCGACCGGCGCGGATACAGCAGCGGGGCCACCGTGGTGTCCAGGTCCAGTTGCGAAATCAGCAGCGTGCCTCTTGCGCCTGCCACGGGAAAGGACAGCGCCACTTGAATACCGTTGATGTCCGCATTGCGCGAATTTACGTCGAACACCAAACGCGTCGTGCGGCTGGTGAGCACCACTTCGTCGCCGCGCTGCGACCAGGAGGCGCCCAGGCCGTTGGCGCGCGCCCAATCAGCCACCAGCACATAGGTGCGGCCATTGATGAGCGCGGCACGGGCAAACGCGGGGCAAACCGCAAGACACCAAATCGCCAGCAGGACGGGCAGGTTTTTCATCGCGCCGCAAGTTGCCCGTCGTTGTCGTGGGATTCAATGAGAAACAAGCCGGCTTGCAAAGGGATATGGGCTCCTCGCCCTGCCCCTGCCCATGGACTTGGAAACATCGAACATCGAACATCCAATGAAAGCAGAAGAAAGAAAACGAACCCCTCACCCCAGCCCTCCCCCAAGGGGGAGAGGGGGAAGACCAGAACAGTGCAAAACGCGCCCGTTTGGCGCACCTCGTGCGTTTCGGAATTGCATTTCGACGGGAACGCCGGTTCAATTGCCGAAAGGTCGTTGGATGAACATTCACGAATATCAGGCCAAAGAATTGCTCGCCAAATACGGTGTGGCGGTGCCGTGGGAAATTCCCGCGAGAACGCCCGGGGAAGTCCGCGCGGCGGCGGAAAAGATTCTGGCCAGCGGCAGCACCCGGGTGGTCGTCAAATCGCAAATCCACGCGGGTGGCCGCGGCAAGGGCACGTTCCAAAACGGATTTCAAGGCGGTGTGAAAGTGGCAGCGTCGGCCGATGCAGCGGTCGCGCTCGCCGAACAAATGCTGGGCCAGGTGTTGGTGACCAGGCAAACGGGCGCGGATGGCCGGCGGGTGCAGACGCTGCTCGTTGCCGAAGGCGCGAGAATCAGAAAGGAATTTTATCTGGCGGTGTTGCTCGACCGGGCCCTGGGCCGGCCGCTCGTGATGGCCAGCACCGAAGGCGGCATGGACATCGAGGAGGTTGCCGCCAAAACGCCGGAGAAAATCTTCAAGGAGTGGATTGATCCGGCCGTGGGGATCATGCCGTTTCAGGCGCGAAACATCGCCGCGGCACTTGGATTAAAAGGCGATTTGTTCAACGCGGCCGCCAAACTCGTCACGGGCGTGTTCAATACCTGGTGGGAGTGCGACGCTTCGCTGGTGGAATTGAATCCGCTCGCGGTGGTTGAGTTGCGGGATGGGAAGGAATCCATCGTGGCGCTCGATGCCAAAATCTCGCTGGATGACAACGGCCTGTTCCGCCACAAGGACATCCAGGCGATGCGCGACTTGAACGAGGAAGCGCCGCTGGAAATTGAGGCCAGCAAGTTCAACCTGAATTACATCAAGCTGGACGGCAATATCGCTTGCCTCGTGAACGGCGCGGGCCTGGCCATGGCGACGATGGACATCATCCAGCATTTCGGCGGCATGCCGGCGAATTTTCTCGACGTAGGCGGCGGCGCGAGCAAGGAACAGGTGACGGCGGCGTTCAAAATCATCCTGCAAGACCCGAACGTGAAGGGCATTTTGGTCAACATATTCGGCGGCATCATGGACTGCAATGTCATCGCCACGGGCATCGTCGCCGCGGTGCGGGAAACGCATTTGAGCATCCCGCTGGTCGTCCGGCTGGAGGGCAACAATGTGGCCGCCGGGAAGAAAACGCTGGCGGAATCCGGCCTGAAACTCATCACCGGCGATTCGATGGCCGATGCGGCGCGGGAGGTTGTGAAGGCGGTGGGGAAATGATAAACTGAATGTATGAGAGTGAATTTGCTTGAAGACGCATTAAAGCTGCCGTTGCCGGAACGGATCAAACTGGCCGACGAGATTTATCGCAGCGTTGACCAGGAGACGGACGAGGCGCCCATTCCCGCGGAATTGCTGACGGAGATGGAACGACGCGATGCTGAATACGAGGCAAATCCTGCTTCCGGCTGCACCATCGAGGAACTGGAAAAGGACATCTTCAAGCAAAGGTGAAGCTCAAGACCATCATTACTGCGCCAGCGCGGCTGGAAATCGCGGAAGCCGTCAAGTATTATGAGCAACAACGTCCAAGTGCCGGTGTGAGATTTTGGCTCGAATTCAAACTTCTCGTCAAACGGTTAAAGGGCTTCCCGGAACTCTATCCAGGCTACGGCAGGCGCGGAATTCCCAAGGCACCAATGCATAATTATCCGCACTCGGTTTATTACCGCGTGGTCGGAGACGAATTGCGCCTCCTCGGCGTCGTACATGGCGCAATGAATCCCAAAACGGTCAAGTCCCGGTTCAAATGAACACACGATCCAAATCCAGCCTGAGACTAATCACCGGCGAATCAACGGCCGACGCGGTACAGAAGGTTGTGTAGGCGGTAAGATAAATATATGTTCGAGTTTACCCTGACGTGCGCCACCAAGAAGAAGTATGCATGTCCGCCCAATGCCGGCCCTGCTTGGCGTGCGGCTTACGAGGCTGGTTTTGACATGGCTCAACTGGAAGAGAATCTTCGTTTAAGTCCGGAAGAGAGATTGTTGAAACACGACAAACTGTTAAACGAGTGGCTCGTTTTTGAAGCGTTCATGGAAAAAATCTGTAACGGTTGGCATTTCGTTAAACAACAACATGTCTATCCTCGTTAGACCCGAAACCAAGGTTCTGGTCCAGGGCATCACGGGCAGCTTCGGCGCGCGGCATGCGCAACTTTCGCTGGACTACGGCACCCAAGTGGTGGCCGGCGTCACACCGGGCAAAGGCGGGCAGGTGTTTGAGCACGCTGGCAAACGCGTGCCCGTTTTCGACACGGTGGCGGAGGCGGTGAAACAGACTGACGCGGCCGCGAGCGCTATTTTTGTCCCCGCCGCATTTGCCGCCGATGCCATTCTCGAAGGAGTGGACGCCGGCCTGGAGGTGGTGGTCTGCATCACTGAAGGCATTCCCGCGCGCGACATGATTCGCGTGAAGCGCGTGATGCAGGGCAACACGCGCCCCCGGCTCATTGGACCGAATTGTCCCGGTATCGTTACGCCCGGCGACGGCAAGGATTCGTACGGCGGTTGCCGGATTGGCATCGCGCCCGGTTACATCCACAAGCGCGGGAACGTGGGCGTAGTCTCCCGCAGCGGCACGCTCACGTACGAGGCGGTGTGGCAGTTGACCTGCCGCGGCGCAGGCCAAAGCACCTGTGTTGGCATTGGCGGCGACGCCGTCCCGGGCCTGTCACATCTGGACGTCATCAAACTCTTCAACGAAGACCCGGAAACCCGCGGCATCATCATGATTGGTGAGATCGGCGGCACTGCCGAAGAAGAAGCCGCCGAGTGGATTAAACAGCACTGCCGCAAGCCGGTGGCGGGCTTTATCGCCGGCACCACTGCGCCGCCCGGCCGCCGCATGGGCCATGCGGGCGCCATTATCAGCGGCGGCAAAGGCACGGCGGCGGCGAAAATTGCCGCTTTCAAGGATGCCGGCATCGGTGTGGCCGCCACCCCGAGTGAAATCGCCGATACGCTGCTCAAGCTGATGTAAATGCCCATGTAAATGTCGTTGAATCGCGAGCGGTTAATTCGTTAAATCGTTGCGCGATTCAGCGAATTTGTGGGCATAATTGATTTCATCATCAACCTCGCCTGCTTGCTGCTTTGGCTCAACTGGCGCTCGGTGCGGTTCGATCCACTCGGCCAGCGCAAGCCGGCCACCCTCATCGGCACGCTCCGGCGCGCGGAGTCCCGCCCAGCGGGGCGGTGGCGGTTGCTGGCAGCCATCGGCGCGCTGATATTGCTGCGCGCGGTCATTTATTGGCAGATCGGCTCAGCCTTCAAACCCGTTTGGGCAGGAACACTGGATTTAGGCGTCGTCGCCCCCTCGTTTCTCAGCGATTCCTTTCGCCGGATGTTCCTGTTCTCCCTGTTCAGTTTTGGACTGACGCTGGTGCTGTTTTATCTGGGATTGCTGCTGCTTTCGATCCTGTCCGGTCCGGAGCCAATCCACGCCTTGGTGCGGATGCAATTTGGCGTGGTGGATCGGTGGCCGCGATGGCTCAAATTTCTTTTGCCACTGGTTGCCGGTGTCTTGCTTTGGGGATTGTTGAGCTGGCCTTTCCCGTGGCTGCACCCCCGGCCTGGGATGTCGGTCGCGCAACATTGGGAAGAGGCGCTGCTCATCGGCTTGGGTGGTTATCTGGCCTGGAAATTTGTCATCGGCGCGCTGTTGGCGTTGTATCTGCTCAATAGCTACATCTATTTTGGAAAGCATCCGGTCTGGAATTACCTCAATGCGGTTTCACGGACGCTCCTGCGGCCGTTGAAACAGATTCCGCTGCAAGTGGGCAGGGTGGATTTTGCGCCGGTAGTAGGAATTGCGCTGGTGTTTCTATTTGCCTATTGCGTCCAGAATGGCATCAAACTATTTCCACATGTTGGGGAACACGGACAAACGCGCTTTTTGATTCACGTTCCGGGCTTAGTAGATCTCTACGAAAGGCTGTCGCTCTGAACGTGGTTGTCCGGCCGCGTTTTGGGCAATTTGGCGATCACGGTGGCGCCGGCGCCCTTTTGGCCCTCGATGGAAATTGAGCCACCGTGCAACTCGACCAGCCGCTTGGCTATCGTCAGTCCCAGGCCCAGCCCCTGCCGGTCCTGCATCTTGCGGTCGAACTGCACATAGGCGCCGATGCGCCGGATTTGCTCAGTGGAAAAGCCGCAGCCGCGGTCGCTGATGGCAAGCACACTGCTGTTCAAACCCTCGTCCAGCGTCACGCGCACGGGCGAACCCGCCTCGGAAAATTTGAAGGCATTCTGCAACAACTCGGTTACCACCTTGCCGAAGTACTCCTCGGACATGGGCAGGAGCACGTCGGCGGCTTCCATGATCAGGTCCTGTGGGCGGCCCGCCTGCAACGCCTGCGCTTCCGCGAGTTGCCTGATCAACGGCGCGGCATGCTCCGTGCGCCCAACCCGCAGGGCGTTGACGTTTTTCGGGTCGGCGGCAATCAGTTCGAGTTGGGCGTAAACGAGGAAATTTTCGATGAGGCGTTCGAGCCGCTGGCTGGACTTGTGAATTTCCTGGCCCATTTCGGCAATCTCGGCCGGCTTGAGGGTGGCCGCCGAGGTGGCCAGGAGTTCGGCGTTGGAGATGATGCCATTAAGCGGCGTCCGCATTTCGTGCGGCATCATGAGGCTGATGTTGCTGCGCAAGCTGGCCAGCTTGCGTTCGGCCTCGTCCTTTACCGTTTGGGCCTTCTTGAGCCGTGCATCCACGGCGGCGTAAAGGGCGTCCGTGGTAAACGGTTTGGGCAGATAATCATCCGCGCCCAGTTCCATGCCGTGCCGCATGCCGACGTTGTCAGCCAGACCGGTCATCAAGATGAACGGGATCGCGGCGGTGGGCGATTCGTTGCGGAGCGAGGTCAGGGTCAGGTAGCCGTCCACCTTTTCCATGTTCACGTCGCACAAGATGAGGTCGGGCAGTTCCCGGCGTGCAGTCTCGATGCCCTCCGCCCCATTGGCCGCTTCGACGACGCCAAACCCCTTTTGCTTCAGGGCCAGATGAATCATCTCACGCAACCATTCCTCATCGTCTATGACCAGGATTTTTTTCACGAAATGCCGTGCTTTGGGAGCAACAATCGTGCCCCCATTGAACCGTGTCGGAGGGTTCCCCTTACCGTAAATTCCCGCACCAGAGCTACTTCCGCTCTTCCATGGGTACGTAATGGGCCAGCGTGCGGCCGGTGTAAATCTGCCGCGGACGATAAATTCGGCTCTTTGGCTCCTCCATGATTTCCTTGTAATTCGCAATCCAGCCGGGCATGCGGCCGATGGCAAAAATTACCGGGAACATCTCCACCGGCAGCCCAATCGCCCGCATGATAATGCCGCTGTAGAAATCCACGTTGGGATACAATTTCCGCTCCACAAAATAGGGATCGCGCAAGGCTGCCTCTTCCAGGCGCTTGGCAATGTCCAATAATGGGTCAGTAAGGTGCAATTTGGACAATACTTCGTCGCACGACCGTTTGATGATTTTGGCGCGCGGGTCGTAATTCTTATACACCCGATGACCAAAGCCCATGAGCCGCTTGCCGCTGTCTTTATCCTTGGCCGCCGCGATGAACCTGGAGCCGTCGTCGCCGGTCTTGTGGATTTCCTGGAGCATTTCGAGCACGGCCTGGTTGGCGCCGCCGTGCAGCGGTCCCCAGAGCGCGCAGACGCCCGCCGCGCAACTGGCAAACAAATTGGCTTGCGACGACGCCACCATGCGCACTGTGGAGGTGGAACAGTTTTGTTCATGGTCGGCGTGCAGGAGGAAAATCAGGTCCAGCGCCCGCACCACTTCCGGCCTGAGCTCGTAGTCCTCGTAGGGCGAGGAGAACAGCATGTGCAGGAAATTGGCCGTGTATTTGTAGGCTTTCTTGGGATAAATCAGGGGCAGACCCAGCGATTTGCGGTATGAATACGCCGCAATCGTGCGCACTTGGGACATCAATTTGGCCGCGTAGCTTTCAAACTGGCTGTTTCCCTTGCCCCAATGCCATTTCATCAGCCCTTCGTCGAAACAACTTGCCGCGTTGATCATCGCCGAGAGTATCGCCATGGGATGCGCTCCCATGGGAAAGCTCTCGAAATGATATTTCATGTCCTCGTGCAGGAACTGGTACTCGGTGAACAGGTCGGAAAACCGCCGGAGTTGTGGCCGGTTCGGTAGCGACCCGTAAATGATCAAATACGCCGTTTCAACAAACGTGGATTTTTCGGCCAGCTCCTCGATGGGAATGCCGCGATAACGCAAAATGCCTTTTTCGCCGTCTATGAAGGTAACCTGGCTGACGCACGAACCGGTGTTGCTGTAGCCGTCGTCCAGCGTGATGTAACCGCTCTGGGTACGCAGCGTCGAAATGTCCACCGCCTTTTCCGCCTCGCTGCCCTCAAATGTCGGCAGCGCGTACGACTTGCCGTCCAGTTCCAGTTTTGCCTCTTTATTCATTATGCTCACTTGTTTTCTTCACAGTTTGCGTCGAAAAATCAATTTGGCAAGTTGCTTCTGGCTCGCTTCTGGCTCGTCTTCTCCCTCTCCGCCTTGGGGGAGAGAGCTGAACCATACCCAACCGGCCGGTGAGCCGAATTTTCTCGCGTGGCATTGCCATTCATGGCGGAATAACCGCAAGCCTATGAAACGCTGGGCCATCCTCACTGTCCTGCTTTATGCGACCGCACTCATTTTGTTGACCATTCCCGTCCTCCTGGTTGCTTTTGGAAGCTGGGCCGTGGGAGGGTGGTCCGAAAACGGCGCTGGCATGTCCCTGGCGGACGCTTTGCAGGTTTACCGTCATTGGTTTTATTGGCTGTGGCTGGCGGTGCTCGTGGCCGGACAGGCGCTGCTGCTATTGCTGCCCATCCACCGTGCCGAGCGCCGACTGCCCGCGCGGCGTTCGCTGCAGGCACCCGTTTTTGTGAGCGCCTTTTTCCTGGCAATTCTCACCTTTGCCGGCTTGCTCGCCGTGTTTTGCGCGGCTTTCAAGGAGGAGGGTTTTGGCATGTTCGGGTTTCTGACGCCATTCAGGACCGTCGAAGTGTATCCGTCGGACCTGCAAACCACGGTGGGAATGCTCATCACGGTTCTCGTTTTCTGGTTCATCTGGGGCGTGATTTTCCACAAATTTGCCAGGGCCGACGACCCGGACGCGCGGCTCAAGCACGCCGTACGCTGGCTGTTGCGCGGCAGCATCCTCGAATTGATCGTTGCCGTGCCCAGCCATGTCATCGTCCGCCAACGCAATGATTGCTGTGCGCCCGCCGGCACATTTTGGGGCATCGCCACCGGTATCTCAGTGATGTTGCTGTGCTTGGGACCGGGCGTCTTTTTCCTGTTTGTGGAACGTTTTCAACGATTGAAACCGAAACGGTCGCCGGCCGAAACCCAATCCGCCTAGGCGGCTTGGCGCCAATCTCCCGTGTGGCAAGTCAATCGCCGTCAGGAAGCCATCCGATAAGCGAACCCTGCCCCGATGATCAGCGAGAGGACATAGACGGGGGGAAATTCGCCGAATATAAGGAACAGCGTGGCGCCATTGGCGGCGAAGGCGAACGCGGCGGCCAAAGCGCTCATGGCGGCGTGAGTTCTCCCGGCCAGCAGTTTGGCACCCAGACCGCAAAGGATGCCAATGGCCGCGCCCATGAGCGGAAAGCGGAAGCCGGTCACCGCAAAAAAACCGTAGGTCAATACGCCACCCACCGCCGCCCCCAACAGTCCGCCTAAGATGCCCGTGGCCAGACCGAAACTTCCCGCCAGCCCGGCTTTCGGCGCGGCGAACGGTTTGCGGGGAGGCGGAAGTGGCGCCGGCGCCGGCGTTGGGCGCTTGATGCTCAATCCCGGGGAAACGGGCGCGCCAATCGCCGCCGCGCCCGCAGTTGACAGGAGGATGGGCTGCGTAACGCTCTTTTCGTCCAAAATGGCATTGGCTGCCGAGGTTCCATCCGCGCCGCACACGGGACATTTTACCGCAAACGGCATCCGGCCGCCCAGCGGTTCAACGTTGAACTTGTATTTCTGGCCGCAACCGCAAACGAGTTTTAATTCCATGCCTGCTTCGCTCCGGATTTTGCTCCCGCAACCGATGCGAGCTTAAACTCGCGCTCGATGGGTTGTCCACCAATTTCAGCGGCGCGGCCTTTCAGGCCCTGTCATTACCCACATCTTCAACGAGGGCATCTCCGTCACAGGTAATTCAACCTGACGTCGGACGATTCCCCCTCTCCTGGGGGCGTGGCCTTTAGCGCCCTTTATTGCCCTTTATTGCCCTGATTTCGGTAGGGCGCGTCACTCTGTGCGTGCCGTCGTCTCGTGACTGTTCGGTAGTTCAGGGGGAGGGGTATATTTCCCCCCCTGGAGCCGTGACGCCATGACAAGTCAATAAAGACGGGCGTTTCGTGAGTTTGGTCCCGTGACAAAGCCGTGACAAGGCGTGACAAGCCGTGACGCATGGGAATTTAGGGCGTGAAGCCCGAAAACGTTCTGGGCAAGCACACACGCCATTGTCCTTACGCGCGCTTCCAGTAAATCAAAATTCGAACCTGGCCAACCATGCTTTTTACTGTTGAACCCGGAAGAATTTGTCACCGGGATTGATCGGGACCGTGAAAACGATAAGCCCGGCGTTGGTCGTGACGTTCGCGCTGGTGGCGGTCCAAGTGGTTAGGTTGGTTGAGCTTTGGAGTTGCGATTGTCCCGAGGCATTTTGCACCGTCAAAACCGCGTTTTGATTGGAGACAACGATGGAACTAATGACTGGCGCCCCCGGCGAATTGGTGGCCACGATCTGGCCGTTAAGATCCAATATAGTATCCCCGGCTGTAAGCAGAGAAAACGTGAATTGGGTGCTGATCTGAATGGTCAGAGTTTGGGCCGTGCCGTTGTTGGTCAACGTTGCGCCGTTGACAATCATGTTGGTGGATAGGCCGGCCAGCGACTCGGAACCGGACCCGGCCACACCGGCGTTGTAGTCCAAGGTCGAGGTGGAGTTGGTGGAAAAGGAAAATAGCAGGGCGCTGGAAATAAAGCTGCCATTGGTCACCGTGAGGACCGGGCTGGTCAAATCCAGCACGAGATTGCGGAGCGCAGCGTAGCCCGTGCCGACGAACGGCACGCTGATCTCGCCGCCGTAATCGGCCGGGGCGCTGCCGGAGCCACCGCCTGCGGCGGGCTCCCAAACCCCGTTGGTCTTGGCGCTGATCGCGCTGGAGCCGGTGAATTGGATGTTCGAACCGGCGGCACTCATATTGATGTAGCCGCCAAAACTGGTTACGAGGCTGCCAGCCGCCTGCGGGGACATCGTGAATCCGGCCACTTTGCCAGACAGAGTGATTTGACTTAAACTGTTATTAATGGTGAAAACCGATGGAGCAGCCCGCAGTTTGCCTGGCGGAATGCCGAGGATGGTGGCAACGGCCAGCACAAGAGAGATGAATGCGCGTTTTGTTTTCATAGTGTTATTTCAGTGACAGTGATTCAGAGGCGAGGAATGATTCGGGCATTACTGCAACCAACTGGCTGCCGTCGGCAGATCGTTTTGGCCTCGGCTCCTTGTTCACTGGATTGCTTTCCTGCTGGTAACGGCTCATTGCCAGTGCATTCAAGCTCGCGCATGTTGCCACATCGCGCAAGCCCGGCAGGGGAAGATATTTCCCCGATAAGATGGCGCATTGAACCCCTGAACCTGCCGCAAGCTGCCAGTCTCCGGTTGAATGTTGAATGTTCGCCGGTTCACGGAGAGTGTCCTTTAGTGTCCTTTAGTGTCCTGATTTCGGTAGGGCGCGTCACTCCCCCCGACATCGGATGTCGGGGTCCGTGCGTGCTGTCGTCTCGTGACTGTTCGGTAGTTCAGGGGGAGGGGTGTATTTACCCCCTGGAGCCGTGATACCGTGACAAGTCAATAAAGACGGGCGTTTCGTGAGTTTGGTCCCGTGACAAAGCCGTGACAAGGCGTGGCAAGCCGTGACAAAGGAGGGGGAAAAGCAGAAATTGGGAAAGCTGAAAGCAGAAACGCTATTCAACGCTATTCAACACTATTTAACGTTGATTTCACCGCTCCGCTCCGCCCCGCGATTGGTTTTTTCCGCAGTCAAACAATCGGCGACAGGTCAATGGATTGGAAGGCAGTTTCTGTGACAGGACACTGGCCTGGCAAGACCATCGCACCATTCGCGGGCCGCGAAACAAAGATCGCCGCGGCAATCCCGGTCTGCTTCCGGTAATCGGCGGCCATTTGCCTGGAAATCAGATCCACGGCGTCAGCTTTTATCAAGGCCACGCAGCAGCCGCCAAATCCGCCGCCGGTGATGCGGCAACCATAGACCCCGCCCTTGATGCCAATGCCGGCGGCGATTTCCACCACGGCGTCCGCTTCCGGGCAGCTTACTTCGTAATCGTCGCGCAACGAATCATGGCTGGCGTACATGAGCTGGCCCACAGCCGGCCAATTGGAGGCGCGAATGCCTTCGGCGGCATGAACGGTGCGTTCGATTTCACTGATGACGTGGCGCGCCCGGCGATAGACCACGCCGTCCAGCTTGCCGCGGTCGCGTTCCAGCAAATCGGCCGTGGCATCGCGCAAGGAGGCCACGCCCAGAATTTTGGCGGCGGTCTCGCATTGTTTGCGGCGGGTGGGATATTCGCTGCCGGTCAATTCATGTTTCACGCACGTGTTGATGATGAGGACGGCCACCGACGGATCGCTCATGGGCACCAGTTCGGTCTGGCGCGAGCGGCAGTCAATCAACAAGAGGTGGTTTTCACGGCCCATCACGGAAATAAACTGGTCCATGATGCCGCATGGCATGCCCGCAAACTCATGCTCGGCCTTCTGGCAGAGCAACGCTTTGGCGACCGGATCAATGCTTTTGCCGGTCGCCGCCTCAATCAGGGTGGCCATGCAGACTTCGAGGGCCGCGCTGCTCGACAGGCCGCCACCCAAGGGCACGCTGGAGTGCAGGAGCACGTCCAATCCGCGGGGCTGGATCCCGTGCGCCAGGAATCCGGCGACGACGCCGCGAGGATAATTGCCCCACCGGGGTTCGCCCGGCTTCACCGGCGCCGACAAGTCAATCGTTATAGGGTTGGCGCCGGGAGCGGTACTGCGAATGGAAATGGCGTTCTTTCCGCCGGCGGATTCGGCGGCGGCCATGACGGCGTAACGCTCGATGGCCATCGGCAGGACGAAGCCGTCGTTGTAATCGGTATGTTCGCCGATGACATTGACGCGGCCCGGCGCCGCCACCAGCCAGCGTGGAGGACGATCGTAGGCTGCCTGGAATTCAGCGGCGGTGTGGCGGGCGAGCTCGTGGAGGGTCATGACGTATGATTTGCGGTTGGCGGACGGGGCGTCCGCCAGAACGCGCGGGGCGCGCGTGCTCCGCCATTAACTCAGGCTGGCGGCGGTGTCTTTTTGCTGCCGCGCACAGCTCCCAGAAGCATCAAGATGCCAAAAACCAGCAAAACAATTCCCCAAATCAGGTTGATGTTGATCTCGCTGCCGCCCGCTTCGGAAACGGACCCGGCCCGGTTGGCCAAGCCATAAAGTGAGAGCAGCGCCCCGATGAAGGTGAACATCAGGCCGATCGGCCAGCGGATATCGAGTCCCATAATATTATATCCTTTCGTTTACCAGAAAATGAGGTTGAGGATTAAACAGGCGATGAGGAGCGCCGTGCCGGCGACGGCGGGCCGCTGCCAGATGGGCTGGCCTTCACTCTTGATCTTGGGCGTCAGCGAATAGACCAGGCCTTTCAACTGGTCGTCCGTCCTGGTGCGGTTGGTTAACAGCGAGATGACCAGGGTCAAGACAAAGCAGGTGATAAAGGCGACTGAGGCGAGCCAGAAATTCTGGGCCATGGTGGACGGGAAATGATACAACGGCGTGATGGGCAGCCAGCCGCCCTTGCCTTCGGCCACGGTCGCGCCGTGGACGAGCGCCGAGGAGGTGATGCCGCCCAGCAGGCCGAAGAACGCGCCGATGCTGGTGGTGCGTTTCCAGAACATGCCCAGCAGGAACGTGCCGAACAGCGGCGCGTTGACAAAGCTGAACACGAGTTGAATGACGTCCATGGCATTGTTGTACATCCGCGCGAAATAGGCGCAGGCGATGCTCAGGAGAATGCCCACCACGGTGATGAATTTGCCCATCCAGAAGTAGTGCGCGTCGCTCTTGTTGGGCACGAAGAAGGCCTGGTAAAGATTGTAAGTCCAGACTGTGTTGAAGGCAGTGACGTTCCCTGCCATGCCGGACATGAACGAGGCAAGCAAGGCGGTGAGCGCCAGGCCAAGCAAGCCGGCCGGACAATACTTCTTCACGAGGGAAAAGATGACGTTGTCGTAATCATATTCGGCGACGCTGTTGTAAATTCCATTCTTAATCTGGTCGTCAGAAAGTTTGTTGGCGGCGTTGGCGGTGATCAGCGCGGTAATCTTATTGGCGTCCACCTTTTTGCCGAGCGCTTCGCCGACGGCGCTGACAGCAGTTGCAGCATCAGCCGGGCTGGCCTTCTTCACCACGTCCACCGCCTGCGTGTAGGCTTCAGGCGCAATGATCGGTGGTGGGATGCGGTAATCTTTATCCGGCATGGCCGTGAGAGTAATGGCCAGCATGCCGGGGAGAATCACCAGGGCGGGAAAGAGCATTTTGGGGATGGCGGCGACGATGGGGGTATTGCGGGCGGCGGTCATGTTGCGGGCGGCCATGGCGCGCT